>NZ_CP093528.1:4022500-4333343 GCF_022682305.1 Shinella zoogloeoides
TAGCCCTGCCCGCCGGCATTCCTGTTGGGATGGCGGCTAGATGGTGAGCATAGACAATGAGAACGATTAAGTGTCGTAAGGGCAATTGGTGGATGCCTTGGCATGCACAGGCGATGAAGGACGTGATACGCTGCGATAAGCCGTGGGGAGCTGCGAATGAGCTTTGATCCATGGATCTCCGAATGGGGCAACCCACCTTAAATGCTTGGAAAATCTGTTCTGTTGGCTTTTGGGCAAACGAAGTCGAAGACTTCGCAAGGCCAGAGGCCGTCGCCGGTTATCCGGCGCGCCGTCCGCAGGCCTTCGGCCGTGAGGACAACAGTTCAGGTTTCCAAGCATTGAAATAAGGTATCTTACCTTCGAATACATAGGGGTAAGAAGCGAACGCAGGGAACTGAAACATCTAAGTACCTGCAGGAAAGGACATCAACCGAGACTCCGCAAGTAGTGGCGAGCGAACGCGGACCAGGCCAGTGGCAATGCTGAATAAAGTGGAACGGAATGGAAAGTCCGGCCTTAGCGGGTGATAGCCCCGTACACGTAGAACAGGCATTGTCCTTGAGTAGGGCGGGACACGTGAAATCCTGTCTGAACATGGGGAGACCACTCTCCAAGCCTAAGTACTCGTGCATGACCGATAGCGAACAAGTACCGTGAGGGAAAGGTGAAAAGCACCCCGACAAGGGGAGTGAAATAGAACCTGAAACCGGTTGCCTACAAGCAGTCGGAGGCCGCAAGGCTGACGGCGTACCTTTTGTATAATGGGTCAACGACTTAGTGTAACTAGCAAGCTTAAGCCGGTAGGTGTAGGCGCAGCGAAAGCGAGTCTGAACAGGGCGTTCAGTTAGTTGCATTAGACCCGAAACCGAGTGATCTAGCCATGAGCAGGTTGAAGGTTGGGTAACACCAACTGGAGGACCGAACCCGCATCTGTTGCAATAGATTGGGATGACTTGTGGCTAGGGGTGAAAGGCCAATCAAACTCGGAGATAGCTGGTTCTCCGCGAAATCTATTTAGGTAGAGCGTCGACCGAATACCCTCGGGGGTAGAGCACTGGATGGGCTATGGGGACTCACCGTCTTACTGATCCTAACCAAACTCCGAATACCGAGGAGTACTAGTCGGCAGACACACGGCGGGTGCTAACGTCCGTCGTGAAAAGGGCAACAACCCTGACCTCCAGCTAAGGTCCCCAAGTCATGGCTAAGTGGGAAAGGATGTGAGACTCCCAAAACAACCAGGATGTTGGCTTAGAAGCAGCCATCATTTAAAGAAAGCGTAACAGCTCACTGGTCTAATTAAGGGGTTTTGCGCCGAAAATGTAACGGGGCTAAAGCCATGCACCGAAGCTGAGGATTGGACGCAAGTCCAGTGGTAGCGGAGCGTTCCGTAAGCCTGCGAAGGAGGACCCGTGAGGGCCTCTGGAGGTATCGGAAGTGCGAATGTTGACATGAGTAACGATAAAGGGAGTGAGAGACTCCCTCGCCGAAAGACCAAGGGTTCCTGCTTAAAGTTAATCTGAGCAGGGTTAGCCGGCCCCTAAGACGAGGCGGACACGCGTAGTCGATGGGAACCACGTTAATATTCGTGGGCCTGGTGGTAGTGACGGATTGCGTAACTTGTTCATCCTTATTGGATTGGGTGGGCAGGGAAGCGGTTCCAGGAAATAGCTCCACCGTATAGACCGTACCCGAAACCGACACAGGTGGTCAGGTAGAGCATACCAAGGCGCTTGAGAGAACTGCGTTGAAGGAACTCGGCAAATTGCACGCGTAACTTCGGAAGAAGCGTGACCCCAAGGCACGCAAGTGTTTTGGGGTGGCACAGACCAGGGGGTAGCGACTGTTTATCAAAAACACAGGGCTCTGCGAAGTCGCAAGACGACGTATAGGGTCTGACGCCTGCCCGGTGCTGGAAGGTTAAGAGGAGAGGTGCAAGCTTTGAATCGAAGCCCCAGTAAACGGCGGCCGTAACTATAACGGTCCTAAGGTAGCGAAATTCCTTGTCGGGTAAGTTCCGACCTGCACGAATGGCGTAACGACTTCCCCGCTGTCTCCAACGCAGACTCAGTGAAATTGAATTCCCCGTGAAGATGCGGGGTTCCTGCGGTTAGACGGAAAGACCCCGTGCACCTTTACTATAGCTTTACACTGGCATTCGTGTCGGCATGTGTAGGATAGGTGGTAGGCTTTGAAGCAGGGACGCCAGTTTCTGTGGAGCCATCCTTGAAATACCACCCTTATCGTCATGGATGTCTAACCGCGGTCCGTTATCCGGATCCGGGACCGTGTATGGTGGGTAGTTTGACTGGGGCGGTCGCCTCCGAAAGAGTAACGGAGGCGCGCGATGGTGGGCTCAGACCGGTCGGAAATCGGTCGTCGAGTGCAATGGCATAAGCCCGCCTGACTGCGAGACTGACAAGTCGAGCAGAGACGAAAGTCGGTCATAGTGATCCGGTGGTCCCGCGTGGAAGGGCCATCGCTCAACGGATAAAAGGTACGCCGGGGATAACAGGCTGATGACCCCCAAGAGTCCATATCGACGGGGTTGTTTGGCACCTCGATGTCGGCTCATCGCATCCTGGGGCTGGAGCAGGTCCCAAGGGTTTGGCTGTTCGCCAATTAAAGCGGTACGTGAGCTGGGTTCAGAACGTCGTGAGACAGTTCGGTCCCTATCTGCCGTGGGTGTAGGAATATTGACAGGATCTGTCCCTAGTACGAGAGGACCGGGATGGACATATCTCTGGTGGACCTGTTGTCCTGCCAAGGGCATAGCAGGGTAGCTATATATGGAATGGATAACCGCTGAAGGCATCTAAGCGGGAAACCAACCTGAAAACGAGTATTCCCTTGAGAGCCGTGGAAGACGACCACGTTGATAGGCCGGGTGTGGAAGCGCAGCAATGTGTGAAGCTTACCGGTACTAATAGCTCGATTGGCTTGATCGTTCTCATTGTTCATGCTCACCAGCCTCAAGAAGAGGCGGTGATGCCAGGCGTGTTCACAAACAAAGACAAACGAAGGTAACCCCTTCTACCAGCTTCTCAATTGATTGCCCTTAGCCGACCTGGTGGTTATGGCGGGGTGGCCGCACCCGTTCCCATTCCGAACACGGCCGTGAAACGCCCCAGCGCCAATGGTACTTCGTCTTAAGACGCGGGAGAGTAGGTCGCTGCCAGGTCTGCTAAAGGCAATCAATCAGTCTTCTCAAAACAATCCTCGGCCCAAGCCGATAACGGGCCGCCCTCAAAGCGGCCCTTTTGCATGCAAAACAAAACGAATAACGCGGGGTGGAGCAGCCCGGTAGCTCGTCAGGCTCATAACCTGAAGGCCGCAGGTTCAAATCCTGCCCCCGCAACCACTTCTGTCATAATTCGCTAGAAATCGAAGTGTAACAACAGCTTACACCGAAATCGGCAAACAACACAAAGCCCCGTGACGTTGCCCCCGATCAGCCCTCGTTCATAACTGGACTCTGTTCTCCTTGTGGTTCGATCTGGACCGGGTTGCACTCGTTTGGCGTGAGGCCACGCAGGCTCGTGTGCGGCCGGTGTTCGTTATAGTCGATCCTCCATTGTTCGATGATACGGCGTGCAGCAGCCATGCCGCGGAACAGGTGCTCGTTGAGACATTCGTCGCGGAAGCGGCCGTTCAGGCTCTCGACGAAGCCGTTCTGGGTGGGCTTGCCGGGCGCGATGTAGTGCCACTCGACGCGATGGTCCTCCTGCCACTGCAAGATCGCTCGCGACGTCAGTTCGGTACCGTTGTCGGAGACGATCATCAGCGGCCGACCGCGCGTCTCGACGATGGAGTCCAGTTCCCGCGCCACCCGCATGCCCGACAGTGACGTGTCGACCACGAGCGCCAGGCACTCGCGGGTGAAGTCGTCGACCACCACCAGGATGCGGAAGCGTCTGCCATCGGCGAGCATGTCGCAGACGAAGTCCAGGCTCCACCGCTGGTTCGGTCCCTGCGGCAGCGTCATCGGCGCCCGCGTGCCCAGCGCCCGCTTGCGACCACCGCGCTTCTTCACCGTCAGCCGCTCTTCCCGGTAGAGCCGGAACAGCTTCTTGTGGTTCAGCTCGATGCCTTCCCGCCGCAGTAGGATGTGCAGCCGCCGATAGCCGAACCGCCGCCGCTCAAGCGCCAGCTCCTTCAGCCGCGTCCGCACGGCGGCATCGTCCGGTCGCCGCGACGCATAGCGGTAGGTCTTCGGGTCGAGCCCGATCAGACCGCAGGCACGCCGCTGCGAATAGCACTTCTCTTCGATCGCCCAAGCCACGAAGCGCTTCCTTGTCCTGGGCGTCAGAACCTTCCCAGCGCTTCTTTCAGCGTCGCGACGTCCAACATCGATTCCGCTAGCAGCTTCTTCAGCCTGCGGTTCTCGTCCTCGAGGCTCTTCAGCCGCCGGGCGTCCGACACTTCCATGCCGCCATAGCGGTTACGCCAATTGTAGAAGCTTGCCTCCGAGATCCCGTGCTTGCGGCACAGCTCTGCAGTCGGGATTCCCGCCTGGTGCTCCTTCAGCACGCCGATGATCTGATCTTCCGTGAACCGGCTTCTCTTCATCTCCGTCTCCTTTCGACGGAGTCCAGTTCAAACCGAGGGCATTCAAGGGGGCAACGTCACCCGGACAGGAAAGCGCCGGGGTGTTTGCCAAGCTACAGTCCGACGGACACAACACGGATGCGTTCCCCGCCCAAACCCGGCCAGTAAACACCAATATCGATGTCTCCCGGCTCGCCATTCGCCTGTAGCCAGAACCCGACGATGCCACCACGAATGGGAACGATATTCGGTCCAAGAAGTATTGCGGGACCCGCAACATCGACCTCCATCGACCCTTCGAGATACGGCAGGACATTGCCGGTCTGATCGAGAACGCGCGCGATAACGCGCACAGTATCTCTTTCCATTGCGTTCAGACTGGTCTGATCTGCCTCGACCTGCAGCGTCGTCGGCACAGGAGCTGAAGACATCTGAACTGCCTTGACTGCCTCGCCGTTTATGTAGCCAACCAATGTTCCGTCCTGCCAACTCGAACCCCAAAGGCCCATCTCTTCAGGCCGGAAGTGGCGCTCGTCAAAGACAATCGGCGGGTGCGGCAAATGCGGATAGTTCTGGCGATCAGGCCCTGCCCGCTTGGACAACTGGTTGCCGTAGCGAAACTCGATCTCGTCGCAATTGGTCAAAATGATCAACGGCAGCACGCCGCCAATATTGCGCTCTCCTCGCGCCCAATAGGTCACAGGCTTCAAGACGACTTCATCGGAGGGGTCACATTGGCTTATGTAGGCATAGGCCGCGAACTTCGGCTCGCGGAACATGTCCATAACGCCATGATAACAGATGCGATCGCCTGAGCCGAATTCCTGGTGGGTGTTGTAGTCGAACATGCACCAGCCGATGCAACCTGAAACGTTCGGGTCGCCATGCATCGCATCAAGCACACGCAAATGGCGTGAAACATGCTCGGCCTGACGCTGCTCCTGGTCAGTTCGTTTCGTTGGATACATGTGGCCGTTGAATTCGGTCACCAGATAGGGAACCACCTTTGATAGTCCGGTTACCTCGCGCTGGTTGCGCAGCGCGACGTGTGGGCGGTTGTTGCCGGGCAGTTCTTCGGAGCCCTGACTGAAGTCGTTCATCGTATAAACGTCTTCAAGCAACTCGCTTTCATCGATATAGCGAACACCGCCCGTCTGGCGGGTCGGGTCAAGTTCGCGAGCAAGGCGATTGGTCTCGGTATAGAAGTCATGATCGTCCTGCGATTCATTGATGCGAACGCCCCAGATAATGATCGAGGGATGGTTCCAGTCGCGCTCTATCATACGGCGGACATTCTCGACCGACTCCGCCTTCCAGGCGGGGCCGCCAATGTGCTGCCAGCCCGGGATCTCTTCGAACACGAGCAGACCAATGCGGTCGCAATGGTCGAGGAAGTAAGTGGATTGTGGGTAGTGCGAGGTGCGCACGACATTGCACTTCAGCACCCGCTTCACCAGTTCGGCATCCTGTTCCTGTGCTGACCGGCCCATGGCGTAACCAACATAGGGAAATGACTGATGGCGATTGAGTCCCATCAGCTTCAGAGGCTTGCCGTTCAGAAGAAAGCCGTCCGGGGTAAATTCGGCAGTCCTGAAACCAAACTTGCTCGAAATCTGATCGGTGCCGGAGGTTGTCGTAAGTTCGACGGAAATCTCATAGAGAACCGGATTGTCGATATCCCACAGAGCAAGACCGGTCAGGTTATCAAACCGCAACAGCGCCGATGCGCCGTCGAGCGGAGCCGATACGGCAACTATAGCGCTACCCTCTCCATCTTTAAGCGTCGCAACGACAACGCCTTCAAGTGGGAGGTCTTGAGGATTGTCAAACCAGCAGCGAACCGATGCCGACTTGGCCGCTTCAAGCACATTGCCTGTCTCGACCTTCATCTTGGCAATCGAGACTGAGGACCGGATTTCAAGCCACACATCGCGGTAAATGCCAGCATAGGTCAGATAGTCGATCATCCCGCCGAACGGCGGAATTTCCGGGTTCTCGCTGCCGTCGATCTTGACCGTAATCAGATTATCGCCGTTCACCAGCAGGTCAGTCAGCCTGGCCTCGAACGGCGTATAGCCATCTTTATGTGCGGCCACTTGTTTGCCGTTCAGGCAGACGACGGCGTCGGCCATAGCGGCATCGAAACGCAGGACAACTTCCTTACCTTCGAACGCCGTCTGCCATGGCAGCTTCTTCTGATAGATGAATGCGTGCTGATAGCACTTCTCGTCAAAATAGTTGAAGGGAAGTTTCACTGCATTGTGTGGCAATGAAACTGCCTCACCATCCCACAGTTCCGCGATCAATTCAGGAACGAAATGATCGTGGAATACCCAGTCATCAGATATTTTTTGCACCGCACGCATAGTATCTAATTCATCCCTTCATGTTTTTTGCAGACACAAGAGTGCCATGGCAGAACTACTCTGCATGGCAAAGAACGCATTTCGAATAGGTAATGTTTTGATCTTCGTATCTATTATGACAGTGCCATAGTCGATGCGAAAATGCTGGACGATGCCCTGCTCTCTAGGCTCGTCCTTTGTTAGTAGAGGCGCGCGCCATTCTTGGCGAACAATAGAGCGCGTTTCGCCGGGATACCAACCGTGAGGCGCTTATCGTCGACGTAACGGAATTCGTGGCGTTCGATAATCAGCGGCTCTTTTGTTCCCGTGCCAACATAGACATAGCTTGTGGCGCCGAGATGCTCGGCAACATCAACGTTGAGCACGATGTCACAATCACCCGCGCCGGCAGAAGCAAAATGCTCCGGCCGCAGCCCCAAAATTACATCCGTTCCCGGCGTCGGTATGTCCTTCAGAGGCAGGGTCAGGTGTGCGCCGCCTTGGTTGACCAGCTCAACGGTCACAGCGCCGGCAGCCGCATTGACTACTCTCGCGGCAAGGAAGTTCATCTTCGGCGAGCCGACGAAACCGGCAACAAACATGTTGGCCGGATTGTCATAAAGGTCTAGCGGGCGGCCAATCTGCTCTACATTACCACCGCGCAGGACGACGATCTTATCCGCCAGCGTCATCGCTTCGGTCTGGTCGTGGGTAACGTATATCATGGTCGCGCCCAGCTCCTTGTGCAGCCTCGCGATCTCGACGCGCATCTGCACCCTGAGCTCCGCGTCAAGGTTGGACAACGGCTCATCGAACAAGAATACTTGCGGCTCCCGCACGATCGCGCGTCCGATAGCAACTCGTTGGCGCTGGCCACCTGATAGCGCTTTTGGGCGGCGCTCCATTAAGTGACCGATCTGCAATATCTCTGCGGCGTGCTTGACCCGGCGATTGGTGTCTTCTTCCGGGTTACCGTTCATGCGCAGACCGAAGGCGAGATTCTGGCCGACGGTCATATGCGGGTAAAGCGCATAGGACTGGAACACCATGGCTATACCACGGTCGGCCGGCTCGACATCATTGACGACGCGATCGCCGATGCGCATCTCGCCGCTACTAATATCCTCCAGGCCCGCGACCATGCGCAACAGAGTAGACTTGCCGCAGCCAGATGGGCCGACGAAAACAACGAACTCACCAGAGGCGATCTCGATATCGACACCCTTGACTATTTCTATCGCGCCGTAGCGCTTAACGACTGATTTGAGCGAAAGACCAACCATGGTTCCAATCCCTACTTGACCGCGCCTGCAGTGATGCCGGCCACGAAATGACGTTGCAAAAGAAGAAAAACGGCGATCATCGGAGCGGTTAGAAGCACTGCTCCTGCCATGATGCCACCCCAACTGACCTTGCTCGGCCCAATGAGGCTACCCAGTGCGACCGGCGCAGTGAACATGGTACGATCACTGGAGATCAGCAGCGGCCACAGATAGTTGTTCCAGCTGTAGAGGAAGAGGATGATCGACAGCGCCGCCATCGTTGGTCGGGCCAGAGGCAGAGCGACACGGAAAAAGATGCGCCATTCGCTGACACCTTCGACACGAGCTGCGTCGAAAAGCTCGGCGGGCATCATCGTGAAAGCCTGTCGCATGAAAAGAACGCCGAGCGAGTAGAATAGCGGCGGACCGATCAAAGCAAACCAAGTGTTGCCCAGCCCGAAATCGCGCGCAACCATCACAAACTGCGGGATCACGACGACGAAATAGGGCAACGTTATCGTGCCTAGAAGAATGGCCAGTACCAGTGATTTGCCAAAGAACCGGTACCGCACCAGTGCCCACCCGGCCATGGCCGTCAGCATGACTGACAGTATGGTATAGATGATGCCGACGACAATCGATACGAACATGGCGCGCAGAAAATCGGTATCTGCCTGCAGGTTGCTGATATTGTCGAAGAAGCTTGTGCCAAACCACAGAACAATGTTGGGCGAAAAGATCGCGTGGTCGGGCAATGTGGCGAACACTGCCATCATCCATAACGGGAACACCCAGATTAGCGCGAGCGGGATGAGTAGTGCGTGCAGGCCAATGGCCCGCAGTCGCTGTTGTCTAGACTTGCTCATTTCGGTTCCCTAGTCAGCCAAAGTTGAACCATTGAGATCACCACAGCCAACGCAGCGATTGCATACGCGATGGTTGAGGCATAACCAAAGTTGCCCGAGGTGAAGCCTTGCCGATAAAGCAGCACACCGAGCGTTTCGGTCGCTGACCCTGGTCCGCCACGGTCCGTGATCAGGAAAGGTTCGGCAAAGAGCTGCATAGCGCCAATGATCGACATCACAGCGCAGAAGGTGATAATCGGTTTCAGTAGCGGCAGCGTGATATAGAAGAACTGTTTTACCTTGGATATCCGTTCGAGCGTTGCCGCTTCGTAGACGTCTTCAGGAACAGATTGCAGACCAGCAAGGATGATGATCGCGTTATAGCCTGCCCAGCGCCAGGTGACCGCCATAATAATGACAGCCATTGCTGCGGTTGGGCTCGTAAACCAGCTAATGCCGCCGATCCCTACTGTTTCAAGCAGTTTGTTGACGACACCGAAATCGTCGGTGAACATGAGCCTGAAAACAGCCGCATACGCGACTTCACCAACGACGATTGGCGCAAAAAAAGCAAAACGGAACAGACCGCGGGCCTTGAGCGCCTGCGAATTCAGCAGCACCGCCATCAACGTCGCCAGCGCGATCATTATCGGAACCTGGATAACCAGGATCAGCAGCGTGTTTTTCAGCGCGTTAAAAAAGTCTGGATCATTGAACAGCCGCGACCAGTTTGCCAGCGGCGCAAACCTCCAAGGGTTCACCCGCGTCACGTGTAGCGAGATAATAAATGAATTGATGATTGGCCAAACCCAGAAAGCCAAGAAGATCAATAGGTAGGGCAGCAGAAATGCGTAAGCTGTGCGGTTGTTGCTGCGCATGTCGTCTCCTTTAGTTTTTTGGAGCCCAAAGGTTATTTTCTGCAGCACGCTGCAATCCCGCAAAAATGCGGGATTGCGCGGCTAGGGTCAGGCGGGAGAAGACCTGACTACCCAACAAACCTAGTGGGCGATTTCCAGTCCGGTAGCGGACGAGATCTGCTTGGCCGCATCGTCGAGCGCCGTCTTGGCATCAGGGTATCCGCCTTCAAGATATTTCACCTGAACAGTGCGGTAGGCCGACTTAGCGTCCTGATAGAAAGCCGTGCCGCGCGACGGCCTGATCCTCGGCAGACCGGACAGGATGTCTACCCATATGGCTTGGTCACCCCAATAGGGCTGCTTCTCGTGCACATAAGGATCGTCGAGGGCCGAGATCAACGAAGGCACAAGCCCATAAGCCTTGAGCATGGAGATCTGCCCTTCGTTGGTGCCAAGCGTGTAATTCAGATACGCATAGGCAGCTTCCTTGTTCGCGGAAATCGAGGTGATACCCAGAGCCGATCCACCAACGTTGGCCGCATGCAGGCCATCGGCGGTCACGCTCGGCATGGTATAGACGCCCCACTTGCCCGCCAAATCAGGAGCATTGGTGCGCAACGTGCCCTCATACCAGCCACCATACATTTGGGTGGCCACTTTGCCGGCGACGACCGACTGGATTTTCTCATCCCATTTTGCGGCAGAGATGGTTCCAGTATCCTTGAGCTTTTTTATCGTATCCAGCGTTGAAACACAGGCAGGCTGGTTGATCGTGATTTCGCTCCCGTCATCCGAGAAGTAGTTGCAGCCCTGCTCGTTACCGATCATGCGCATGAATTCGTCGTCGCCATTCAGGTCGGCCTGACTCATCACCACGCCCGGATTGGCTTCAGATATCTTCTTGCCGGCGGCGATAAAATCATCCCAGGTAACGATCGTGGCGGGATCGACACCAGCCTTTTCATAAAGATCGCGCCGGTAGAACATAACGACAGGACCAGTGTCCCACGGCATGGCATAAGCCTTGTCTCCAACTTCCAGTTCGGTCCGCTTGAATTGCGGAAACTTGGCCTGAACCTCAGGCGTATAACCCAAAGCCTTCAGGTCGGTGAAGCAGTCTGGAAACTGGCTCCAGAAGCTTTCCGCGTCGCCATTCTGAATGGTGACGATATCAGGCAAGCCAACACCGCCTGCGGCGCATCCAGCCAGCGTCTTGTCAAAAACCTGCGCGTTGCCATAATCCTCGACGATGATCTTCACGTCTGGATGTTGCTTCATGTACTCGGCTGCGGTCGTTTTCAGCGATGATGCCGCGATATTCCAGCTCCAGATCCTGATTTCCGTTGATTGTGCGAATGCCGTGCTCGCGCTAAAATTGGTCAAAAGTGTCAGCGCGGCACACCCGATGATGGTGCGCATGATTCCTCCCATTTCGATTGCTCTTCCTCTCGGAGCGCCTGAATTTTACGGGATGGGCAACGGCTGTCTTGGCCGAAAGGGCGATAAACTTGTCCAAAGGTAAGGTTAGCGGACGCACCTACTATCAGCTAAACGCCAACAGTGTGGAGGGCACTCCGAGCGTACTGCAGACGTTTCATCACCCGCCGTTGGTTATGCGCCAACCCCATTGGCATGCGCAGGTCGAGGTCAATTTTATCATGCGCGGTTGGGTGCACTATCGCATGGCTGACTATGACCTGCGTCTGGTCGCTGGCGATATGGCGCTGTTTTGGGGCGGACTGCCGCATCATATGGACGACGCTTCCACTGATCCGATCTACGCCGGCGCGCATCTTCCTCTGGTGCATTTTTTCCGGCTGCGTTTGCCAGGCGAAGTCCAACGCCGGCTGATTGCGGGCTCTACCCTGCTCATTAAGGCAACAGACGCTTCAGATGTCGCCAATTTTCCACGCTGGGACCGTTACAATAGATCGGGTGATCCGCTACGAGCGCAACAGGCGGTGAGCGAGTTACTGCTTCGACTGGAGCGGGTGCGTTTCGAACCTTTCCAATTGGTCCCCCGCGTCAAAGATGATATTTCTCCGGCTCAAACTGCGGAGCAATTTTCGTCCCGCAAAATCAGTCTGATGTCTGCTTTCATTGCGGAACATTTCCTCGATAACATCGAATGTAACGACATTGCTGCTGCCGCCGGCCTACATCCGAAATATGCGATGAGCCAGTTCAAGAAGTCGACTGGTATGACATTGAACGATTACTTGAACCTCATGCGCCTTTCTTATGCTCAGGCAAGGCTGCTCAACAAAGACGCCAACATCTTGCATGTCGCTATGGATAGCGGTTTTGGGTCTCTCAGCGCCTTCAACAAAAGCTTCCGCAAAATTGCTGGGATGTCGCCCTCTGATTTCCGCAAGCAAGGAACGGCCTTGGTGCCTCAGCTCTTTGACAAATTAGTGTCTGCTCCAAAAAGAGGTGAGTGATTTCAGCGGGTTGTGATTCTGTCGGATTGCTGAGATTCGACGGAGATCATTATGCCCTGGACCGAAACCGCTCGCCCTCACTATGAACCGCGCTGCCGTCGCTACGCAAGCGACCTGACGGACGCGGAGTGGGCGCTGGTCGAGCCGTTGATGCCGACGCCGAGCGGATCGGCCGCCCCCGCAAGACGGACCTGCGCGAGGTCGTGAATGCGCTGCTTTACATGGCGTCATCGGGCGGAGCATGGCGGCTTGCCGCGCGATGGCGGTCGGCGCTGCGATATGTTGGGTCTCCGCGCCGCCCGCCATCGGTCATGCCCGATCCTGCGGCGGCTGGATTCCGTCATGTGTATCCGCCGGAGGTTCCACCGCGAACGCCTCTTTCCCCTTTTCGGCCCACAGTTCGCGCGCCCGTTCACCGTCCTCGCTGTTGAGCTTTTCGGCCATCCAGATCATCGCGCCGTAGATCATGGCGCGGTCGTCGCCGGTCAGGTCTACGATCCCGGCCTTGACGACAAGGCCGCCGAGTTCGATCAGATGCCGGGTGCGCTTGCGGCGTTCGACCTGCCATGTGCGCATGTCATGTCGCGCCCGCGCCGCCTGATGCCGATTGCGCGCCGCCCGGTTGCGTTTGAGCGCCGCCACTGTCGCGGTCAGGCGCTGATGAAGATCGCCGCGACTTGCCGCGAAAGAAAGCCGCGCCGCGCTTGGCCCACGCCTCCCTCTTCCCGGCGTCCTTGGTTTCGGCCAGCACGACGAGCGCACCGGCCAGTTCATCGGCGGTGAGGGCATCGGCTCCGGTAGCGATCACCAGTTCGCCAAGCCCTGTCACCTTGAGCGCTTTCAATTCCCGCGCCCTGTCTTCCAGCGCCTTCAGTTCCGCGTCATAGTCCCGTGGTTTGCGCATTGCGGCCTCCATCATCCCTACAAGCTGTTGATGCAACGATGATAGTTGCGCGGACAGCAGAAGGCAGTAATGTTGCCGGGACGGTGTGGCACGGGCCGGTCCATCCCGAGATTTTTTCGAGGGAGGGCGCGCTTATACGTCGTTCCGACGTGCGCTTTGCCGTGCTGATGATGGCCGCATGGCTATCTATCATCTCCACGTCAAGGTCATCGGCCGCAAGGCCGGATCGAGCGCGGTGGCTTCCGCCGCCTACCGCGCGGCCTCGCGGATGCGCGATGAGCGCATCGACCGTGTGCAGGACTTTTCCGCCAAGCGCGGTGTCGTCCATTCCGAGGTCATGTTGCCAGAGGGTGCGCCCGAGCATCTTGGCGACCGCGAACGGCTCTGGAACGATGTCGAGGCGTTCGAGGTCCGCAAGGACGCCCAGCTTGCTCGTGAGGTGGAATTTGCCATCCCCCGCGAGATGACACGGGCGCAGGGCATCGAGCTTGCCCGCGACTTCGTGCAGGCAGAATTTGTCGATCAGGGCATGATCGCGGACCTCAATGTGCATTGGGACATCGGCGAGGACGGGATGCCGAAGCCTCATGCCCATGTCATGCTGACCATGCGCAGCGTGGACGAGAACGGTTTCGGCCCGAAGGTGCGCAACTGGAACCGCACGGAAATGGTCGAGCGCTGGCGGGAACGCTGGGCCGAACATGTCAACGAGCGGCTGGCGGAACTCGACATCGACGCGCGGATTGACCATCGCAGCCTTGAGGCGCAGGGCATCGGACTGGAACCGCAAAGCCAGATCGGCGCACCCGCGCAGCGCATCGAAGGCGAAGGGCTGGACGTAGCGGATCGCGCCGAACTGCACCGCGAGATTGCCCGCAACAATGGCGACCGGATCATCGCCGATCCATCGGTGGCGCTGGACGCGATCACGCAGCAGCAATCGACCTTCACGCGCCGCGACATGGCGATGTTCGCGCATCGGCACAGCGACGGCATCGAGCAGTATAACGAGGTGATGGGCGCGATGCGCAACGCGCCCGATCTGGTCGAACTCGGACAGGACGGACGCGACGACGACAGATTCACCACCCGCGATATGATCGAGGCGGAACAGCGCCTGCACCGCACCGCAGAGATGATGGCCGGAAAGGAGCGGCACGAGGTCAGCGGCAGGGACAGAGAGGCAGCACTGGCCCGCGCCGAACAGCGTGGCCTTGTCCTGTCGGGCGAGCAGGCGGAGGCGCTGGCGCATGTCACGGACGGGCGCGATCTTGGCACTGTTGTCGGCTATGCCGGGACGGGCAAGAGCGCCATGCTGGGTGTCGCGCGCGAGGCTTGGGAGGCGGCAGGCTATGAGGTGCGCGGCGTGGCGCTGTCCGGCATCGCGGCCGAGAATCTGGAAAGCGGATCGGGCATTGCATCCCGCACCATCGCCAGCATGGAACATGGCTGGCAGAATGGCCGCGACATGCTCACCAGCCGCGATGTGCTTGTCATCGACGAGGCGGGCATGGTCGGCACGCGGCAGATGGAACGGGTGTTGTCCCATGCCGCCGAGGCTGGCGCAAAGGTGGTTCTGGTTGGCGATCCGCAGCAGTTGCAATCCATCGAGGCGGGCGCGGCCTTCCGCTCGATCCACGACCGGCACGGTGGCGCGGAGATTGGCGAGGTTCGCCGCCAGCGCGAGGACTGGCAGCGGGATTCCACCCGCGATCTGGCAACCGGCAGGACGGGCGCGGCGATTCATGCCTATGACGCGCATGGCATGGTGCATGCGGCGCAAAGCCGGGAACAGGCGCGCGACGATCTGATCGACGGCTGGGACCGGAATCGGCAGGCAGAACCGGACAGCAGCCGCATCATCCTCACCCACACCAATGCCGAGGTGCGGGAGCTCAACGAGGCGGCCCGCTACCGGATGCGGGAGGCTGGCGATCTGGGCGAAGACGTGCGCGTCACCGTCGAGCGCGGCGAACGCAGCTTCGCCGCCGGGGATCGCGTCATGTTCCTGCAAAACGAGCGCGGGCTTGGCGTGAAGAATGGAACGCTCGGCACTATCGAGGAAGTCAGCGCGCAGAGTATGACGGCGCAGACTGACGATGGCCGGTCCATCACTTTCGACCTGAAAGACTACGACCGCATCGACCACGGCTATGCGGCGACCATCCACAAGGCGCAGGGCATGACGGTGGACCGGACGCATGTGCTGGCAACGCCGGGCATGGACGCCCACGGTAGCTATGTCGCCTTGTCGCGGCACCGCGACAGCATCGACCTGCATTTTGGCCGCGACGACTTCGCCAGTCAGGACAGGCTGGTGAATACCCTGTCGCGGGATCGGGCCAAGGACATGGCCACGGATTACGAGCAGTTCGACCCGGCGCAGGATTATGCCGAGCGGCGCGGCATCAGCTTCCGTGCCCGCGTTGCCCAGATCATGCGCAGGCTGATACCGGAACGGGTGCGCGATGCTGTCGATGGGATTCTGGACAGGGTGCGTTCCCCCGGCGACGGCGTGCCTGGCCCCGAGGCTGGAACTGGCCGGGAAAGGGAACGGACCGGGAAGCCGGTGGCGGAGCAGCAGATCGGGGAAGACGCGGAGGCCGCATTGCGCCGCGCCCGTGGCCGGGCTTTTGTCCGTCATGCCCGTGCCGTGGACGCGATCTTCAAGGGTCAGGCGCAGGACATGGCCGCGACACCCGGACAGGTGCAGGAACTGCACGAGGCCCGTGCGGCCTTCAACGATCTGCGGCCCCACGGTTCCCACGATGCCGAGGCGGTTTACAAGCGGAACCCCGCGTTTGCCACGGATGTGGCTTCGGGGGATCGTGAGCGCGCCATGCCCGCAAGGCAGGCCGTGCAACAGGAAACCGAGATGCGCCAGAACCCCGAATTGCGCGCCGACCGCTTCGTGGAACGCTGGCGGGACCTCAAACAGACCGGCGACCGGCAATATGCTGCGGGTGACTATTCCGGCTACAAGGCTGCACGCAAAGAAATGGGCAACATGGCGATGGGCCTTGAGCGCGATGCGCAGATGGAATCCTTGCTCGAAGGCCGCAAGAGGCAACTCGGAATCAGCATGGATTTTGACTCAGGGATGAGGCTGGGGCGGCAACTCGCCCTCAGTCACGGCCTCGGCAGAGGCCGAAGTATCGGATTGTAAAATAGCGCGCCGGATTTGGGCTGACTTTGGGAAATGCGGATGGCAGCGATACTTTCCCTGGAACCTGCCGTTCGGGACTGCCGCCTCGCAAACCTATTTCAGCCTGTGTTCGCGGTGCCTTCTTTTTCCCGGTATCGGGCCGAACGCTGCCCGTTGATCTCGAAGTACCGAAGATCGAAGATTCGCGATTCATGCACAACCTGCCGCCAACTGCTGCACCCGTATTTCGCAGGGAGTTGTTCCGGGAACCGCTCGGCAATCCACCTTCCTGCCTCCGCAATGGATGCCCATCCATCGACGGCCAATTCACCGGCGGCCTCCCGCAAGGCGCTGACGATGCCTGCAACTGGCCAAAACACAGTGCTGTCCGGGGCGATGCCGTTGACGATCAGATCGCGGAACGCATCCGACTGGGCGAACTCTGCGGCCAGACGCCGGGTTTGCTCCATATGTTCCGCCCATCCCCGCAGTTGTTCGAAGTATTGGTCAATACGGCTGTAGGCGGCGACCAGAGCATCAGAGGCGCGAAGGCATCCATCCACGCTCCATAGATCGTGCCGGTCGATGAAATGGTGAACAAGGTCGTTTCGCAGCGCCACCAGTTCCCGGAGTTCATTTTTTAGCCGGGCGAAATCCGCGTCCGACAGGCTCAGACCTATGCGGAAACTGACCATAACGGGTTCCGCTGGACAATCGGGAAGGTCCTTGGGTGTGTCGCCGATCTCGTTGGGTGCAAGATACGATCCGAGCAGATCGCCGATCAGCGTGCCGAGTGTTTTGCGCGCGCTGTCTGCGATCCGCGCCGCCCGGATCGTCTCCAACGCATGAGGCGGCCCGGTGAGTTCATGATGCGCCACAATAGCCTTGATCAGGCGCTCGTATTGCTGCAACCGCAGCAGACATCGCCCCAGCAAGCGCTGTACTTCACGTTGACGCGCTGGCAGCGCTTCGTCCGACAATGGCGTCATGCCGTTTCCTGTTCTTGCTCCCCAGCGGCACGGGGCTGCAAAGCCCCACGAAATCCCTCATCGGCGACATAGTGAGCAGCCCGCAACGTGATCCGCAACTGGAATCCCTGCGCGCCAACTGCAAGCAGGAGTCCGGCATCAGGTCCGACTCAGGCTGTAATCCCGATGCCGAACCCGTCTTCGTCACGGCATCGCCCCCGGCAGGGCGCTGGTCCGGGGTTGTAGGGTTTTCCTATTTGCCGCCGTTTCTACGCCACAGCCCTACGCTGGCTAAATATCAGTTGCACAACGATAATTCACTGGCCTGTCTGGCCTCTGCAATCGTCAGAAATCACCAGCAGGAGGCAGATCAGCCATGCGTCAACCAGATCGTATCGTTCGCCTGAAGACCGTTCTTGCCCGCACCGGCCTGTCGCGGTCCACCATCTATCGCAAGATGGCGGAGGGTACATTCCCTGCAAAGTTCAGGATCAGCACCAACGGCGCGGGGTGGAAGGAATCCGACCTCGACCGCTGGGTCGCCGATCCTGCCGGATGGCGGCCAGAGGTAGAGGTGGGCCATGGTCGATGATGGGAAACATCCCGGACGAGAAAGACCGGCAAACGACAATCGCCCGCCCGATGGGCGGAATGACGGTCATGCGGTCGATGCGTCCGAGCGGCTCGACAGGGTGGTGCTCACCATCGCCCGGCTAATCGGCACGCAGATCGCGCGGGAGCATTTCGCGACGTTGCAGGCCGCAAATGACAACAGGCCGCCACTTCGCGATGGGGCCGGACAGGATGCGGGTGATGAGGATTGACCAAGAGGTGCGCGCTTCGTCCATATTTCCCGTGGGTGGCAGTGCCGGGCATGTTCTTTCGTTGGGCGCAACATTGACATCTTATGGGATGTCCCCATATTGTTTGCCATGAGACTGGTTCTGGACACCAACGTGATCGTGGCTGCCTTCCGCAGCCGGAACGGGGCGAGCAACTTGCTCCTGCGGTTCGTTGATCGAGGTATGTTGACACCGCTTTGCTCGACGGCGCTGTTTCTGGAATATGAGGCGGTGCTGAGCCGCGAGGAAATCCGGCAGGCGACGGCGCACAGCCTGGAGGACGTCGCAGCGGTGATGAGCGCGCTTGCCGCCGTATCCGAGGGCGTCGATATCTCGTTTCGAACGCGCCCCATGCTGTCGGATGTCGCCGATGAGATGGTGTTGGAGGCCGCGCTGAACGGGCAGGCCGAGGCCATCGTGACGCATAACGTCAAGGATTTCCGCCCGGCGCTTGCGGTGGGTGTTACCATTGCAACGCCGGGAGAGATCGTCAGGAGGCTGAACACATGACGCAGACCCAACGCTACAAATACCCGCTGCAACTGCCGCAGTCGCTCAAGGAGACGGCGGCGCGTCTGGCACATGAGGACGGCGTGTCGCTCAACCAGTGGATTGTCTCGGCGGTTGCGCAGAAGATCGGTGCGGTGGAAACCGCCGCTGATTTCATGAAAGCCCACGCCGGGGCGGCACGGCGGGGCGATCTCACCCGGCTTCTGGACCGGGCACCGGATGCGCCGCCGATGCCGCAGGATGCCATCAAGGATTAATCCAACGGAGGCCAACACCATGACCCGCGCAGCCCTCTATGCCCGCTATTCGTCTGACAACCAGCGCGAGGCGTCCATCGAGGACCAGTTCCGGCTTTGCCGCGAACATGCGGCGCGGGAACGGTGGCAGATCGTCGGTTCCTATGAGGATGCGGCGATTTCCGGTGCCAGCACGATCCTACGGCCCGGCATCCAGCGCCTGATGCGCGATGCGCAGCAAGGCGAGTTCAATATCCTGCTGGCCGAGGCGCTGGACCGGATCAGCCGCGATCAGGCGGACGTGGCGACCCTCTACAAGCATCTGAAATTCGCGGGCGTCACCATCGTCACCTTGGCCGAGGACGAAATCTCGGAGCTTCATGTCGGGCTGAAAGGCACGATGAACGCGCTGTTCCTCAAAGACCTTGCCATGAAAACTCATCGCGGCCTGCGGGGCAGGGTGGAAAAGGGCAAGGCGGGCGGTGGTCTCTGCTACGGCTACAGGGTGGTGAAAAAGCTGGACGGCAATGGCGAGCCGATCCGTGGTGACAGGGCGATCATCCGCGAGGAAGCCGAGATCGTCCTACGCATTTTTTGCGAGTTTGCATCCGGTAAAAGCCCCAAGGCCATCGCCGTCGATCTGAACCGCGATGGCGTTCCCGGCCCGCTTGGTCGGGCATGGGGTGATACCAGCATTCGCGGTCATGTCTCGCGCGGCACCGGCATCGTCAATAACGAGCTTTACACGGGCGTGCTGGTCTGGAACCGGCTGCGGTTCGTGAAAGACCCGTCCACCGGCAGGCGCGTGTCTCGCATCAACCCGGAAACTGCATGGATCAGAACCGAGGTTCCGCATCTGCGCATTGTGGATGATGAGCTCTGGAACGCGGTTCGCGCGCGGCAGAAGGATATTGCCGTCCGGTTCGAGGCGACCGTCGATGGCATCAGGAAGGCAAAGGCCCGCAAGCTCCATGAGAAGAAGCGGCCCGTTTCCCTTCTTTCCGGCCTGCTGACCTGTGGCTGCTGCTACGGCAAATACGGTCTCATCATGCGCGACCGTTATGGCTGCCTCAATCATCACCGGCGCGGCACCTGCGACAACAACAGGACCATCACCCGCGAAAAGATCGAGGAACGCGTGCTGTCCGGCCTCAGGGACCGGCTGATCTCGGGCCGTGCTGTCGAGGAAACTGTCCGGGCTTTCGCCGAGGAAATGAACCGCCTCAATCGTGCGCGCAGGGCAGAAGGAGAGCAGGACCGCAGGGCGCTGGACAAGATCGAGAAGGCCATTGCCGGGATAATCGCGGCCATCGAGGACGGCATGTATCAGCCTTCGATGAAAGCGCGGATGGACGAGCTGGAACGGCAGAAGGCTGAAATCGTCACCCGCCAGTTGCAGGTTCCGCCCGACACGCCGGACGTGCATCCCAATATCGCCAGCATCTATCACAAGCGCGTCGAGCGGTTCACGGATGCGCTGCACGATGACGACGATGGCCGCATTGCCGCCGAGGAACTGCGCTCACTGATCGAGGAAGTCGTGCTCCTGCCCGGCGAGAAGCGCGGCGAGGTTCACGCCAAGCTACGCGGCGAGTTGTTCGGCATTCTCGACTTCGTGGAGGCGGAACACCGGCACAGACCGGGGGAAGTTAGGACAAAGGTGGAAGCCTGCCCCCGCAACCAAACAACAAAAGCCCCCGTCGCACAAATGCACGGGGGCTTTTGGCGTTCTAAGCCTATCGTCAGAACGCCAACGACGAGAGGACGTCAGGCAGACGGTCGGGTGCGCATGCCTTGCCGAAGTGCCAGCCCTGCAAATGATCGCAGCCCATTGCGCATAGGAGCTCCACCTGCTCGAGGGTCTCAACCCCTTCCGCCGTCACCAGCTTGCCGAGGCTGTGCGCGATCTCGACGATGCCGCGGACGATGGCCCGGTCCTCCCGTGAGGTGGCCATGTTCGACACGAAGCTGCGGTCGATCTTCAGCCGGTCCAGCGGCAATTGCCGCAGATGCGTCAATGATGCGTATCCCGTCCCAAAATCGTCCAGCGCGATCTCGACCCCGGCGTCGTGCAGGCGCTGCAGGCCGTCCTCCACGCGTTTCTGATGCGACCCGAGGAACATGCCCTCGGTTACCTCGACACTGAATTGCTGCGGGCTGATCCCTGTTTCCGTGCAAAGTGCAAAGAACCGGTCGACGAAGGCGTCCGAGCGGAAGTCGGAATTGGTGAGGTTCATCGCAATGCGGCCCAACGGTAGATCCCGCGCTGGAGAGCGTGAGAAGTCCTGGAAGACCCGTTCAAGCATGAATAGCCCAAGCGCGGCGCGAACCGCGGGATCCGAAAAGCCCTCCTCAAAGGCCCCGGGGGTAAGCAGGCCGCGCTGCGGGTGCCGCCAGCGCATCAGCGCCTCGAGCGAGATCTGTCCGCCGTTTCGCGCGACGATCGGCTGATAGTGCAGCAGGAAGCTGTCGCGCCGCAAGCCGTCCTCGATTTCCACCAGCAATTCCGAACGTCGTTCGGCGGCCTCGCGAAGGGCAGGCTGGAACAGTTCGTAGCGGTCGCGGCCGAGCGCCTTGGCATGGTAGAGCGCAAGGTCCGCAGCCTTCATCAGCGCCTCGGAATTCCGCCCGTCGCGGGGGAAGACGGCGACGCCCAGGCTGGCGGAAGAGCGGCGCGTGTTTACGCCGATCTCTATCGGCTGACGCAGGCTCTGGAGAATGCCTTCGAGGATGGCGGCCGCGGCGGCGGGGGAGGCGTCGATGAGGATGATGCCGAACTCGTCCCCACCGAGCCTCGCGATGAAACCGTCCCGCGGGCAATGCGCGGTCAGGCGCGCGGCCACCGTCTGCAGCAGTTGGTCGCCCGCATGGTGGCCGAAGGAATCGTTGATCTCCTTGAACGTGTCGACATCCAGCAAGGCGAGGTGGAAGCTGCGGCCAGCGCCGGAATGGCGCGCCACGGTCGCCTCGACAAACTCCTGGAAGCACCGCCGGTTCGGCAGGTCCGTCAGCGGATCGTGGTTGGCGAGGTGCTTCAAATGCTCCTTGCTCGCCCGCAACTCGACTTCGAGCTGCTTTCGGGCGGTGATGTCGAAGCGGATGGAGGTGTAGCTGTCGGCCTTCCCCTTTTCCGAGATATGGGGCACGATCGCCGTATCGACCCAGTAGAGCGAGCCGTCCTTGCGCCGGTTGCAAATCTCGCCGTGCCAGATGCGCCCCTGCGCGATCTCGCGATACATGGCGCGGAAAAAGTCCGTGTCGTGCAGGCCGGACTTCAGCATCCGATGGTTGGAGCCGATCAGTTCGCTCTGCGTATAGCCGCTGATCTCGCAGAACGTGCCGTTGACATAGGTGATCGTTCCGCGCACGTCCGTCACCGCCACGATGGCGGAATTATCGAGCGCATAGCGGATGAAATCCTCTTCCGGCCGAAAGCGTGTGACGGCGCGCAGCATCGAGGCCGTGCCCTCCAGGAGGGTCGACAGGCCGTTCGCGCCTTCTTCTGCTGGCGTGGTGCTTTCAAGTGTCAGCATGGACGTGCTTCGCCTCGTTGCCATTAAAAGTGCTTCGACCGGCCGGTCTGCGGCCGCCGCCTCCATGCCTCGGGTGGCGGGACCGAAGCCCCGCCAGCCGTTGTTTCAGGCACCCGCCCTGGCAGGCGCTCTCCCGACGCCTAGAATTCCTCCCATTCGTCCTGCTTGACGGCCGCATTGCCGGCGAAGGCGCCGGCCAGCCTGCGGCCGAGCGCGCGCACCGGCGAGACGGCCGCGGAACCGGCTCCGTGGCGGACCGGCGGGGCCGCGCGCGGCGCGCCGGAAAGCTTGAACTGGGCCAGCAGCTCGTTGAGCGAGACTACTTCGCGCGACAGGCTGTGGGTGGCTGCGGTGGTCTCCTCCACCATCGCGGCGTTCTTCTGGGTGTCCTGATCCATCTGGTTGACGGCGGTGTTGATCTGCTGGAGTCCGGAGGACTGTTCCTGCGCCGCCTCGACGATGGCGCTGACATGGCGATTGATCTCCTGCACCTCGGTGACGATCGTCTCCAGCGCACGGCCGGTGTCGCCGACAAGCTGCACGCCTTCCTGAACCTGGGTCTTCGAGGCGACGATCAGCGTCTTGATTTCCCGGGCGGCATTGGCCGAGCGCTGGGCGAGCTCGCGCACTTCCTGGGCGACGACCGCAAAGCCCTTGCCGGCCTCGCCGGCCCGCGCGGCCTCGACGCCGGCATTGAGCGCAAGCAGGTTCGTCTGGAAGGCGATCTCGTCGATGACGCCGATGATGTTGGAGATCTCGTTGGAGGATTTCTCGATCTGCTCCATCGCGCCGACGGCACGGTGGACCACGGCGCCGGAGGCTTCGGCGTGGCTGCGTGCGCCGGCGACCAGTTGGCCCGCCTCGTGGGCGCGCTTGGCGGTGTCCTTCACGACGGTGGTGATTTCCTCGAGCGCGGCGGCTGTTTCCTCGACGGCGGCGGCCTGCTGCTCGGTGCGCTTGGCGAGATCGTCGGCGGCGGAGCGGATCTCGTTCGAGCCGGCTTCGATCCCGCGGGCGTTTTCGGCAACCCGGCCGAGCGCCGTTTGCAGCTTCTCGGCCGAACCGTTGAAATCGCTTCGCACGGCGTCGAGTGTCGCGGTGAATGGCTGGCTGATACGGTAGGAGACATCGCCGTTGGAGAGCCTGGAAAGGCCGTCGGCCAGGCTGTCGACGGCGAATTTCACGTCGGCGGCTTCCCGTGCCTTCTGCGCCTCGCGCTCCAGGCGTTCCTTTTCGCTGAGGCTGCGGCTGGCTTCGGCCTCCTCTTCCAGGCGCAGGCGCTCGATGGCGTTTTCGCGGAAGACCTGCACGGCGCCCGCCATCGCGCCGATTTCATCGAGCCGGCCGGTGAAGGGAATTGCATCCGCGACATTGCCGCCCGCCAGCCCGCGCATGGCGCCGGTGATGCGCTGGATCGGATTGGCGACGCGCGCGACGATGACATAGATGCCGGCAAGGCTGATCAGGACCGCGACGGCGGCGATGGAGAGCGAGAGCGTGAAGGCGTCGCTCGCAGCCTCGTCGGCGGCGGTGACCTCGCCTTCGGTCTGCGTCATGATGAAGGCGACAAGCTCGGAAATCTTGTCGTTCGTCCGGATGGCGAGCGGCTTCATGTCCATGGTGAAGGCCGTGCGCGCCGCTTCGAGGTCATGGTTCCTGACGTGAGCGATATAGGGGGCGCTGTCGGCGAGGTAGTTTGCGGCAAGCGTGCGGATTTCGGTGATGAGCGCCCGTCCGGTCGGGGAGAAGACGCCTGCCTCGTATTTGACGATCGAGGCCTCGAGCTTTGTCTTGGCGGCGTCGAGCGCCTGCATCTCCGCCTTGAACTCCGCCTCGTCGTTGACCATGGCCAGGCGCGCGAGCGTGAGGCGCATATCGGCGAAGTCGCTCTTCACCTCCCGCGAGGACAGCAGGCGCTCGATCCAGAAATTCCCGACCTTCTCGGCCGAGGCCGTTATGGAATGGATGCTCTGCAGGGCGATGGCGGACGAGATCGCTACGACGACGATGATGGCGCTCATCAGCGCGACGAGCGAGGCTTTGATGGAGAGGTTTTTCATGCTGGTCTCTTGGTATGGGATGCGGAAAAGAGCGTTCGGCGAGGCGCGCTGGCGCTGCCGGTCGGCGTGGTTGCCTGGGTTTGCATCACGCCCGGAGGGCGCCGCCGCTGCGATCCATGCGGCGAATGCATGCAACCTGATGCTGCATGTTCCGTATCTGCGGGGGAGGGCGGTTCCTTGCCGCCGCCCGCTCCGGGCGCGGTCATCGACACCCGATCTTCCCCCGTCAGTCCTTGACATAAGTCAAATATTGCTTGTCATTCAGTCACGTAGTGGTGGCTTTGATCTTCGGCGTCGGCCATGCTCACTGAGAGGAGTGTGCTCCCGGGGTGGTTAATATTCTCATCATCGATGCAACTTTTGCTTGGATATTCGCGCCGCGGCAAATGCGCGCGTGTCCTGCGTGAGGACGACGTCGGCGGTGCTGCTGATGAGCTGGGAACCTAGCCCAGACGCACCCAGTCCGCCGCCTCCTGCACATAGGGAGCGAACAGGAAGTCGCGGATCGCGGCGATCCGGCCGTCCGACCATTCCACCAGCACGAAATGCGCCGGGCCGTCCATGGGGCCGTCGCCGTCGAAGACCAGCATGGCCGGCAGGCCCTCGACCGCGCCGAGGGCGAAGCGCCATTTCGACACTTCGGCATAGCGCGTGAAATAGGGCGTGGTCTTCTCGCGGCCCTGCCACTGGAGCCGGTTCACCAGGTCGAGCTTGACGTCGTCGGCGAGCATGGCGCGAATCGTGTCGAAATCGCCGCTGCAGAAAAGATCGACATAGGCGGCGATCTTCCGTCGGTCCGCGTCGGATATCAGCGGCAGCCGCGCGTCCTCGGGCGCGCGGGAAAGCTGCTGCAACGCCGCGCGCCCGCGCTGAAGGGCGGACTTGGCGGCCGCCGGCGAACAATCGGCGATGGCGGCGATCTCCTCGACCGAATGGCCCAGCACGTCCTTCAGGATCACCGCGCAGCGTTGCAGCTCCGGCAATCGCAGGAAGGTCCGGAAGCTGACGGCGACGACCTCCGTCTGAGGCATGGTGGCGGCTTCGATATCCTCGGTGAGGGGAACGACCGCGTTGCGCGACCGGCTGCGCAGGAAATCGAGGCTGGTATTGTGGGCGATGCGGAACAGCCAGCCTTCGAGATTGTCCACCTCCGCTCCCTGGTGTCGTGCATGGAGCGCCTTGACGAGGGCGTCCTGCAGGACGTCCTCGCCGTGGATCGCTGAGCCGATCATGCGCGCGCAGTAGCGATGCAGGCGTGGCCGCAGCGCTTTCAGCCGTTCCTCGAAGGCATCCATGTTCATCGCTGCCGTCCTCCATGTCGTGTTCTGCCGGGATCAGGCAGTGCTGTCGATGGGGATCGATGGATCCGCTGGTAGGCTCATGGGGTGATATTCGCCACTTCCGAGCCGAGCAGGGAATTGAAGCGCGCCAGCGCGGCGATCTTCGGGAAATAGGCCTTCATGCGCGGATCGTCGCGCATCGCCGCGACGGCCGCGGGCGTCTCCCATTCGGAATAGATGACCACGCCCGCGCCGTCCGCCGCCGCGATCAGCCGCGTCGTTCTCCAGCCGGGCAGGGTGCGGATCAGGGTTTGCGTGTTCTCGCATAGCAGCGCGATCAGCGCATCCTGCTTGCCGGGATCGACTGTGAGGTGATTGACCAGGATCACGGGCTTCTCGGACATGGCATATCTCCTTCTGTTGCGGACAGGCCAAGGACGATCCGGAAACGGCAAACGGATCGCAGCGGGGAAGATTTTTGCGGGCGGCGGCCGGTTCCGGAGCTTCTTGCGTTTGCGGCAATAAATGTCGCGGTATCATGACGCCTTTGATATGCAACGATATCGATTGATGATTTGACTGTTATGGGGCTTCCGCGCTTCCCTGTCAGTCATGGGGAGGATGGCGATTTGCGTCTGCAGACGCGCGCTCATTGCCCGCAGGCACCAGAGACAAGGCACGACAATGACATTCAAACCCTCCCCCTGGCCGCGCAAACTGCGTTCGCAGGAGTGGTACGGCGGCACCTCGCGCGACAACATCTACCATCGCGGCTGGCTGAAGAACCAGGGTTACCCGCACGACCTGTTCGACGGGCGCCCGGTGATCGGCATTCTCAACACCTGGTCGGACCTCACCCCCTGCAACGGCCACCTGCGCGAGCTTGCCGAGAAGGTGAAGGCCGGCGTCTGGGAGGCGGGCGGTTTCCCGCTGGAAGTTCCCGTCTTCTCCGCCTCGGAGAACACCTATCGGCCGACGGCCATGATGTATCGCAACCTCGCCGCGCTCGCGGTGGAGGAGACCATGCGCGCCCAGCCGATCGACGGTGCGGTGCTGCTGGTCGGCTGCGACAAGACCACGCCCTCGCTGCTGATGGGTGCGGCCTCCACCGATATTCCCTCCATCGTCGTTACCGGCGGGCCGATGCTGAACGGCTGGTTCCGCGGCGAGCGCGTCGGCTCCGGCACGGCGCTCTGGCAGATGTCGGAGGCGATCAAGGCCGGTACGATGAGCAAGGAGGACTTCCTCGACGCCGAGCAGGCGATGAGCCGTTCCTCCGGCACCTGCAACACGATGGGCACCGCCTCGACCATGGCCTCCATGGCCGAGGCGCTCGGCATGGCGCTTTCCGGCAATGCCGCGATCCCCGCCGTCGACAGCCGCCGCCGCGTGATGGCGCAGCTCACCGGCCGCCGCATCGTCCAGATGGTCAAGGACGACCTGAAGCCTTCCGACATCCTCACCCGCGAGGCCTTCGAGAACGCCATCCGCGCCAATGGCGCCATCGGCGGCTCGACCAATGCGGTCGTCCATCTCCTGGCGCTCGCCGGCCGCGTCGGCATCGACCTGACGCTGGACGACTGGGACCGTCTCGGCCGCAACGTGCCGACCATCGTCAACCTCATGCCGTCCGGCAAATACCTGATGGAAGAGTTCTTCTATGCCGGCGGCCTGCCGGTCGTGCTGAAGCGCCTCGGCGAGGCGGGTCTTCTCCACAAGGAGGCGCTGACCGTCTCGGGCGAGAGGATCTGGGACGAGGTCAAGGACGTCGCCAACTGGAACGAGGACGTCATCCTGCCGACGGAGAAGGCGCTGGCGCAGCAGGGCGGTATCGCGGTGCTCAAGGGTAACCTGGCGCCCAGGGGTGCGGTTCTGAAGCCGTCCGCCGCCACCGCCTCGTTGATGGTGCACCGTGGCCGCGCCGTCGTCTTCGAGGATATCGACGACTACAAGCGCAAGATCGACGATCCCGATCTCGACATCGACGAGACCTGCGTCATGGTGCTGAAGAACTGTGGTCCGCGCGGCTATCCCGGCATGGCGGAGGTGGGCAATATGGGCCTGCCGCCAAAGGTGCTGAAGAAGGGCATCACGGACATGGTGCGCATTTCCGATGCCCGCATGTCCGGCACGGCCTATGGCACCGTCGTGCTCCACACCAGCCCGGAAGCCGCTGCCGGCGGGCCGCTCGCCATCGTGCGCGATGGCGATTTCATCGAGCTGGACGTGCCGAACCGGCGCCTGCATCTCGATGTGCCCGAGGGCGAGATCGAGCGCCGCCTTGCCGAATGGAAAAGCCCGGTCGAGCGGCCGGCAAGCGGCTACGGCATGCTCTATCACGATCACGTCACGGGCGCGGACACCGGCGCCGATTTCGACTTCCTGCGCGGCGCGCGCGGCAACGATGTGCCGAAGGATTCGCACTGACGATCCTGAGGGCCTTGTGCCCCGGAAATAAAGAACCCGCCTGCGAGGCCGCAGGCGGGTTTTTCGTTTGAGCGGGGCTGCGTTCTCAGAACTCTTCCCACTCGCCCTTCGTGTCGAGCGCGGCATTGCCGCTGAAGGCGGCGCTTACCTTGCGGCCGAGCGCCCGGGCGGGGGAGGCGTGGGCGGTATCGCTCGCCCGCGCGCTGCGCATGCCGCCGGCCGGCGCCGAGGATGCGCCTTCCAGCCGGAACTGGCTGACGAGGTCCCGCAGCCGCACGGCTTCGTTGGCGAGCGTGTTGGAGGCGGCATTCGACTGCTCCACCATGGCGGCGTTCTGCTGCGTCGTCTGGTCCATCTGGTTGACGGCGGTGTTGACTTCGGCAAGGCCGACCGACTGTTCCTTGGCGGAGGTAGCGATCGATTCCATATGCGCGTTGATCTCGACGATGAACTCGCTGATGGTTTTCAGCGCCGTGCCGGCATCGCGCACCAGCTTCACGCCGCTTTCGACCTCGGTGGAGGAGTTGTGGATCAGCCCCTTGATCTCCTTCGCCGCCTGGGCGGAGCGCTGGGCAAGCTCTCGCACTTCCTGCGCCACGACCGCGAAGCCCTTGCCGGCTTCACCGGCGCGCGCCGCTTCCACGCCCGCATTGAGGGCAAGCAGGTTGGTCTGGAAGGCGATCTCGTCGATGACGCCGATGATGTTGGAAATCTGCTGTGAGCTTTCCTCGATCTTGCGCATCGCCTCTTCCGCATGGGAGACGACCTGGGCGGATTCGGCGGCCGAGCGGTTGGCGCGGCCTGCGACGTCCTTGGCCTCCTCCGTGCGCCTGGAGGAATTGGCGACGTTGACGGTGATCTCGTCGAGCGCCGCGGCGGTCTGTTCGAGCGAGGCGGCCTGCTGCTCGGTGCGCTTCGACAGGTCGTCCGTGCCGGAGGCGATTTCGCGGGTGCCGGTGTCGAGCGTCGAGATCGAGCCGGAAATCTCCGCCAGCGTCGTGCCGAGCTGGGAGACGGAGCGGTTGAAGTCGTGGCGCAGCGCCTCGAAGTCCTGCGCGAAGGCCTCGTTGAGCTGGAAGGCGAGGTCGCCGCCGGCAAGGCGCTTCAGGCCCGCCGCAAGGCCGGAGGTGGCGATGCGCAGCCGCTCGGCGGCGTCGGCTTCGGCCTTTTCCTGCAGGGCGATGCGTTCGGCCTCGGCGCGCTTGCGGTTTTCCGCCGCTTCCTGCTCCAGGCGCCGGTTGGCGATGGCGCCCTGGCGGAAGACTTCCAGCGCTTTGCCCATGTCGCCGATTTCGTCGTTGTTCCTGGCAAGGGCGATCTCGTTGTCGAGATGGCCGTCGGCCACCTCGCCCATCGAGTGACGGATCTTGTCCATGCCGCCGATGATGCGCTTGAAGGTGACGAAGCCGACGATGGCGAGCATCAGGGCGAGCGTCGACATGGCGATGATGATCAGCGTCCAGTAGAAGGATGCGCGTACATTCGCCTCATCGACGGCGCCCTGGGTGCGGTTCTCGAGCTTCACGAAGAAGGCGTCGACCGGCTTCATGATCTCGGCCTTGAACTTGTGGTATTCCGGCGAGTTCACCATGGCGGTCGCCTTTTCCTTGGCGTCCGGGGCACCCGCGTCCACGAGGTTCATCGCCTCGGTCTCGATCGTGACCAGCGCGTCGGAGCGCTCGTTCGCCTGGCCGAGCAGGGCGAATTCCTCGTCGGTGAAGCCGGCCTGCTTCATCAGGTCGTGCATGGAGACGGCCGCGCCGTCCGGGCGGGGCTTGGCTTCGCCGCCCGCCACGAAGTCCCAGTAGATGCGGTGATAGTCCTCGGGGCGCGCGCGGGTGCCGTTCCGGATCTCGACGACGGCGTTGTACTGTTCCTTGAACGAGGGGTCGCCGGTTTCGGCATAGGTGCGCACGAGGCGGGTCAGGTCGTCGGACGACTGACGGAAATTGTCGGCGAGCAGGTAGGATTTATACTTTTGGTCGTAGGCGCCGGTGACGTCGTCGGCCGCGCCGGCATAGCCCCAGAGGCTGCCGATCAGGCCTGCGATCGCCACGCCCGTTGCCGAGGCGAGGACAATGAATTGTGTCTTGATTCTCATGTCGGACATTTCCTGGCGTGGACATGTCTCTTCCGGAGCGCCGAATTCATTTCCGCTGTCATGAAGTCATGTCGCACATGAGTGCTCAGCCCGGCCGCATCGCCGGAGTGATGGAAGGCTTGCTCATATTGGTTAGGAAATTGATAATGCGGCCTTTTCCCCGCCCTGTTTACTGCGGAAACGCAAGTATTCTTGATCGAAGGCAACTCTCGGAAAGCCTTCCCTAGCGTGAGTTACGTATAGTGCGGGAGGAATACGGCAGGCGCGTCGACCTCCGAAGCAGTGCCTCGATTTTCCCCGCCTTTCACGGCGCTCCTATACTGGTTCGGACATTCGCACAGGAGCCGGACGAAATGGACGCGACCGATAATCTGAACCTTCCCTATATCCTGCCTGCGCAGGCGCAGAAGCACGTCACCCACAACGAAGCCCTCAAGGCGCTGGATGCCCTTCTCCATCTCTCCGTCCTGAGCAGGGCTGTTACCGCGCCGCCGGCAAGCCCGGCCGCCGGGGACCGCTACATCGTCCCGGCGGGCGCGACGGATGCCTGGACCGGCCAGACGAAGGCAGTGGCCGCCTGGCAGGACGGCGCATGGACCTTCCATGCGCCGCGCGAGGGCTGGCTTGCCCAGGTGACCGACGAGAACCGCCTTCTCGTTTTCAGGGCGGGCGATTGGCTGTCGGCGGCCTTCGATATCGCCGTCGCCGACCGGATCGGCATCAACGCCACGGCGGACGCGACGAACCGGCTTGCCGTCGCCGCGCCCGCCTCGCTCTTCAACAACGAGGGCGCGGGACACCAGATCAAGGTCAACAAGGCCAGTGCCGGCGACACCGCCTCGCTGCTGTTCCAGACTAACTGGTCCGGTCGCGCCGAGATGGGGCTTGCCGGCAGCGACACCTTCCGTATCAAGGTGAGCGCGGATGGCTCCGCCTTCAACGACGCCATGGTGGCCGATCCGGCGACGGGGCGCGTCGCCTTCCCGGCGGGCGTGCAGGGCATGCGGCCGCAGTTGACGGCGGGCCGGACCTACTATGTCTCGACCGGTGGCAACGACGGCAATAGCGGCCTGACGGCGGGTGCGCCCTTCGCGACGCTCCAGAAGGCGATCAACGAGGCCCATAAGCTGGATACCGCAGGCTATGACATCACCATCGAGCTTGCCAATGGCAGCTATGCCGGGGCGACGGTTCCCCGCGCCCTTCCCGGAGGCGGAACGCTGATCGTCAAGGGCAACGAGACGACGCCCGCCTCGGTCGTCCTGTCCTCGGGCCTCGTCTTCGGCAGCGGGGCGCAGGCGCGTGTTTCGGGCATCCGTATCGCCATCGCCACGGACCTCATCCACGGGCTTTCCGTCGGCAACGGCGTCTCTCTGCGCCTCGGCAGGATGGAATACGGCGCGGTCGGCGCGAATGCCGACCATATCTTCTGCGACAATCCCTGCCAGATCGTGCTGGAGGACAATGTCGCCATCACCGGCGGCGCGCGCCGGCACATGAATATCGGCGCGGGCGTGCTGCTTGCCGAGGGGCGCACCTTCACGCTGACCGGTACGCCGGCCTTCACCCAGTTCGCCGCCGCCCGCAATTCCGGCACGGTCTCGCTGTCCAGCCCCACGATTTCGGGCAGCGCCACCGGCAGCCGCTACATCGCCGAGACCAACGGCGTCATCAATACCTTCGGCAAGGCGGCGACCTTCCTGCCCGGCTCCGCCGTCGGCACGACGCCCTCGGGCGGCATCTACGCCTGACGCATTGCGCTTCGCGGTCCGGCGGCCTCTTGCATCGGGGCCGTCGGACTGGCTATGAAATGCCATGTCGCTCGAATCCGTCCGTTCCTTCTTCACCGAACACGCCCCCGATATCGACGTGCTCGTCACCGAGCAAAGCTCGGCCACCGTGGCGCTTGCCGCCGAGGCGCATGGCGTCGCCCCCGAACAGATCGCCAAGACGATCTGCCTGCGCGTCGGCGAGGAGATCGTACTCCTGGTCGCCGCCGGCACGGCGCGGCTCAGCAATCGCAAATTCAAGGACCGCTTTTCGGCAAAGCCCCGCATGCTGGATGCCGGAGAGGTGGTAGCCGCCACCTCGCACCCGGTCGGCGGCGTCTGCCCCTTCGGCCTGCCTTCGCCGCTGCCGGTCTATTGCGACGTCTCGCTGCGTGCTTTCGGGGAGGTCGTCCCGGCCGCCGGCGCGACCAATGCGGCGGTGCGCATCGCGCCGGAGCGCATGGCGGGGCTGGTCGGCGGCGTATGGGTCGACGTGTGCGAATGACGGCCCGCCGAGCCCGGCAAGTCGTGAAAGAGTTTCGCTAAAATCCGGGGAAATCCCCCGCTGGCGCGGACCTCGCGGAAGAAGCAATATAACGAAACTGTGATCACGGTGGCCTGTCCTTTGGAAGCCGCCGCGCACAGGCGCGGAACGATCCGCGACGGGCCGCTGGAGGAGCTATGGCCCGCATCTATCGCACGGCGGCGCATATCCGCGTCCGCCAGGGGGAGAAAACATGTTTGAACGGCTTTTCAAGCTGAGTGAGCACGGCACCACCGTGCGCACCGAGGTGATCGCGGGTCTGACGACCTTCCTCACCATGTCCTATATCATCTTCGTCAACCCGGATATCCTGTCCACGACGGGCATGGACCGGGATGCCGTCTTCGTCGCGACCTGTCTGGCTGCCGCGCTCGGCTCCATGGTCATGGCGACCATGGCCAACTGGCCGATCGGCATGGCGCCCGGCATGGGCCTCAACGCCTTCTTTGCCTTCACCGTCGTCGCCGCCCTCGGCTTCACCTGGCAGCAGGCGCTCGGCGCGGTCTTCATCTCCGGCATGATCTTCGTCCTCCTCACGGTGACGGGCATTCGCAGCTGGCTGATCGAAGGCATTCCGCATTCGTTGAGAAGCGCCATCGCCGCCGGTATCGGTCTCTTCCTCGGCATCATCGCCCTGAAGAGCGCCGGCATCGTCGTCGACAATCCGGCGACCCTCGTCGGCCTCGGCGACCTGAAGCAGACCGGCCCGCTCCTGGCGATCCTCGGCTTCTTCGTCATCGCCGTGCTCGATGCGCTGCGCGTCAAGGGCTCGATCCTGATCGGCATTCTCGTCGTCACGGTCCTGTCCTGGATCCTCGGCGTCAGCGAGTTCCGCGGCGTCGTCTCCATGCCGCCGTCGATCCTGCCGACCTTCCTGCAGCTCGACATCATGGGCGCCCTGCATGGCGGCCTGCTGCACGTCATCCTCGTCTTCGTGCTCGTCGAAGTCTTCGACGCCACGGGCACGCTGATCGGCGTCGCCAAGCGCGCGGGCCTCATCCAGGAAGGCCAGAAGAGCCGCCTCGGCCGCGCCCTTCTTGCAGACAGCACGGCCATCGTCGCCGGCTCGCTGATGGGCACGAGCAGCACCACCGCCTATGTCGAAAGCGCCTCCGGCGTTCAGGCCGGCGGTCGTACGGGCCTCACCGCCTTCACCGTCGCCATCCTGTTCCTGGCCGCCCTCTTCATCTCGCCGCTCGCTGGCTCCGTTCCGAGCTATGCCACGGCTCCGGCCCTGCTCTATGTCGCAGGCCTGATGATGCGCGAACTGACGGAAGTCGAATGGGAAGACCTGACGGAAGCGGCCCCGGCTGCGCTTACCGCGCTCGCCATGCCCTTCACCTACTCGATCGCCAACGGCCTTGCCTTCGGCTTCATCAGCTACGTGGTGCTGAAGCTCTTCACCGGCAAGTGGAAGGACATCCATCCGGCAACGGCGGTCGTCGCGGCCCTCTTCGTCATCCGCTTCGCCTTCTTCGCGGAATAGGCGGGAACCCATCGATCCAAAAGGAACGGGCCGCGCTCATCGCGCGGCCCGTTTTCGTTTGTGCGGTTAAGGCAAATGGCGGCTACGAAAATGCCGGCCCGTGGAGGCGGGCCGGCGGATCCGTGAAACCGATGGGTGGCTTCAGCGGACCAGGAAGGTTTCGCTGTAGAAGTGCTCCTCGAGGTTGACGCCTTCGCCGCCGCGGTCGACCACGGCGAAATCGGAGACCGCATCGAGCGGCGTCAGGATGCCGTGCCAGACATTGCGGCCGATATTGACGCCCTGGCCCGGTGCCGTGCGAAAGGCGATCGGTTCGGCGGGGCCGTTCTCCGTCTCCTCGGCGACGACGACGAGGAAGGAGGCCTCGCCGAGCGGGATGAACGCCTGACTGCCGAGCGGATGGCGCTCGACCATGTTCAGTTCCAGCGGCAGCGGATAGGGTTCGCCGCGCAGCAGGCTGATCATCGGCCGCGCCTTCTCGCCGGTCGTCTCGATATTGGCGAGATCGTGGAAGCGGGTGCACTTGCCCGCATTGATCGGGAAATTGTGCGCGCCGTCGCGCTCGATGACCTGGCCGAAGGGCGCGAAGGCCTCACGGGTCAGCGGTTTGATCTCGATGGTCTTCATGGTTTTCCTCCCTCGGCCACATGGCCAGAAACACGCAGACGGCCAATGCCGCCGTCCGGATGAATGGTCCGGCGGATTGCGCAGGGCACCCGCCTTCTTCACGCGATGACCGCCTGACGCATGAATGCGGCTGGCGGAAACTGACTGTCCGGGCAGGATCGCCTGCCAGGACATCGACGGGCTTCGACAAGGGTGGGGAGGTCCCCCGTCGTGCCCGTCCGGTCTTTCAACCGTCACTTATATTGACGCCATGGCCGGACGCAGGCAAGCGCCGACGGCGGGCGGCGGATCGGCCGCTTCCGGCTCAGGCCGGCAGCAGCGCCTTGAGCCGGAGGAACCCGATTCGCTCCACCTGCTTGCAGGCGGTGGCGAATTCGGTGTCACGGTCGTTGGCGATGCGCTTCTCGAAGGCGGCGAGGATGCTTGCCTTCGTGTTGTCGCGCACGGCGATGATGAAGGGGAAGCCGAATTTCTCCACATAGGCGTCGTTGAGTTCGGTGAAGCGGCTGCGCTCCTCGTCCGTCAGCGCGTCGAGGCCGGCGGAGGCCTGTTCCTCGGTCGAGCTTGCCGTCAGACGCTTGGCCTGCGCCAGCTTGCCGGCAAGGTCGGGGTGCGCGACGAGCACGCCGAGCCGCTCCTCGGCGCTTGCGGCGCGGAATTGGAAAGCGAGCGCGGCGGCAAGGCCGAGGGCGGTGTCGTGCGCCGGTGAAAGCTCGTCGGCCCAGGCGCGCTGCGCCACCCACGGCGAGTGCTCGAAGATGCCGCCGAAGCGTTCGACGAAGACCTCTTCCGACATCTGCGAGGGACGCTCGGAAAGCGGCTGCGGCGGATGGGTCTTCGCCCAGTGCTCGGCGATGTCGACGCGCCGTGCGATCCAGACCTTCTCGTGGCTCTGCACGTAGTCGATGAAGCGGGCGAGCGCCATGACGCGGCCGGGACGGCCGAGCAGGCGGCAGTGCAGGCCGATGCTCATCATCTTCGGGCTGCCGGCCTTGCCTTCGGCATAGAGCGCGTCGAACGAATCCTTCAGGTAGGTGAAGAACTGGTCGCCGCTGTTGAAGCCCTGGGGCGTGGCGAAGCGCATGTCGTTGGCGTCGAGCGTATAGGGAATGATGAGCTGCTGCCTGCCGCCATGCTCGTACCAGTAGGGCAGGTCGTCCGCATAGGTGTCGGAAATGTAGTCGAAGCCGCCGGCCTCCGCCACGAGATCGACCGTGTTGACGGAACAGCGGCCCGTATACCAGCCGCGCGGCCGCTCGCCGGTGACGAGCGTGTGCAGACGGATCGCCTCGGCGATGGCCGCGCGCTCGTCGTCCGCCGACATGTCCTTGTGTTCGACCCATTTGAGGCCGTGCGAGGCGATTTCCCAGCCGGCCTCGATCATTGCCGCGACCTGGGCGGGCGAGCGCTTGAGGGCGGTGGCGACGCCGTAGACCGTAACGGGCACGTTCTTTTCCGTCAGCAGCCGGTGCAGGCGCCAGAAGCCGGCGCGTGCGCCGTATTCGTAGATGGACTCCATGTTCCAGTGGCGTTGGCCCGGCCACTGCGCGGCGCCGACGATCTCCGACAGGAAGGCTTCCGAGGCCGCGTCGCCATGCAGCACGCAGTTCTCGCCGCCTTCCTCGTAGTTCAGGACGAATTGCACGGCGACGCGCGCATCGCCCGGCCACGCAGCGGCCGGCGGGGTCTGCCCATATCCGTGCATGTCACGGCAGTATCGCATGGAACGCTCCTCCAAACGTTTTTGATGACGAATGTCTAACTCAAGAATCGCCCGGGCCATTCCCCAGGAAAATTTGAAAGTCTCGAACGATCTTTCTGCTTTTCAGTGGAAAGAGGCTGGCCGATAGTGATTGCAGGCGCATTGTGCTCGGGAGGAAAACATGCAGTCTCATTCGCACGGAGCCGGCCGGCTCACGACCCACGTTCTGGACACCGCCCTCGGCAAGCCGGCGGAAGGCCTGCGCATCGACCTCTTCCGTGTCGAAGGCGACGCGTTCCATCTCATCAAGACGGTCGCGACGAACGACGACGGCCGCTGCGATGCGCCGCTGCTTTCGGGTGACGACATGAAGGCCGGCACTTACGAGCTGCGTTTCCATGCCGGCGACTATCTCGGCCGCTCCGGCGACGGCCCGATGTTCCTCGATATCATCCCCATCCGCTTCGGCCTTTCCGACGAAGGCGCGCATTACCATGTGCCGCTCCTCGTCTCGCCGTTCAGCTATTCCACCTACCGCGGGAGCTAAGCCCATGGCGGCCGCCAAGATCCGCTCCGAACTGCGCTTCATCCTCAACGGCCGGGACGTCGCCCTTCGCGATGTCGCGCCCGACCATACGCTGCTCGACTGGCTGCGCCTTTCCCGCTCGCTCAAGGGCACCAAGGAAGGCTGCGCCGAGGGCGACTGCGGCGCCTGCACCGTGCTCGTCGGCCGCCTCACCCCGCAAGGCGGGCTGGTCTATGAAGGCGTCAATGCCTGCATCCGCTTCATGGGCTCGCTGGACGGCTGTCATGTCGTGACGGTCGAGCACCTCGCCGGCACCGGCGACAAGCTGCATCCCGTGCAGCAGGCGATGGTCGACTATCACGGTTCGCAATGCGGCTTCTGCACGCCGGGCTTCGTCATGTCGCTCTATGCGCTGTGGATGCAGACGCCTAATCCTTCCGACGAGCAGATCGAGGTCGCGCTGCAGGGCAATCTCTGTCGTTGCACCGGCTACGAGCCGATCCTGCGCGCCGCCCGCGCCATCTCCGAATATGGCGGCACCGACAAGGATCCGCTGCTCGCCGAGCGCGCCGCGATGATCGCGCGCCTCAAGGCGCTGCGCGACGGCGCCCGCGTCGAGATCGGCGAAGGCAAGGCGCGGTTCGTCGTTCCGGCGGATCTCGACGATTTCGCCGCCGTGCTGGAAGCTTCGCCCACCGCAACGGTCGTCGCGGGCTCCACCGATGTCGGCCTCTGGGTGACGAAGCACATGCGCGACATCTCCCCGGTCGTCTTCATCGCCGGGCTGGACGAGCTGAAGTCGCTTTCCGTCAAGGACGGCGTGGTCTCCATCGGCGCCGGCGTCACCTATACCGAGGCCTTCGCCACGCTGGCACAGCACATTCCGGCGCTCGGCCCGCTCATCAACCGCATCGGCGGCCAGCAGGTGCGCAATATGGGCACGATCGGCGGCAATATCGCCAACGGCTCGCCCATCGGCGATACGCCCCCGGCACTGATCGCCCTCGACAGCAGGCTGACCTTGCGCAAGGGCGCGGAACGGCGCACCATTTCCCTGCAGGACTTCTTCATCGCCTATGGCAAGCAGGACCGCCAGCCGGGCGAATTCGTCGAAGCCGTGCATGTGCCGGTGCCGCCGGCGGCGGAAAAGTTCGCCGTCTACAAGGTCACCAAGCGCCGCGACGAGGACATCACGGCAACGCTCGGCGCTTTCCGTCTGGCGCTCGCCGCGGACGGTACGGTCGCAGCCATCACCATCGCCTATGGTGGCATGGCGGCAACGCCGAAGCGCGCCTTCGCCGTGGAAAAGGCCCTGGTCGGCCAGCCGTGGACCGAGGCGACCGTCGAGGCGGCCATGGAGAAATACGCGGAAGACTACGCTCCGCTGACCGACATGCGCGCCACGGCCGAATACCGTGCGCTGGTCGCGAAGAACCTTCTCCTGCGGTTCTATATGGAAACCACATCCAGCGAGACGCCCGCACAGGTGTCCAGATACGAGGCTGCGTGAGCCATGAACAAGCACCACACACCCGACCTCAAGGCTGAGAAGATCGACGGCGGCGTCCATTCGAGCGTCAGTCACGATTCCGCGCACAAGCACGTCGCGGGAACCGCCATCTATATCGACGATATCGCCGAGCCCGCAGGCACCCTGCATGCCGGCCTTGGTCTGTCGACCGTCGCGCACGGCGTCCTGAAATCCGTCGATCTCTCGGCGGTCCGCGCCGCGCCCGGCGTCGTCGACGTGCTGACCTATGAGGATGTGCCTGGCGTCAACGACGTTTCGCCCTCGGGCATGAACGACGATCCGGTCTTCGCGGCCGGCAAGGTCGAGTTCCACGGCCAGCCGATCTTCTGCGTCATCGCGGAAACCCGCGAGGAGGCCCGCCGCGCCGCGCGCCTTGCCAAGATCGAATACGAGGAACTGCCGGCGGACATCGACATCTGGGATCTCGACGTCAATACGCACCGCCAGGTCGTTACCCCGCTGACGCTGAAGCGCGGTGATCCGGAAGCGGCGCTGAAGAACGCGCCGCGCCGCGTGAAGGGCCGCATGCGGCTCGGCGGCCAGGACCATTTCTACCTGGAAGGCCAGATCTCCTTCGCCGTTCCCGGCGAGGACGACGAGGTCATCGTCTATTGCTCGACCCAGGGGCCGAGCGAGACGCAGCACATGATCGCCCATGCGCTCGGCGTGCCGAGCCATGCCGTGACGGTCGAGGTACGCCGCATGGGCGGCGGCTTCGGCGGCAAGGAAACCCAGGCGAACCAGTGCGCCGCCATCGCGGCCATCGCCGCCAAGAAACTGAACCGCGCCGTCAAGGTCCGGCTCGACCGTGACGAGGACATGGTCGCGACCGGCAAGCGGCACGATTTCGCCATCGACTACGAGGTCGGCTTCGACGAGGAAGGCCGTATCCAGGCAGTCGATTACACGTTCGCCCTCCGGGCCGGTTTCTCGGCGGACCTTTCCGGCCCGGTGGGCGACCGTGCCCTCTTCCACTGCGACAACAGCTACTTCTTCCCGCATGTGCACGCCAAGTCGGCGCCGCTCTACACCAACACCGTGTCGAACACCGCCTTCCGCGGCTTCGGCGGCCCGCAGGGCATGGTGGGTGCCGAGCGCGTCATCGACGAGGTGGCGTTTGCCGTCGGCAAGGACCCGCTCGAGATTCGCAAGCTGAACTTCTACGACGAGATGGGTATCGAGGGTGATCGTAACCTCACCCCCTACCACCAGAAGGTCGAGGACTGCATCATCCAGCGCCTCGTCGCCGAGCTGGAGGAAAGCGCTGATTATGCCGGCCGCCGCAAGGCCATCGCCGAGTTCAACGCGAAGAGCCGTGTCGTCAAGCGCGGCCTTGCGCTGACGCCGGTGAAGTTCGGCATCTCCTTCACCAAGACGGAGTCCAACCAGGCCGGCGCGCTGGTGCATGTCTACACGGACGGTTCCGTGCACATGAACCACGGCGGCACGGAAATGGGCCAGGGCCTGCACCTGAAGGTGGCGCAGGTGGTGGCGGAAGAGTTCCAGATCGATCTCGACCGCGTGAAGATCACCGCCACGACAACCGCCAAGGTGCCGAACACCTCGCCGACCGCCGCCTCCTCGGGCGCCGACCTCAACGGCATGGCCGCGCAGGATGCCGCCCGTCAGATCAAGGACCGGCTCATCGATTTCGCGGCGGAAAGCCATCAGGTGCCGCGCGACCAGGTCGTGTTCCTGCCCAACCGCGTGCGCATCGGCAATGCCGAGATTTCCTTCAACGAACTGGTGCGGCAGGCCTATATGTCGCGTGTCCAGCTCTCGGCGGCCGGCTTCTACAAGACGCCGAAGATCCACTGGGACCGTTCCAAGGGCCGCGGCCACGCCTTCTACTACTTCGCCTATGGCGCGGCCTGCTCGGAAGTCTCCGTCGATACGCTCACCGGCGAATATGTCGTCGAGCGCACCGACATCCTGCACGATACCGGCCGCTCGCTGAACAAGATCATCGATATCGGCCAGATCGAGGGCGGCTTCATCCAGGGCATGGGCTGGCTGACGACGGAGGAACTGTGGTGGGACGGCAAGGGGCGGCTTCGCACCCACGCGCCCTCCACCTACAAGATTCCGCTCGCCTCGGACCGGCCGAAGATCTTCAACGTGGCGCTCACCGACTGGTCGGAAGCCTACGAGCCGACGATCCACCGCTCCAAGGCGGTCGGCGAGCCGCCGCTGCCGCTCGGCCTTGCCGTGCTGCACGCCCTTTCGGACGCCATCGCAAGCGTGGCCGATCACAAGATCTGCCCACGCCTCGACGCACCGGCGACGCCCGAATGCGTGCTGATGGCCATCGAGCGGCTGAAAGCCGCAAAGAAGGGGTGAGACAATGCCCGCCGCGCGCGAAGATATCAGGGATTTCCTTCGCCGCGAGCGGGCGGTCGTCCTTGTCGAGGTTACGGGCGCGGCAGGGTCCACGCCACGCGACACCGATGCCTGGATGCTGGTCTCCGAACGGGCAATCTTCGCGACGATCGGTGGTGGTCAGCTCGAATATATGGCGATCGACCATGCGCGGCGGGCCTTGCGCCTGGGCGCAGATGCCGAGCCGATGAGCGTGCCGCTCGGCCCGGAGATCGGCCAGTGCTGCGGCGGTCGCGTCGGCCTCTCCTTCGCGGCGGTCACCCCGGCGCTGGCGAGCGACCTCATTGCCCGCAGCGACAAGGAAATGGCCTCGCGCCCGCATGTCTATGTCTTCGGCGCCGGCCATGTTGGCGATGCGCTCGCCATGGCGCTGTCGCTCGCGCCGCTGCGCGTCGTCCTCGTCGATACGCGCGAGGACGAACTGACCGCCTCCACGGTGCCGGGCATCGAGACCTGCCTTACCGCCATGCCGGAAGCCGTGGTGCGCGATGCGCCCGCCGGCAGCAGCTTCGTCATCCTGACCCACGACCACGCGCTCGACTTCCTCATCGCCGCCGAGGCGCTGAAGCGCCCGGACGCCGCCTATGTCGGCATGATCGGCTCCAAAACGAAGCGCGCGACCTTCAAGAGCTGGCTGCTGCGCGAGATCGGCAATCCGGACCTTTTCGAAAACCTCGTCTGCCCCATCGGTGGCACGGCCATCAAGGACAAGCGCCCGACGGTCATCGCCGCCTTGGCGACCGCCGAGATCATGACGGCGGCGTTGATCTGGTCCACGAGTCCGGTAAATGCCGCGAAGGAAGTCAGTCGCTAGCGTCTTCCGTCACCAACTCCTCGCCCAGCAGCTTGCCGATGAGCCGCTGACAGCGCTCCGCCATGAAGTCGATCATCAGGCGGACCTTCGGGTCCTGGAAGCGCTTGTGCGGATAGATCGCCGCGAGCTGGACCGTGGCGGGCGGGCTGTCTTTCAGGATTTCCACCAGCCGGCCTTCGGCGAGGTGGGCCTTCACCTCGAAGAGCGGCTTGTTGATGATGCCGCGGCCTTCCAGCGCCCATTGGGTAAGCACGTCGCCGTCGTCGCTGTCATAGGGGCCGCCGACCTCGAACTTGCGCGGGCCTTCGGCGGTCACCAGCGTCCAGTAATATTCCTTGGAGCCGGGATAGCGCAGCAGGAGACAGTCGTGCTTGTCGGCGATCAGCGCGTCCGCCGTCCTGGGCGTGCCGCGGCGGGCGAGGTATTCCGGCGAGGCGCAGAGCACCCGTTCGCATTTGAGGATGCCGCGCATGCGCAGGTTGGAGTCTTCCAGCACGCCGAGCTTGAAGGCGACGTCGACGCCTTCGGCAAGGATATCGACATTGTGATCCGACAGGCGCACGCGCACCTCGATGTCGGGATACTTGTCGTGGAATTCGGGAATGCCCGAGGCGATGAGACGCCGGCCGATGCCGAGCGGGGCGGTGATGCGCAGCGACCCCTTGGGATTGCGCGAAAGATCGGCGATCGCCGCCTCCGCCTCGTTCACCGCCTCGATGATCTTCACCGCGCCCTCGTAGAAGACACGGCCATGTTCCGTCGGCGAGAGCTTGCGCGTCGTGCGGTTGAACAGCCGCACGCCGAGGTGACGCTCCAGCTCCTTGATGCGATTGCTGGCGACCGCGGGCGTGACGCGCTGGTCGCGGCCCGCCGCCGAAAGGGTACCGAGTTCGACCACGCGAACGAAGACGCGTACATTATCGAGATAGGACATGATTCTTTCTACCACATTGGCGTGCGGAGCAAAGTGGGCGGCCATCTTTTAGATTTTTTTGAAAGACTTGGGGATTCCCCGGGATTTCCGGGTAAATAACTTGATGGCAAACAAGCTTATGGAAAATGGGTGGAGGACCCTATGTACGAATATGCCATAGCCTGGGATTGGGTAATGTTCGCAGTCCGCTGGCTGCACGTGGTCACGGCCATCGCCTGGATCGGCTCATCCTTTTACTTTGTCGCCCTCGACCTGGGCCTGAAGAAGCACCCCGGCCTGCCGCCGGGCGCCTATGGCGAGGAGTGGCAGGTTCACGGCGGCGGCTTCTACCACATCCAGAAGTACCTCGTGGCGCCGGCCAAGATGCCCGAGCACCTCGTCTGGTTCAAATGGGAAAGCTACGCCACCTGGCTCTCGGGCTTCGGCATGCTCTGTCTCGTCTATTATGCGGGCGCGGACCTCTACCTCATCGATCCGAATGTGCTGAACGTCTCCAAGCCGGTGGCCATCGCCATCTCGCTCGGCTCGCTCGCCTTCGGCTGGATCATGTACGACCTCATCTGCAAGTCGCCCTTCGGCAACGACAACACGCGGCTGATGGTGGCGCTGTACTTCATCCTGGTCGTCGTCGCCTGGGGTTACACGCAGCTCTTCACGGGGCGCGCCGCCTTCCTGCATCTCGGCGCCTTCACGGCAACGATCATGTCGGCGAACGTGTTCTTCATCATCATGCCGAACCAGCGCATCGTCGTCGCCGACCTCATCGCCGGCCGCACGCCCGATCCGAAATACGGCAGGATCGCCAAGCAGCGCTCAACGCACAACAACTACCTGACGCTGCCCGTCCTGTTCCTCATGCTGTCGAACCACTATCCGCTGGCCTTCGGCACGGAGTTCAACTGGATCATCGCCTCGCTGGTCTTCCTGATGGGCGTCACGATCCGCCACTACTTCAACACGACCCATGCCGGCACGGGCAACCCGACCTGGACGTGGCTCGCCACCGCGCTGCTTTTCGTCATCATCATGTGGCTTTCCACGGTGCCGAAGGTGCTGACGGGTGAAGCCGACGACGCCAAGGTCTCGGCCGCCCAGCAGTCCTTCGTAACGGCGGAAGCCTTCCCGAAGGTGCGCGACACCGTCGCCGGGCGATGCGCCATGTGCCACGCCAAGGAGCCGGGCTGGGAAGGCATCGTCACGCCGCCGAAAGGCGTGATGCTGGAAACCGACGCGCAGATCGCGGCCCATGCCCGCGAGATCTACCTGCAGGCCGGCCGCTCGCACGCCATGCCGCCGGCAAACGTCACCCAGGTCTCGGACGAGGAGCGCAAGCTCTTCGTCGCCTGGTACGAAAGCGCCGTCAGCGGGGAGAAGATCCAGTGAGCGATCTCCTGATCCGCGGACGGGTGCTGACCTTCGTCGCCGAGCCGCAGGGCATCGACGACACGGCCTCCTACCGCTACCACGAGGACGGCGCCGTCCTCGTGCGTGACGGCAAGGTGGCGGACACAGGCGACTATGCTGTCATCAGCAAGCTTGCCGGCGCGGATGTCGAGGTGGCCGATCACCGGCCGAACCTCGTTCTGCCGGGCCTTATCGATACGCATTTGCACTTCCCGCAGACTCAGGCCATCGCCTCCTACGGTGCCCAGCTTCTCGAATGGCTGAACACCTATATCTTCGTCGAGGAACAGAAGTTCGCCGATGCCGTCCATGCGGCGGCCGTGGCGGACAGGTTCTTCGACGAGCTTCTGTCGAACGGCACCACCACCGCCGTCGCCTATTGCTCGGTGCATCCCGAAAGCGTCGACGCCTATTTCACGGCGGCCGAGGCACGCGGCATGCGCATGGTCGGCGGCAAGGTGATGATGGACCGCAACGCGCCCGACGCGCTGCGCGACACGCCGCAGAAGGGCTATGACGAAACGAAGGCGCTCATCGGGAAGTGGCACGGCCGTGGCCGCGCGCATTACGCGATCAGCCCGCGCTTCGCCATCACCTCCACGCCGGAGCAGATGGAGATGAGCCAGGCGCTCGTCGCGGAAAACCCCACCTGCTACGTCCAGACCCACCTTTCGGAAAACCACGACGAGATCGCCTTCGCGACCTCGCTCTATCCGGAAGCCAAGGATTATACGGACATCTATGCCCGTTATGGCCTTTTGAACGAGCGCATGCTGCTCGGCCACTGCATCCACCTGAGCGACCGGGAAGTCGGCGTTCTCGCCGAGACCGGCAGCGTTGCCGTCTTCTGCCCGACGTCGAACCTCTTCCTGGGGTCCGGCCTCTTCGACCGCGACCGCTTCGACAAGGCCGGCGCGCGCTGGTCGGTGGCGACGGATGTGGGGGCGGGTACCAGCTTCTCCATGCTGGAGACGATGGACGAGGCCTACAAGGTGCTGCACCTGCGCGGCCAGAAGCTGACGCCGTTCAATTCCTTCTACCGCATGACGCTCGGCAATGCCCGGGCGCTTGGCCTCGAAAAGCATATCGGCTCGCTTCATGCCGGGGCGGACGCGGATATCGTCGTGCTCGATTCCAGCGCCAAGCCGGCGATGGAATACCGCATGCGCACGGCGAAATCGCTGATGGAGGAACTGTTCATCCTCCAGACGATGGGCGACGACCGCTGCGTCGCCGAGGTCTATGTCGCCGGCAAGGCGATGAAGGCGAAGGCGCCGCGCGCGTAACCCGCCGCCCCGCATCTGACGGTAAACACCATCGCGCCGCCGTATCCCTCCGGATGCGGCGGCGTTTCATTTGCCCTTGAGCCGTCCGCCCATCGCCTTGGTCAGCCCTTCCGCCGCGGCCTGCACCACCGGGCCGAGCGCATCCACCTTGGTATCGGGCAGGCGCACCGCCGGCCCCGAAACGGAAATGCCGGCAACCGCCTCGCCATATTCGTCGAAGATCGGCGCGGCGACGCAGCGCATGCCGAGCGTGTGCTCCTCGTCGTCGATGGAAAAGCCGCGTGCGCGGATTTTTGCGATATCGCCGAGCAGCAGAGGCAGGCTGTCGCGTGTCTTGTCGGTGAAATGTTGCAGCGTCCGGCCTGCCAGCAGCGCCTCGATGCGCGCATCCGGCCAGGTCGAGAGGATCGCCTTGCCGATGCCGGAGGCATGGATCGGCCCGCGCCGGCCGGGGCGGAAGAAGGCGCGCATCGGCGCATGGCTTTCGACCTGCGAGATGAACACCACGTCGCCGTCGTCCTCGATGGCGATGTTCGCGGTCTCGCCGCAGCCTTCCATGAGCTGCTTCAGGAACGGCCGGCTGATCGTGCCGAGCTTGCGGAAGCGCAGATAGGCGGTGCCGATCTCGAAGGCCTTCACGCCGATGGTCCAGGCGCCGGTTTCCCCGTCATGGGTCACCATGCCATGCTGGGCGAGCGACGTCAGAAGGCGGTGCACCGTCGAGGGCGCCATGCCGGACTGGTCGGCAAGGTCGGTCAGCGCCGCACCGTCCGCCCGCGCCACCAGATCGAGGAGCTTCAGGCTCCTGTCCAGCACCTGCACGGAAGAGGGTGCCGCATTCTCCGCCGGTTTGCGGCCGGGCCGCCCCCGCGTCTTTTCCTGATGCTCCGCCATGGCCTTGTCTCCTCGTCGCCGCATCATGCCATAGCCCGCTTGCGGCGATTGTTCCAGATTCGTTGAAAATGTTTATTTCCATCTGATGGGATGAATTTCCATTTTACCATTGCGCGGAAAATGGAATCCGGTACCTTCCGTTGCGAGAGACGGAGGAAAATCCCATGGCTAAAATGCGTGCTGTCGATGCAGCAGTCCTGGTTCTGGAAAAGGAAGGCATCGATTGTGCCTTCGGCGTACCGGGCGCAGCGATCAATCCCTTCTATTCGGCGCTGAAGGCGCGCGGCTCGGTCCGCCACGTCCTCGCCCGCCATGTCGAAGGCGCAAGCCACATGGCCGAAGGCTATACCCGTGCCCGCTCCGGCAATATCGGCCTTTGCATCGGCACGTCCGGCCCGGCCGGCACCGACATGATCACCGGCCTCTATTCGGCATCCGCCGACTCGATCCCGATCCTGTGCATCACCGGCCAGGCACCGCGCGCGCGCCTCGACAAGGAAGATTTCCAGGCTGTCGACATCGCGAAGATCGCGGCACCCGTCACCAAGTGGGCCGTCACGGTCATGGAACCGGGCCTCGTCCCCTATGTCTTCCAGAAGGCGTTCCACACGATGCGCTCCGGCCGTCCCGGCCCGGTCCTCATCGACCTGCCGATCGACGTCCAGCTCGCCGAGATCGAGTTCGACATCGACGCCTACGAGCCCCTGACGCCCTACAAGCCGGCCGCGACCCGCGCCCAGGCCGAGAAGGCGCTGACCATGCTCAATGAATCCGAGCGCCCGCTGCTCGTCGCCGGCGGCGGCATCATCAATGCGGATGCCTCGGACCTGCTCGTCGAATTCGCCGAAATCATCGGTGTCCCGGTCATCCCGACCCTGATGGGCTGGGGCACGATCCCGGACGATCATCCGCTGATGGCCGGCATGTGCGGCCTGCAGACCTCGCACCGCTACGGCAACGCCACGCTGCTCGCCTCGGACTTCGTCTTCGGCATCGGCAACCGCTGGGCAAACCGCCATACCGGCAACATCCCGACCTATACCGAAGGCCGCACGTTCATCCACGTCGACATCGAGCCGACGCAGATCGGCCGCGTCTTCACGCCCGATTTCGGCATCGTCTCCGACGCCGGCGCCGCCCTTCAGGTCTTCCTGGAAGTCGCGACGGAATGGAAGGCCGCCGGCAAGCTGCGCGACTGGTCGGACTGGGCTAACGAGTGCCGCGAGCGCAAGCGCACCATGCTGCGCAAGACGCATTTCGACCAGATCCCGCTGAAGCCGCAGCGCGTCTACGAGGAAATGAACAAGGCCTTCGATCGCGACACCTGCTACGTCTCGACCATCGGCCTCAGCCAGATCGCCGGCGCGCAGTTCCTGCACGTCTACAAGCCGCGCAACTGGATCAACTGCGGCCAGGCCGGCCCGCTCGGCTGGACGCTGCCGGCAGCGCTCGGCGTTCGCGCCGCCGATCCGGATCGTCCGATCGTCGCCCTGTCGGGTGACTACGACTTCCAGTTCATGATCGAGGAACTGGCCGTCGGCGCCCAGCACAAGCTGCCCTACCTGCATGTCGTCGTGAACAACTCGTATCTCGGCCTCATCCGCCAGGCACAGCGCGGCTTCAACATGGACTTCGAAGTCTCGCTCGCCTTCGACAACATCAACGCGAATGCCGACTCGGAAGCCGGCTACGGCGTCGATCACGTCGCGGTCGCCGAAGGCCTCGGCTGCAAGGCCATCCGTGTCCGCAGCGCCAACGAGTTCCAGGAAGCCTTCAACACGGCGCAGAAGCTGATGAAGGAACACCAGGTTCCTGTCGTCATCGAGTTCATCCTCGAGCGCGTCACGAACATCGCCATGGGTGCCGACATCAACGCTGTCGTCGAGTTCGAAGAACTGGCGGAACGCGGCGAAGATGCACCGACGGCGACGCTCGCCGCCCTGCTGGATTGAGTTAGAGGGAGAACGAAATGCCGAAATTTGCGGCCAACCTGACCATGCTCTTCAACGAGGCGCCCTTCATGGAGCGCTTCGCCCTGGCCGCCAAGGCCGGTTTCGAAGGGGTCGAGTATCTCTTCCCCTACGATTTCGACAAGGACGCGATCCGCGCCGAACTCGACAAGCACGGCCTGACGCAGGTCCTGCACAACCTGCCGGCCGGCAACTGGGCCGGCGGCGAGCGCGGCATCGCGGTCCTGCCGGACCGCGTGGACGAATTCCGCGAAGGCGTGGCGAAGGCCATCGACTACGCAACGAAGCTCGGCTGCAAGCAGATCAACTGCCTGTCGGGCATCTCGCCTGCCGGCGTGCCGGACAGCGTGCTGCGCGCCACCTTCGTCGCCAACCTGAAGCTGGCGGCCTTCGAACTCGGCAAGCACGGCATCAAGCTGCTGATCGAGCCGATCAACCACTTCGATATTCCGGGCTTCTACCTGAACACCCCGGATCAGGCGGCCTCGATCATCGCGGAAGTCGGCTCGGACAACCTCTATATCCAGTACGACCTCTACCACCAGCAGCGCACCGAAGGCGAGCTGATCGGCACCTTCAAGAAGCACCAGGCGCAGATCGTCCACGTGCAGCTTGCCGATAATCCGGGTCGCAATGAACCGGGCACGGGCGAGATCGCCTATCCCTTCGTGTTCAAGACGCTCGACGCGCTCGGCTACGACGGCTGGATCGGCTGCGAATACAAGCCGCGCACCACGACGCAGGAAGGTCTCGGCTGGCTGACTGAAATCGGCCGCTGAACCATCGAACAATTTCAAGACTGGGAGTTTAGATCATGGCAAATATCGGTTTCATCGGCCTCGGCATCATGGGCACCCCCATGGCACGTCATTTGCAGAATGCCGGCCACACGGTCATCACCTCGAAGTTCTTCATCCCGCCGCACAAGGATCTGGTCGATAACGGCCTGCAGATCGTCGAAAGCCCGAAGGCGCTGGCCGAAACGGTCGACACGATTATCCTCATGCTGCCCGACACCCCGGAAGTCGAAGACGTGCTCTTCGGCGAGAACGGCGTCTCCTATGGTCTTTCGGCCGGCAAGCTCGTCATCGACATGAGCTCGATCTCGCCGATCGCCACCAAGGAATTCGCCAAGAAGGTCCGTGCGACGGGCGCGGAATATGTCGACGGCCCGGTTTCGGGCGGCGAAGTCGGCGCCAAGAACGCCTCGCTCTCCATCATGGCCGGCGGTTCGCAGGAAAGCTTCGATCGTGCCCTGCCGCTCTTCCAGCTCATGGGCAAGAACATCACGCTCGTCGGCGATTGCGGCGACGGCCAGGTGACCAAGGTCGCCAACCAGATCATCGTGGCCCTCACCATCGAAGCCGTCGCCGAAGCGCTCGTCTTCGCGTCCAAGGCCGGTGCCGATCCGGCTCGCGTCCGCGCGGCGCTGATGGGCGGCTTCGCCTCCTCGCGCATTCTCGAAGTGCACGGCGAGCGCATGGTCAAGCGTACTTTCGATCCGGGCTTCCGCATCTCGCTGCACCAGAAGGACCTCAACCTGGCTCTCCAGGGCGCCAAGGCGCTGGGCGTTTCGCTGCCCAACACCGCCTCGACGCAGGAACTCTTCAACCAGTGCGCCGCCCATGGCGATGCAGGCCTCGATCACTCAGGTCTCGTCACGGCGCTGGAGCGCATGGCGAACCACGCCGTCGCATGACGGCCTGACCGGGCGGGGAGGGGAGCCCCGCCCGGTCACCCTTTCTGGAGGAGGAGATACAGCCCCTCGCCCCGCTGCGCCGTTTCCGACTGGAGGCGGTTCTGGCGCGCGGGCGGGGGGCTGTTTATATGAGTCATTCGCATGCACCGGAGGAACTCCATGCCGACCATCGCCGATCCGCGCGCCTTTCTCGAAAATCTCTTCTCCGTCGCGGTTTCCGCCGCCGACCCGGAGAAGGTGCTGGCCGCCAACCTGCCGGAAAAGCCGAAGGGCCGCACGGTGGTGATCGGTGCCGGCAAGGGCGCCGCGCAGATGGCCCGCGCCTTCGAGCGCCTGTGGGATGCGCCGCTGACCGGCGTCATCGTCACCCGCTACGGCTATGCCGTTGTCTGCGAGCGCATCGAGGTTCTGGAAGCGGCCCATCCGGTGCCGGACGATAGCGGCCTTCTCGCCTCTGGCCGCCTGATGGCCGCCGTGCGGGGCCTCACCGAAGACGATCTCGTCGTCGCCCTCGTCTGCGGCGGCGGCTCGGCCCTGCTGCCCGCGCCCGCCGGCGACCTGACCCTTGCCGACGAGATCGCAGTCAACAAGGCGCTGCTGGCTTCCGGCGCGCCGATCAGCGCCATGAACGCCGTGCGCAAGCAGGTCTCGCGCATCAAGGGCGGCCGGCTTGCCGCGCTCGCCCATCCGGCCCGCGTCGTTTCGCTGGTCGTTTCCGATATTCCGGGCGACAACCCCGCCCTCGTCGCGTCCGGCCCGACCATTGCCGACGAGACGACCCGCGCCGATGCACTCCGCCTCATCGAACGCTATCGCCTCGACCTGCCCGAAGCCGTCATGCGCCACATCCGCGACGGCAAGGATGAGCCGCCGCTGCCGTCCGATCCGCGTTATGCCCGCAACGAGGTGAAGCTGGTCGCTTCCGCTGCCGTCTCGCTGGAAGCCGCCGCAGCAGCCGCCAGGAAGGCCGGCGTCGAGGCCGTCATCCTGTCGGATGCTATCGAGGGCGAGGCCTCCGAGGTCGGCCGCGTGCATGCCGCCATCGCGGCGGAAGTCGTGCGCCGCAACCGGCCGTTCGAAAAGCCCGTTGTCATCCTCTCGGGCGGCGAAACCACCGTCACGATCAAGGGCAAGGGCAAGGGCGGCCGCAACGGCGAATTCCTGCTCTCCTTCGCCTGCGCCACGGACGGCCTTGCGGGCCTGTCTGCGCTCGCCGCCGATACGGACGGCATCGACGGCTCGGAGGACAATGCCGGCGCCTTCGCCGACGGCACCACCGTCGCGCGCCTCGCCGACAAGGGTAAGGACGCCGCCGAGTTCCTGTCGCGCAACGACAGCTGGACCGCCTTCGACGCCCTCGGCGACCTCTTCGTGCCCGGCCCGACCGGCACGAACGTCAACGATTTCCGGGCGATCCTCATCCAGTAGCAAGAAGCTCGGATCGCCTCCGCTCACCGTCGTCATCCTCGGGCTCGACCCGAGGATCCACAATCGCCGCCGTGCGCGTGGATGAATGGCCGCGTCAAGCTCGACCTTGACGGCGAGACATTGCAGCCAACAAAAAAGCCCCGGCAATGCCGGGGCTTTTCGTTTGTGCCTTCAAGGCGATCAGCCTTCGAAGAATTCCTTCATCCGGGCGAAGAAGCCCGCCGATTCCGGATTGTTCTCCTTCGAGGAAATCTCGTCGAATTCCTTCAGCAGCTCGCGCTGGCGCTTGGTCAGCTTCTGCGGCGTCTCGATCTGGATCTGGATGTAGAGATCGCCGACCTGGCTGGAGCGCAGCACCGGCATGCCCTTGCCCTTCAGGCGGAACTGTTTTCCCGCCTGCGTGCCCTCGGGCACCGAGACGCGCGACTTGGTGCCGTCGAGCGTCGCGACGTCGAAGGTGCCGCCAAGGGCCGCCGTCGTCATCGAGATCGGCACGGCGCAGTAGAGGTCCGCCCCGTCGCGCTGGAAGAACTCGTGCGGCTTCACGGAGAGGAAGATATAGAGGTCGCCCGCCGGTCCGCCGCGAACGCCCGCTTCACCTTCGCCGGAAAGGCGGATGCGCGTGCCGTCCTCGATACCCGCCGGGATGTTGACCGACAGCGAGCGCTCTTCCGTGACGCGGCCGTTGCCGTGGCACTTGGTGCAGGGGTCGCTGATCGTCTGGCCGCGGCCGTGGCAGGTCGGGCAGGTGCGCTCGACGGAGAAGAAGCCCTGGGCGGCGCGCACGCGGCCGGAGCCCTGACAGGTGGCGCAGGTCTTCGGGCTGGTGCCGGGCTTTGCGCCCGTGCCGGTGCAGACGTCGCAGGTGATCGACGTCGGCACGCGGATCTGCGCATTCTTGCCGGCATAGGCTTCTTCCAGCGAAATTTCCATGTTGTAGCGCAGGTCGCCGCCGCGCTCGCGTCCGCCGGAGGAGCGCCGCTGGCGTCCGCCGCCCATCATCTCGCCGAAGATGTCCTCGAAGATGTCGGAGAAGCCGCCGCCCTGGAAGCCACCGCCGCCGAAGCCGCCGCCACCCATGCCGCCCTGCTCGAAGGCGGCGTGGCCGTAACGGTCATAGGCCGCGCGTTTCTGCGGGTCCTTGAGCGTTTCATAGGCCTCGTTGACGTCCTTGAACTTCTGTTCGGAAGAGGCATCGCCCGGATTCTTGTCGGGGTGATACTTCATCGCCATCTTGCGGAAGGCGCTCTTCAGCTCCTTCTCGTCGGCGGTCTTGGAGACACCCAGCGTCTCGTAAAAATCAGCTTTTGCCATTCGGGTTCACGTCCGTTTCGCGGGAACGGTCTTGTTATTGTGTATCGGGAAGCTTGCCTTGGCCTCACGCATGCGAAAGGCGGAAGCCCGGCGAAGGGAAGGCCATGACGTCGTCGCCGCGATAAACGGGAGTGATCATGGTGCCTTGTTTCCCTTCGCGCTGACTTCCGCCTTTTCGCTATCCGTTGCACCGGCCGCGTTTGGCGCGGCCGGCATGTCGGGAGGCTTAGGCCGACTTCTTGTCGTCCTTGACTTCCTCGTAGTCGGCATCGACGACGTTGTCGCCGTCATCACCCGAGGCGGCGCCCTCTTCAGCCTGCTGGGCCTCGTAGATCGCCTGGCCGAGCTTCATGGAAACTTCCATGAGCGTGTTGGTCTTGGCCTTGATGTCCTCGGCGTCCGGCTCGGAGGCTTCGACGGAGGCCTTGAGGTCGGCAATCGCGTCCTCGATGGCCTTGCGGTCGGCTTCCGTGACCTTGTCGCCATATTCCTTGACCGACTTTTCCGACGAATGGATCAGGCTTTCGGCCTGGTTCTTCGCCTCTACGCCCTCACGGCGCTTCTTGTCGGCCTCGGCATTGGCTTCGGCATCCTTGACCATCTTCTCGATGTCGGCGTCGGAAAGGCCACCGGAAGCCTGGATGCGGATCTGGTGCTCCTTGCCGGTGCCCTTGTCCTTGGCCGAGACCTGCACGATGCCGTTGGCGTCGATGTCGAAGGTGACTTCGATCTGCGGCATGCCGCGCGGTGCCGGCGGGATGCCGACGAGGTCGAACTGGCCGAGCAGCTTGTTGTCCGCAGCCATTTCACGCTCGCCTTGGCTGACGCGGATGGTCACGGCCGACTGGTTGTCCTCGGCGGTCGAGAAGGTCTGGCTCTTCTTCGTCGGGATCGTCGTGTTGCGCTCGATCAGACGGGTGAAGACGCCGCCCAGCGTTTCGATGCCGAGAGACAGCGGGGTCACGTCGAGGAGGAGAACGTCCTTGACGTCGCCCTGCAGAACGCCGGCCTGGATGGCGGCGCCCATGGCGACCACTTCATCCGGGTTCACGCCCTTGTGCGGCTCCTTGCCGAACAGCTGCTTGACGGTTTCCTGCACCTTCGGCATGCGGCTCATGCCGCCGACGAGAACGACTTCGTCGATCTCGGCCGCCGTGACGCCGGCATCCTTGAGGGCTGCCTTGCACGGAGCGACGGTGCGCTGGATGAGGTCGTCGACGAGCGCTTCGAACTTGGCGCGGGTCAGCTTCATCGTCAGGTGCTTCGGGCCGGAAGCGTCTGCCGTGATGAACGGCAAGTTGATTTCGGTCTGCTGCGAGGACGAAAGCTCGATCTTGGCCTTTTCGGCAGCTTCCTTGAGGCGCTGCAGGGCGAGCTTGTCGTTCTTCAGGTCGATGCCCTGGTCCTTCTTGAACTCGGCTGCGAGATATTCGACGAGACGCATGTCGAAGTCTTCACCGCCGAGGAAGGTATCACCGTTCGTCGACTTCACTTCGAAGACGCCGTCGCCGATTTCCAGGACCGAGATGTCGAACGTGCCGCCGCCAAGGTCGTAGACGGCGATAGTCTTGCCGTCCTTCTTGTCGAGGCCGTAGGCGAGCGCGGCAGCCGTCGGCTCGTTGATGATGCGGAGCACTTCAAGACCCGCGATCTTGCCGGCGTCCTTGGTTGCCTGGCGCTGCGCGTCGTTGAAGTAGGCCGGAACCGTGATGACGGCCTGCGTGATGGTCTCGCCGAGGTAGGATTCGGCGGTTTCCTTCATCTTCTGCAGGATCATCGCGGAGATCTGCGAGGGGGAATAGCCCTTGCCGCGGGCATCGACCCAGGCATCGCCGTTGTCGCCCTTGACGATCTTGTAGGGAACGAGACCCTTGTCCTTCTCGACGAGCTTGTCGTCGTAGCGGCGGCCGATGAGGCGCTTGACGGCGAACAGGGTATTTTCCGGGTTGGTGACCGCCTGGCGCTTGGCCGGCTGGCCGGTCAGCCGCTCACCGTCTTCGGTGAAGGCGACCATGGAAGGCGTCGTGCGTGCGCCTTCGGCGTTTTCGATGACTTTCGCGTCCTTGCCATCCATGACGGCGACGCAGGAATTGGTCGTTCCGAGGTCGATACCGATTACTTTAGCCATGTCATTCTCTCCTTCAAGCGAACTGCCGGAACCCATTCAGGCATTCTTTTGGCAGCCCCTAATGGTATGGTCTTGTCGAAAACCCCGGCCTGAACCGGAGCTTTGCGGGGTATATAAGGACCACTCCAGACGACTGCAAGACATGGACGAGCCGCAAAGCTCGCGAAATCAGCGTGTCCGGGAGGAATTCGTACACCGTCGGCGCTTCCTGCAATCAACCGCAATCGCGCGCGGGATTCAAGCAACTGTCTGCGGTTCCCGCCGGCGTTGCGGGAGGAGGGTGGGCAGAAGTACGGAAACGGCGAGCCACCATCTGCGGCGCTGGGATGAGCAGCGGTGTTCCGATGGCAATGGCTGCAAAACGTCCGGCACGCCTCGAGGCCATTTTATTGGCGATCACCAAGTGCCAAAATCAGTTGGCAAGCCAAGCAGGATCTACCCACACTGTTGGTGGTGCAGTAACGCGCAGGGCGGGTTTTTATCGAAGGGGAGATACTAACAAATGACTGTGCAGCACATGTCGATCGCCCCGGAATATATAAGCTTTTATGTTGCAGGCCGCCGGGATGTTGATGTTCCGGTTCATATGGACCGGCAGGGAATCTTCGTTTCCGATGATTGCGTCAACATCCCGGCATATTACTGGAGTGACGGAGACACGAATATAACGTTCGGGCCGTACTCCGAAATTGTAGAGGCGCGAAAGCCGGATTCCGACACTATTTTGAATACGCCCAACAGAGAACTCATTCTGTTTGACGCGAATGAGCCTCAATACGCCATCGTGCAGGTGCCATCCACGAAAACCCGTATCCGGGTCTGGATGGATCACCCGGTCGAGCCGTCAAATGTCACCATTGCCTGGGGCTGATGGTTGCCGCCCGTAGGGCGTCAACCGCCGACGAGGAAGTCGAAGAGGGTCGTGCGGCGGGTGCCCGTCTGGCGCTCGCCGCCGACATCCGCCGGCGGGATGAGGCCGTCGTCGAGGGGGACTGCGCCGGTCTGGTCGGTCGCCACCGCCTCGCCGCTGTTTCCGGCGGGCCGCTCGTCTGTATCGAGCGTGCGGGAGATGATGTCGAAGAGCTGGTCGCCGCCTTCCTGCGGCGCGGCGCGGGCCGGATCCTGCAGCGGGTCGCCGTTCGCGGTGCCGAAGAGCGGGGAGGGTGACAGGCCGGCATGGGCGGCGGTCATGAACTCGCCCCAGGCCTTGGCCGGAAGTCCCCCGCCTGTCACCTTCTTCATCGACTTGCCGTCGTCGTTGCCGAACCAGACGCCGGTCGTCAGGTTGCTGGTATAGCCGACGAAGAGCGCGTCGCGGAAGGATTGCGTCGTGCCGCTCTTGCCGGCGGCCGGCCAGCCGGGAATGCGGGCGTTCTTGCCGGTGCCCTCGGTGATGACGCGCATCATCATGCCGTTCATCATCGAGACGATGTTCGGCTCCAGCACGCGGGGCGGGTTGTCGTAGGTGTTCTCGTAGAGCACCCTGCCGTCCGCCGTCGAGATGCGCCGGATGATGTGCGGCGTCGCCTTGTAGCCGCCGTTCATGAAGGGGGCATAGGCGGAGGTCAGCTCCACCAGCGTCACCTCCGACGTGCCGAGCGCGATGGAGGCGTTCGATTGCAGGTCCGATTCGATGCCGAGCCGGCGGGCGAGCTTGATCACCTCCCCTGGGCCGACCTCCATGACGAGCTGCGCGGCGATGGTGTTCAGCGAATTGGCGAGCGCGGAGGCGAGCGTCACCTCGCCGCGGTATTTCTGGTCGTAGTTCTCCGGCGTCCAGTTGCCGATCCGCACCGGCGCGTCGTTGCGCACGGACAGCGGCGAGCGGCCGGCTTCCAGCGCCGCCGCGTAGACGAAGGGCTTGAAGGCCGAGCCCGGCTGGCGCTTGGCCTTGGAGGCGCGGTCGAACTGGCTTTCCGCATAGTCGCGCCCGCCGACCAGCGCGCGGATCGCGCCCGTGCCGTCGATGGAGACGAGGGCGGCCTGCGAGGCGTTGGATTTCGCGCCGTCCTTGTCGAGCATCGCCGAGAGCGTCTCGTCGGCCTTCTTCTCAAGGTCGAGGTCGATCGTCGTGTCGATGACGAGGTCTTCCTTGATGTCGCCGATCATGCCCGGAAGCTGCGCCATCACCATGTCGGCGGCGTAGTATTGCGCGCCGGACCAGTAGCTCTTGGCGCGCGCCGGCGTCTGCGACATCGCGCTCTTGATCTCGTTGTCGGTGACGTAGCCTTCCTCGCGCATGGCGCCGAGAACGACCTGGGCGCGCGCTTCCGCCGCCTCCGGGTCGCGGGCCGGCGAGAGGCGTGAGGGCGCCTTCAGGAGGCCGGCGAGAAGCGCGGCCTCGCCGAGGTTCACGTCACGCGCCGACTTGTTGAAGTAGCGCCGCGCGGCGGCTTCCACACCGTAGGAATTGGAGCCGAAGAAGACGCGGTTGAGATACATCGCAAGGATCTGGTCCTTGGAATATTTGTGCTCCAGCCAGAAGGCGAGCAGCACTTCCTGCACCTTGCGCTCCAGCGTGCGCTCCGGCGAGAGGAACATGTTCTTGGCGAGCTGCTGCGTCAGCGTCGAGCCGCCCTGCACCATGCGGCCGGTCGTGACGTTGGTCAGCATCGCGCGGGCAAGGCCCAGCGGATCGACGCCGAAATGCGAATAGAAGCGCCGGTCCTCGATGGCGATGACGGCCTGCGGGATATAGGGCGACATGTTCTCCAGCGACAGCGCCTCGCCGCCGGTCAGGCCCCGGTTGGCGATGATGTCGCCGCTGACGGCGAGAATCTTGACGTTGGGCGGCCGGTCCGGGATCGACCAGCTCGTGGCGCTCGGCATGCGCGCGCCGTAATAGAGCACCAGACCGCCGACGCCGATGGCGCCCCAGATACCGAGCACGACGCACCAGTAGAAGAGCCTGCGGAAAAGGCCGAAGAAGCCGCCGGAAGAGCTGCGTCGCCGGGATGAGGTGCGCCGCGGCCGCTCGGGTTTCGCCGGCTTGCCGCGCCCGCCCTTGCGGCCACCGCCGCCGCCACCGGCAACGCGATCGCCTGCGCCGACGTGGAAATCGTCGTCGTCGTCACGGCCTCCCGATCCCCGGAAGGACGGTTCGATGCGCTGGGATTTGCGGTTGCCTGCCATAAGCGGTCGGATATGCCCTCGGAACGTTGGCGTCCGGTGGACTCTAAATGCGGCGATTTAAGGGGTGGTTAAGAAGCGGTGAACGGCGTCCGTCACTTTAGGGGACCGGGCGGCTCGAAGGCCGCCCGGAAAATCATCTCAGAAATAGGGCGAGAGGCACTGGCGTCGCGGCCCGTGATTGGGCTGGAACGTGTTGTCGAACGACCGGTAGGAACGGTAGCGTGCATAGCACCAGTCGAAATGGCGCGGATTGATGCCCGCATCGCGCGGCCGGTTGTTATGGTTGTTGTTGACGATCGCGCCGCCGATGATCGCGCCTGCGCCGAAGGCCGCCAGCGGATACCACCAGCCGTCCGAGTGGCGGCGATAGCCGTGGCGATGGTAGCGGGAGCCGCGATGGCCGTTATGCCAGCCGCGACCGCCATGATGCCTGCGACGGTATTGCACCGGCTCGACATCGGAGGTCTGAGAAACGCCAGCCTTCGGCAGCGGCATGGCGGAGGCCGGTGCCGTGACGAAGGACGTGGCGAACATGGCGACGGCCATGACGGTGGAAAGGCCGGTTTTGATCGTTGTCTTCATGTCGGTCTCCCTTGGATTGTCACTGTTCTACAATGATCTAGGACGGATGATAGCATGAAACAATTCGGCTGAACGCCAGATGAACCCTGACTGTTCCCGCTTTCAACCCTCTCCGTCCTTCGCTCTGGCGAGAAAACGCGAGCGTTCGTAGATCAGGATGACCACCAGCGCCATGATGAACGGAACGATGAGATAGAAGAGCCGGAAGACGGCAAGCGCGGCGAGGACCGAGGCCGGGTCCATGTCCGGCAGGCCGGCGATGAAGACGAGTTCCAGCACGCCGATGCCACCCGGCGCATGCGAGAGCAGCGCGACCGAGAAGGAGGCGAGGAAGATGCCGAGCACGACGAAGAAGCCGGGATTGCCGGTCGCCGGCAGCGCGAAATAGATGATCGCCGCCGCCCCGATCAGCTCGATGGGCGCGATGATGAGCTGGCGGAAGACGAGCGAGGGCTTGGGATATTCCAGCTTCAGCCAGCGCGTGTCGACCGGCCGGAAGCCGACGAGGCTGCCCACCACGTAGAGCGCGACGAGGGCGAGCAGGAAGATGCCCGTCGAGAACGCCGCCTCGATCGGCAGGAAATCGGCGAACCGCCCGACGATCTCCGGCTCCAGCACCAGCACGAGGCCGAACAGCATGACGGTGCCGAGCGCGAAGGTGAAGGAGCAGAAGGCGACGAGCATTCCCACCTCGGAGCCGCTCAAGCCCTTCGACGTATAGGCCCGGTAGCGCACCAGCGCCCCTGAAAACACCGAGGCGCCGATATTGTGCGACAGCGCATAGGTGGTGAAGGAGGTGATGGTGATGAACCACAGCGAGATGCGGTGGCCGAGATGCTCCAGCGCCAGATGATCGTAGGCCGCGAGCGCGGCATAGGCGACGAGCGTGGCGAGGGAGGCAAGGAGCCAGCCGGAGGCCGGAATGGCGTGGATGCTCGCCATGAATTCGTCGAGCGACAGGCCCCGGAGGTCCTTGTAGAGGATATAGACCGACAGGGCGATCGCGGCGGTGCTGACGAGCGGCCAGAAGAATTTCCTGAGCCGCTTCATCCTGCCTTGCCCCCGGTACCCGGCGTATCGCCGCCCGGGCGGCAAAGCCCCCTTGCAATCCGTCCCGATGCCATCCTTGCCCTTTTCCCATCGCCCGGACCTGTCATCGCCTTGCGGCGCGCGGCCCTTGTCGTCGTTCAGCCGACCGGCTGTTCCCTACCCCGAACGCCGGCCAGCCCAGTCATCACATCTGCGTCAGCGCGCCGCGAGCGCGGAGAGAATGCGCACCCAGGAGCGGATACCCTTCTCGAAGGAGCGCAGTTCGTATTTCTCGTTCGGCGAATGGATGCGGTCGTCCGAAAGGGCGAAGCCGACGAGCAGGGACTCCATGCCGAGCATTTTCTGGAAATCGCCGACGATCGGGATCGAGCCGCCCATGCCGATGACGACGGCCGGCTTCGGCCATTCGTCGGAAAGGGCCGATTTTGCCTTTTCGAGCAGCGCTGAATCGTAGGGAAGCTGGATTGCAGGCGAGCCGCCATGGGTGTGGAAGGAAACCGAGCAGTCGGCCGGAACCCTCGAGCGCACATAGGCGCGGAAGGCGTCACGGATCTTCGCCGGGTCCTGCTTGCCGACGAGGCGGAAGGAGACCTTGGCCGATGCTTCCGCCGCGATCACCGTCTTGAAGCCCTCGCCGGTATAGCCGCCGGTGATGCCGTTGACTTCCGCCGTCGGGCGCGCCCAGGTCAGTTCCAGAACGGAACGACCCTTCTCGCCCGAGGGGATCGACAGGCCGATAGCGCCGAGGAATTTTTCCGCCGAGGTGCCGAGCTTCTCCCAGGCGGCCTTGATCTGCGACGGGGTCTCCTCGACGCCTTCATAGAAGCCGTCGAGCGTCACGCGGCCGGTCTCGTCGTGCAGGCCCGCGAGGATGTCCGTGAGGATGTGGATCGGGTTTGCCGCCGCGCCGCCGAAATGGCCGGAATGCAGGTCCCGGTCGGCCGCCTTGATGATGACTTCCTCGCCGACGAGGCCGCGCAGGCCCGCCGAGATGGCCGGCGTATCGGCGTCCCACATGCTGGTGTCGCAGACGAGTGCGAAATCGGCCGTCAGTTCCGCGGCATTGGCCTCGAGGAAGGGCTTCAGCGACGGCGAGCCGGATTCTTCCTCGCCTTCGAAGAGGATGGTGACGCGGCAGGGCAGGGCGCCCACGGTTTCCTTGTAGGCGCGGCAGGCTTCCACGAAGGTCAGGAGCTGGCCCTTGTCGTCGGAGGTGCCGCGACCGGTGATGACGCGGCGGCCACCCTCGACCTCGCGCACGGCCGGCTCGAAGGGATCGTTGTCCCACAGGTTCAGCGGATCGACGGGCTGGACGTCGTAATGGCCGTAGAACAGCACATGCGGCGCGTCGGGTTTTGCGCCGTCATGATGGGCGACGACCATGGGATGACCGGGCGTGTCGCGCACCGTCGCGTCGAAGCCGAGCGAGCGCAGTTCCGCGACCAGCCACTCGGCCGCCCGGCGGCACTCCGGCTTGAAGGACGGATCGGTGGAGATGGACTTGATGCGCACAAGCTCGAACAGGCGTTCGAGGCTGACCGGAATGCCGGCGCTGGCGCGGTCGAGGACGGGCAGAATGTTGGTCATGGTCGAATCCCTTGCGAATTGCGCGGCGACATTAGACCGATCATGTCGGGGAGGGCAAATCGTATGACGGCTTTGCGATGGTCAGACACGCGGATCGCGCCCGAGATTGGCGAGCACCATACGCATATATTCGAGAAGCAGTTCGCGTTCGAAACGACGGAATCCCTGGAACAGCGCATCCTCCGTGGCCGAGGCCGCCGCGAGCGCCGTCTCCTGCAGGGCCTTGCCGCGTGCAGTGAGGAAGACGAGTTGCGCCCGCTTGTCCTTGGGATGGCGGCGGCGGGAAACGAGGCCGTCCCGCTCCATGCGCGAGAGCGTGTTGGCCATGGTCGCCTGCTCGATATCGAGGCGGTCGAGAAGCTCGCGCTGGGTCAGGCCGTCGCCGCTCCACAATTCGAGCAGGACCGGGAACTGGCCGGGCGCAAAGCCGGACCCGTCCGCCCGCGCCTGAAGCGCGCGGGACGCCGCCTTCGCCAGGAGATTGGCGAGGTAAGCAGCCGACTCCTTCCGATCAAAGTCCATGAGCGGAAGCTAAGCTGCTTCGCAGGCGAAGACAATGCGCTATCGGTGGCGGTTTCGGGGGTGGATCGCAGGCTATGCAAGCCCCAAATGAAAGAAGCCGCCGTCGACAGGAGGCTTGTCGCGGCGGCTTCTCCCGAATTATGGACAAAGGCCCGGAGAGGGGGATAAGGCCTTTGTCCTCGTCTGGCGCGGCGGGGGACAGGCCGGGATGCCAGACAGCGGCTTGATCAGGTGCCGATGAGGAATATTTGTGGGTCCGAATGTGGCTTTTCAAGGGTTTCGAGGGGCCGCGAAAATTACAAATTGGTAACGTTCGTGTGAGGCTTTCCACCCCTTCGAAAGGGGCCTCGAGCCGCAATGAAAGATGGACGCGGAAAGCGGCCCGCGCTATCCATTCCCCCCATGAAAAAAGGTGATCATCTCTTCCTCGTCGACGGCTCGGGCTTCATCTTCCGCGCCTTCCACGCCATCCCGCCGCTCAACCGCAAGTCGGACGGGCTGCCGGTCAATGCCGTCTCGGGTTTCTGCAACATGCTGTGGAAGCTGCTGAAGGATGCGCGCAATACCGACGTGGGCGTGACGCCGACCCATTTCGCCGTCATCTTCGATTATTCCTCGAAGACCTTCCGCAATGCGCTGTACGACCAGTACAAGGCCAACCGCACCGCGCCGCCGGAAGACCTGATCCCGCAATTCGGCCTGATCCGCCAAGCCACGCGCGCCTTCAACCTGCCCTGCATCGAGAAGGAAGGGTTCGAGGCGGACGACCTGATCGCCACCTATGCCCGCCTTGCCGAGGCAGACGGCGCGGACGTCACCATCGTTTCCTCCGACAAGGACCTCATGCAGCTCGTGACGCAGAATGTCTCGATGTATGACGGCATGAAGGACAAGCAGATCTCCATTCCCGAGGTCATCGAGAAATGGGGCGTGCCGCCGGAGAAGATGATCGATCTCCAGTCGCTGACCGGTGACTCGACCGACAACGTGCCGGGCGTGCCCGGTATCGGCCCGAAGACCGCCGCCCAGCTTCTCGAGGAATATGGCGACCTCGATACGCTGCTTGCCCGCGCCGAGGAGATCAAGCAGGTCAAGCGCCGCGAGAACATCGTCGCCAACCGTGAACTGGTGCTCCTCTCCCGCCAGCTTGTCACGCTGAAGACGGACACGCCGCTCGACGTGCCGCTCGACGACCTGAGCCTGCATCCGCAGGACGGGCCGAAGCTCATCGCCTTCCTCAAGGCCATGGAATTCACCACGCTGACGCGCCGCGTCGCGGAAGCCTGTGACTGCGATGCGGGCGCCATCGACGCTGCCGACGTCCCGGTCGAATGGGGCACCGAGGCGCGCGGCCCCGATCTCGACAAGGGCGAGGCCGCTGCAGCGCCTGCCGCCGAGGGCAAGGCGGCTGTGGCCGCCGCCGCCGCGCTTCCGGCCGCGAATCCCGGCGAGGCCACGCCGGCGGCGCTTGCCAGGGCGCGCGCGGAGCGTTTTTCAGCAGCGCCCATCGACCATTCTTCCTATGAGACGGTGCGCGATCTCGCAGCGCTCGACCGCTGGATCGCCGCCGCGCGCGAAGCCGGCCTCGTCGCCTTCGACACCGAAACCACCTCGCTCGACGCCATGCAGGCCGAGCTTTGCGGCTTCTCGCTCGCCATTGCCGACAATGCCAAGGACCCGACGGGAACCGCCATCCGCGCCTGCTACGTACCGCTGAACCACAAGACGGGCGTCGGCGACCTTCTGGGCGGCGGGCTTGCCGAAGGGCAGATCCCGATCCGCACCGCGCTGGAGCGGCTGAAGGCGCTGCTGGAGGACCCGTCCATCCTCAAGGTCGCGCAGAACCTCAAATACGATTACCTCGTCATGCGCCGCCACGGCATCACCGTCCAGGGTTTCGACGATACGATGCTGATGTCCTACGCGCTGGATGCGGGCGTCACGACGCATGGCATGGACGCGCTCTCCGAGCGCTGGCTCGGCCACAAGCCGATCGCCTACAAGGACGTCGCCGGCTCCGGCAAGGGCGCGCAGACCTTCGACATGGTCGATATCTCCCGCGCTACCGCCTATGCGGCGGAGGATGCCGACGTGACGCTGCGCCTCTGGCATGTGCTGAAGCCGCGGCTTGCGGCCGAGCGCATGACGACGGTCTACGAGCGGCTGGAGCGCCCGCTGGTGCCCGTGCTTGCCCGCATGGAAGAGCGCGGCATCACCATCGACCGGCAGGTGCTCTCGCGCCTTTCCGGCGAACTGGCGCAGGGTGCGGCCGGTTTCGAGGAAGAGATCTACGAGCTTGCCGGCGAGCGCTTCAATATCGGCTCGCCCAAGCAGCTCGGCGATATCCTCTTCGGCAAGATGGGCCTTCCCGGCGCCTCCAAGACGAAGACCGGCCAGTGGTCCACCTCCGCGCAGGTGCTGGAGGACCTTGCCGCCCAGGGCATTCCGCTGCCGCGCAAGATCGTCGACTGGCGCCAGCTCACTAAGCTGAAATCCACCTATACCGACGCGCTGCCCGGCTTCGTGCATCCCGATACGAAGCGCGTGCACACATCCTATGCGCTTGCCGCGACGACGACCGGCCGTCTCTCGTCCTCGGATCCGAACCTCCAGAACATTCCCGTGCGCACGGCCGAAGGCCGCAAGATCCGCACGGCCTTCATCTCGACGCCGGGCCACAAGCTGGTCTCGGCCGACTACAGCCAGATCGAGCTGCGCGTGCTCGCCCATGTCGCCGACATCCCGCAGCTCAAGCAGGCTTTCGCCGATGGCGTCGACATCCATGCCATGACGGCCTCCGAAATGTTCGGCGTGCCGGTCGCGGGCATGCCCCCGGAAGTGCGCCGCCGCGCCAAGGCGATCAATTTCGGCATTATCTACGGCATCTCGGCCTTTGGCCTCGCCAACCAGCTCTCCATCGAGCGCTCCGAGGCGAGCGACTACATCAAGAAGTATTTCGAGCGCTTCCCGGGCATCAAGGACTACATGGACAGCACCAAGGCCTTCGCCCGCGAGAACGGCTATGTCGAGACGATCTTCGGCCGCCGCGCCCATTACCCGGAGATCAAGTCGTCCAACCCGTCGGTGCGCGCCTTCAACGAGCGCGCCGCGATCAACGCGCCGATCCAGGGCTCTGCTGCCGACGTCATCCGCCGCGCCATGGTGAAGATGGAGCCGGCGCTTGCCGCCGCCGGTCTTTCGGCCCGCATGCTGCTGCAGGTGCATGACGAACTGATCTTCGAGGTCGAGGACGGTGAGGTCGACAAGACCATCCCCGTCATCGTCGACGTGATGGAGAACGCCTCCATGCCGGCGCTTTCGATGAAGGTCCCGCTGAAGGTGGATGCGCGCGCTGCAACCAATTGGGACGAGGCGCATTGAGCGGGCGAACCGGAACGGAGGCAAGACATGCGGTTCCTATCCGGGACGGGGCTTTTCCGGCTGGCGGCGGCCGTGGCAGCGATCGCGCTTCCCCTTGAAGCCGGTGCGGCCGGCCTCAAGGGCGTCAACCTGGCCGGGGCTGAATTCGGCGAGGGGCGCGGTGTCTACGGCAAGGATTACATTTATCCCTCGGCCGAAACGATCGGCTATTTCGCCGGCAAGGGCTTCAATGCCGTGCGCCTTCCCTTCAAGTGGGAGCGGCTGCAGCCGCGGCTGAACCGCGGCTTCGACAAGGCCGAGCGCACGCGCCTTGCCGAAACGGTCAAGGCGCTGCGCCGGGCCGGCATGACCGTCATCCTCGATCCGCACAATTACGCCTATTACGACAAGAAGCAGCTTGGAGCCGAGGGCGGGGTGCCGGATAGCGCCTTTGCCGATTTCTGGCGGCGGCTCGCCGAGGACTACAAGGGTGACGCCGGCGTGCAGTTCGGCCTGATGAACGAGCCGCACGATGTGCCGGCGGAGCAATGGCTCGCCTCCGCCAATGCCGCCATCGCGGTGATCCGCAAGACGGGCGCGAAGAACCTCGTCCTCGTGCCGGGCACGCTCTGGACGGGTGCGCATAGCTGGGAAGAGGAGCGGGAAGGCGGCGCCAACGCCACTGTCATGCTCGGCATCGAGGACCCGGCGAACAACCATGCCTATGAAGTGCATCAGTATCTTGACGCGGACTTCTCCGGCACGGCCAGGACCTGTGAGCGCGCGGACGATGCGGTGAAAGCGCTGGAGCGGTTCACCGACTGGCTGAAGCGCAACGGCCAGCGCGGCTTCCTCGGCGAATTCGGCGGTTCGTCAGATCCGGCCTGCCTCGACGGACTTGCCCGCATGACGGCGCTCGTCGACAGGGAGAACGCGGTCTGGACCGGCTGGACCTACTGGGCAGCGGGCGACTGGTGGCCGGCGGACGAACCGCTCAATATCCAGCCGACCGCCGATGGCGACCGGCCGCAACTGGCCGCGCTTGTCGCCGGCGGCGGGCTTTCCGCCAAGCCGTAAGCCTCCCCCGGCCCGGCCCGAAGAGGTGTTTTTGCGCGCCGGACCGCTTTTCCACTGCGCTTTCATTCTATGGATAACGAAGCCTGAATCCTCCGGGTCCGTATCGTTATGGAACGGCGACCGTAGCGTGCAATCCCCGGGAAAACCGGACGTGCTCAACTTTCCTTCATGAAGGGCCGGACGCGCGCGTTTCAGGGCGATGCAGTTTTCCCGGCGGCTTCACGAAATCTTATCCATGTCCCTTCAGGTGATCTTATACAGCGAGGGCTATGCCTGTCGGGAATGATGAACAGGCCAGCTTTCCGGCTGCAAAGAAAGCGATGGAGAAGAACATGAAGCAGAAGATCCGTGACATTCTGGGCAAGCACGGCGGTCTCCCGGTGCCGGTCGACACGCTTTCGGACGATGCCGATCTCTATGCGGCCGGTCTTTCCTCCTTTGCTTCCGTGCAGGTGATGCTCGGCATCGAGGAGGCCTTCGACGTCGAATTCCCGGACAGCCTGCTCAATCGCAAGTCGTTCCAGAGCGTCGATGCCATTGCACGGGCGGTCGCAAGCCTCGTCGGCAATGCGGAGGCCGCCGAATGACCCTCACCGTCGGTTCCAGCCTCGTCGAGCGTGCCGAGCGCGTTTCCGCCGTGGCTGCTGCGCATGCCGACGACGTGGACGTCAAGGGCCGCTTCCCGCGGGAAGCGGTCGATGCGATGATCGCCGAGCGACTGCTGTCGATCCAGATTCCCGCTGCCCTCGGCGGCGAAGGTTGTTCCCTTTCCGAGATCGCCGAGGTCTGTTCGCTACTCGGCCAGGGCTGCTCGGCCGCGGCCATGATCTTCGCCATGCACCATATCAAGCTGTCCAGCCTCGTCACGCACGGGCAGGAGAGCGCCTGGCACGCCGCTTTCATGCGCCGCGTCGCGGACGGACAGCTCCTGCTCGGCTCGGCGACGACCGAGGGCGGCATCGGCGGCAACCTGCGCAACAGCATCTGCGCCATCGAGGTCGAGGGCGACACCTGCCGCCTGACCAAGGATGCGACGGTCATCTCCTACGGGGCCGAGGCCGACGCGATCCTCATCACCTCGAGAGCCCATGCGGACGCAGCCTCGACCGACCAGGTCATGACGGTCTTCACCAAGGACCAGTACACGCTGGAGCGCACCCATGTGTGGGACACGCTCGGCATGCGCGGCACCTGCTCGGACGGCTGGCTCTTCAAGGGCGAGGCGCCGAAGGCGCAGATCTTCCCGAAGCCCTTCGCCGAGATCGCCGCCCAGTCGATGCTCGCCACCTCGCATCTGCTTTGGAGCGCGGTGTGGTACGGTATCGCGGTCAACGCGGTTTCCCGCGCGCAGGCCTTCGTGCGCGCCGCGGCCCGCAAAAGCCCGGGCGTCACGCCGCCCGGTGCGCTGCGCCTCGCCGAAGCCTCGAACCTCCTCCAGCTCCTGAAATCGAACACGATCGCGGGCCTGCGGGAATACGAGGTGGCCAAGGCCGATCCGGACCGGCTCTCCTCCATGGGCTTTGCGGTTGCGATGAACAACGTGAAGATCGCCTCCTCCGAGACGATCCTGGTCATCATCAACCAGGCCATGCTGATCTGCGGCATCATGGGCTACAAGAACGGCACGCCCTACAGCCTCGGCCGGCACCTGCGCGATGCGCATTCCGCCCAGCTCATGATTTCAAACGACCGTATCCTCGGCAACACCTCGAACCTCCTGCTCGTTCACAAGCAGGACACCAGCCTGATCGGGTGACACTATGGACATGCAGACCTCCCTTCTCGACCGGCTCTTCGATACGGGCCTCCTCATCGATACGGGCGTCGAGGGCCTTTACGGCCGCAGCGGCGCCTTCGAGGACGTCATCGCCCGCTTCGAGCGGCTGATCGACGCCTATGGCGGCGACGATGGCGCAGAAGCCATGCGTTTCCCGCCGGGCATGAACCGCGCGCATTTCGAATCCTCCGGCTACATGAAGAGCTTCCCGCAGCTTGCCGGCACCGTGCACAGTTTCTGCGGCGGCGAGCTGGATCATATGAGCCTTCTGCAGTGCATGGAGGTCGGTGGCGACTGGACGAAGGACCAGAAGGCGACGGAGATCGTGCTGACGCCGGCGGCCTGCTATCCGCTCTATCCGACCATCGCCAGGCGCGGCCGCCTGCCGATGAAGGGCGGTCTCTACGATCTCCAGTCCTACTGCTTCCGCCACGAGCCCTCCAACGACCCGGCGCGCCAGCAGCTCTTCCGCATGCGCGAATATGTCTGCATGGGCACGCAGGAGCACGTCACGACCTTCCGCCAGACCTGGATGGATCGTGGCCTTGAAATGATGGCCAAGGTCGGCCTCGACGTGACGATGGATGTGGCGAACGACCCGTTCTTCGGCCGCGCCGGCCGCATGCTCGCCAACAACCAGCGCGACCAGAACCTGAAGTTCGAGCTGCTCATTCCGGTGACGTCCGCCGCCAAGCCGACGGCCTGCATGAGCTTCAACTACCATCAGGATGCCTTCGGCGCGAAATGGGGTCTGAACCTCGAAAACGGCGACGTCGCGCACACCGCCTGCGTCGGCTTCGGCCTGGAGCGCATCGCGCTGGCGCTCTTCGCCCGCCATGGCCTCGATATCGCGGCCTGGCCGGCGGATGTCCGCAAGGTGCTGGGATACCAGGACTGACATGGCCGCCGTCTTCGCCGGGGCCGTTCCCGAGAGCTACCGGCCGCACGCGCTTCACGATCCCGAACGCATGTGGCCGGAGACGAACTGCTATGTCGATCTCTGGATCGAGGTGCTGAACGCCTTCGGCGCCGCCCCCGAGGCGATGCTCGGCTTCTCGCTGACGCAGGATTTCGAGGGCGACCAGTTCACCTTCTTCAAGGTGCCGCTGGAAGACCTCGAAACGCTCTATGGCATCCGCTGCACCGAGCTTGCCATCTTCGACCGGGTGGAGGACCACGTCGCGACCCAGATCGCGCGCGGCCGCCTGTGCCTTCTCGAGATGGACAGCTTCTACATGCCCGACACCCGCGGCGTCGCCTACGGCCAGGAGCATGGCAAGACGACCATCGCCATCAACCGGCTCGATCTTGCGAACAAGCGGCTCGACTATTTCCACAATGCCGGTTTCTTTCGGCTGGAAGGCGAGGATTTCGACGGCTTGTTCCACCTGAACGACGGCCCGGGGGATCTGCCCTTCCTACCCTATACGGAATTCGCCAAATTCCCGGCAAGCCGGCCGGACGAGGCGCATCTGCGCCGTGAGGCGAGCCGCCTCGCCGCTTTCCATTTCGCCCGTCGCCCGGCTGAAAACCCGGTTGCGGCCTTTGCCGCGGTCTTCCCGAAGCAGGTCGAGGCCGTGGCGGACCGTCCCTTCGGCTTCTTCCACAAATACGCCTTCAACACGCTGCGCCAGCTCGGGGCCAATTTCGAGCTGGCCGGCAGCCATCTCGACTGGCTCGCGCCGGACGGAAGCCTCTCCGAGGCCGCCGACGCCGCGCGAAAAATTTCCGAGACGGCGAAGTCCGTGCAGTTCCAGCTTGCCCGCGCGGTGACGCGCCGCAGGTTCGATCCGCTGGCCACGGCGCTCGATCCGGCCGCCGAGGCATGGGACAGGCTGATGGCGACGCTCGCCGCGCGCCTCGGCTGAAGGAGGTGGGGGTGTCTTCGACCGGAAAAGCGCTCTCGGACGGCTGGCGCATGATCCTGACGCCGGCCGGTGCCGTCACCGGGCCGGCAGGGCTTGAAACCTTTTCCGATTCTGTCGACGCTCCCGTACCCGGCACGGTCGCCGGGGCGCTGGAGCGCGCCGGCCGCTTCGACCGGACGGCGCCCGAGCCGCTCGATCATCTCGATGCCTGGTATGTGCTGGACCTGGAGGGCGAGAGGCCCGGCGAGGCCGTCCTGCATTTCGACGGGCTTGCGACCGTCGCGGAGGTCTGGTGGAACGGTGCGCTGCTGCTTTCCTCCGACAGCATGTTCGTCCGCCACGATCTGCCCGTCACGCTCACGGGCGAAGACCGGCTTGCTCTCTGCTTCCGCGCGCTGAAACCGCATCTGGAAAAGCGTGGCCCGCGCGCCCGCTGGCGGCCGCAGATGATCACGCCGCAGGGCCTGCGCCTCGTGCGCACCACGCTGCTCGGCCGCATGCCGGGCTGGTGCCCGGAGGTTCACGCTGCCGGTCCCTGGCGGCCTGTCCGTCTTTCGCGGTGCGGGTCGGCATGGCCCGCCGATATCCGCATCGCTGCCCGACTGGAAGAAGACGGTGCGGGCCGTCTCGATGTCCGCTTCGGTTTCGAAGGTGAAGCGCCGACCGTGGAATGCGCCGGTGTGACCGCCGTGGCCGTGCCCGAGGGAGAGGGCCGGTTCAGTGCGCGCCTTTCCATCCCGGATGTCGAGGCATGGTGGCCGCGAACGCATGGCAATCCCGCCCTGCACGATGTTTTCCTGACCCTGAATGGCGAGCGCCGGAGGATCGGCCGCACCGGCTTCCGCCGCATCGGGATCGACCGTGGCGCGGATGGCCGGGATTTCGCCCTTCGCGTCAATGGCGTGACGGTCTTCTGCCGTGGCGCGGTCTGGACCAGTGCGGACATCGTCGATCTTCCCGGCAGCCGCGCGCATTATGAGCCGCTGTTGCGGCTGGTGGCGGACGCCAACATGAACATGCTGCGCATCGGCGGCACCATGGCCTACGAGACGCCGGATTTTTTCGCGTTGTGCGACGAACTGGGCTTGATGGTCTGGCAGGATTTCCAATTCGCCAATTTCGATTATCCGGCTAATGATCCGGCTTTTGTCGATAATGTGCGTCGCGAGGCGAGCCAGTTTCTCGATGCGACGATTGCCTCGCCGTCGCTGGCTATCCTGTGCGGCGGCAGCGAAATCGACCAGCAGGCGGCGATGCTCGGCCTGCCGGAAGCCGCTCGGGCCGGCCCGCTTACCCGCGAGATCCTGCCGGAAATCGCCGCCGCGCACCGGCCGGACGCGCCCTATGTGGAGAATTCGCCGAGCGGCGGGGCGATGCCTTTCTCGCCAAACGCCGGCGTGACGCACTATTACGGCGTCGGGGCCTATTGCCGGCCGCTGGAGGATGCGCGCAGGGCAGAGGTTCGCTTTGCCGCCGAGAGCCTCGCCTTCGCCAACGTGCCGGAGCAGCAGACCCTCGAGGCGCATCTGCCGGTGCCGGCGGTGCATGATCCACGCTGGAAGGCCCGCGTGCCGCGCGACCGCGGGGCGTCCTGGGATTTCGAGGATGTGCGCGAGCACTATCTCGCCCTCCTCTACGGTGAGGACCCGGTCCGCCTGCGCCGCGAGGACCCGGCCCGCTATCTCGATCTTTCCCGCGCCGCGGTCGGCGAGGTGATGGAGGCGACCTTCGCGGAATGGCGGCGGCCGCAATCCACCTGCAACGGCGCGCTGGTCTGGACTTTCCAGGACCTTTTGCCCGGCCCCGGCTGGGGCGTGGTCGATGCGACGGGCCTGCCGAAATCCGCCTGGCACGCGCTGCGCCGCGCTTTCCGTCCGGTACAGGTCATCCTGTCCGACGAGGGCACCAACGGGCTGGATATCCACGCCGTCAACGACAGTGCGCACGAACGGCGGCTGACACTGGAACTCGCCTGCCTGCGCCACGGCCGCCAGCCGGTCGTCTCCGGCCGCAAGGACATGATCCTTGCGCCCCATTCGGCCGGGACGCTACCGGCGACCGATCTCTTCGGCGCGTTCTTCGATACGACCTATGCCTTCCGCTTCGGTCCGCCTTCCCATGACGTGACCGTCTGCCGGCTGCTCGATGCGGAGGGAGTGGTGATCGCGGAAGCCTTCCATTTCCCGCAGGGGCGGGCGAAGGCCATCCATTCCGCCGTGCTTTCCGCGGCGCTGCGGCAGGATGGGGGGGAGTGGCTGCTGGATCTTTCGGCGGATCGCGTCGTGCAGTCCGTGGCGATCGAGGCCGAAGGTTTCCTGCCGTCCGATAGCTGGTTCCATCTTGCGCCGGGCGGCGTGAGGAGCGTGCGCCTCGTGCCCCGCGCGGGCATCGATCCGGCTGCAAGGCCGGCCGGCATGGTTCGCGGCCTCGGCGCGGAGGCCGTCCTCTCGTTCTGAGAGGCGAGGTGCCGGAAATTTCAGTAGAAGACGTGGATCGGCCACTGTACCGGGCGGCGGGAGGCTGAAAGCCGGCTGCCTTCCAGCGGGAGCCTTTCCCCGGTTGCCGGGGCGGCCTTGGCGTCGCTGCCGGCCGTCTCGGTCTTCGGCTGGAAGCCGACCGGATAGAGATTGAAGTAACCGAGCGTCACGCCACCGAGATACATCATGCCATCGTCTCCGTCCTTGTACGATCCTGCCGACATCATGGCAAAATCGTGGCGGCTGTCAATAGTCTATAGAATTAGTGTTCTATTCGACGCTTGAAACGGCGGCCGCCGGAAGGGTAGGAGACGGGTTCAACCGCAACGCAACCACCCGGGAACCGGCCTTGTATACGTTGGATCGCGTCGAACGCTTCGAGCAGGAAATCCGCAAGAGCCGCTTCCTTGCGATCGCCTGCCCGGTCGAGAGCGAGGCGGAGGCGAAGCAGTATCTGGTGGAGGTTTCCGATCTTTCCGCCAGCCATAATTGCTGGGCCTACCGTATCGGCCAGACCTATCGTTTCAGCGATGACGGCGAGCCGAGCGGCACGGCGGGAAAACCCATCCTGCAGGCCATGGACGGCCAGGCGCTCGACCGCACGCTGGTCGTCGTCACGCGCTGGTTCGGTGGTATCCTGCTGGGCAGCGGCGGGCTGATCCGCGCCTATGGCGGCACGGCGGCCCTGTGCCTGCGCGCCGCCGCCAAGACGGAATATGTCGAGCGCGTCACGCTCGGCGTGTCGCTCGGCTTCTCCGATCTGGCGCTGGTCAAGGCGCGGCTCGGGTCCTTCGCGGGGCTTGTGATGGACGACGAGACCTATCACGATACCGGCGCGCGCCTTGCCTTCCGTGTGCCGGCGGAAAGGGCGGAGGAGGTCGGTCGGATGATCGTCGACCTGACGAGCGGGCGCGCCGAAATCGATGCCTGACGGCGGAATCTGAAAATAAAATCGACTTTTCCCGGCGCGGCCTCTCCGGGGAACGGTTTGGCGTCGGGCGGGCGGGACGCCGAAAGCCTTCTTGCGGCGCGCGTGTTCGGCGCAAAGTTGCGCTCCCTTGCGGCGTCGCGCGGCAGCCTGCCGCTATAGGCAAGCCGGTTTTTTCGTTCTATCTACCGCCCGGATGTATTTTCGCGGGTCGTGTCCCGCGCTCCCCGCATGGAAGAAAGGACGACCCCATGAGCCTTCGCATCAACGACATCGCGCCGGACTTCACCGCCGACACCACCGCTGGCGAGATCGGTTTCCACGAATGGATCGGTGACGGCTGGGCCGTGCTCTTCTCGCACCCGAAGAACTTCACCCCGGTCTGCACCACCGAGCTTGGCGCCATGGCCGGCATCGAGGGCGAATTCCGCAAGCGCGGCGTCAAGATCATCGGCATCTCCGTCGACCCGGTCGACAGCCATACCAAGTGGAAGGCCGACATCCGCACTGCCACCGGCTTCGACGTCGAGTACCCGCTGATCGGCGACAAGGACCTCAAGGTCGCAAAGCTCTATGACATGCTGCCCGCCGCCGCCGGCGACAGCTCGGAAGGCCGCACGCCCGCCGACAACGCCACGGTGCGCTCGGTCTTCGTCATCGGCCCGGACAAGAAGATCAAGCTGATCCTCACCTACCCGATGACGACGGGCCGCAATTTCGCGGAGATCCTGCGCGCCATCGACTCGATCCAGCTCACCAGCAGGCATCAGGTCGCGACGCCGGCCAACTGGCAGCAGGGCGACGACGTCATCATCACCGCTGCCGTCTCCAACGAAGATGCCATCACGCGCTTCGGCTCCTTCGACACGGTCCTGCCCTATCTGCGCAAGACCCGCCAGCCGGCCGCCTGAGCGAGTGGTATCGGACAAGGGAAAGCCGGGGTCGCAAGACCCCGGCTTTTTCATTTTGCGCGCAGGATGAAGCCGGCGAAGCGCTTCTGCACGAAGGGCGAGACGACGAAGACCATGGCGGAAACCATGATCGGCGTGATGACGGCGGTGCGCTGCCAGATCGTCCAGCCCTCCGTCAGCGGCAGCACGATGTAGAGGATCGTGGTGATCAGCGGATAGACGGGCAGGAGCATGGCAAGCGCCAGATGCGGCTTGGAAAGCGTGCGGACGGGGGAGGAAGCGGTCATGGGAGAAACCTTTATAGAACGGAACGTTTCGTTTATATAGAAACGAAACGTTCCGTTCAAGTGGCTTTCGTGCTACAGCGGAAAAAAAGGAAACAGGCATGACCGAGGCAGAAACGAAGCCCGCCCGTCGCTCGATTGGCGCCACGCGCAATCCGGCCAGCCAGGAGGCGATCCTCCAGGCGGCGGAGGCGGTGCTATTGGAAAACGGCCTTTCCGGCTTTTCCATCGAGGCGGTGGCGCGACGCGCGCGGGCGGGAAAACCGACGATCTATCGCTGGTGGCCCTCGCAGGCGGCGCTCCTGCTCGACGTCTACCATTGCCGCAAGAAGGTCGATTTCAACTATCCCGATACGGGGAATATTCGCGATGACCTGCGCGCCTATCTCAAGGGGCTGCTCGCGACCTGGCAGGGATCGAGCGGTGAGATATTCCGCTGCGTGGTGGCCAAGGCCCAGGGCGAGCCGGAGGCCTTCGCCGCCCTTTCGGCCTACATGACCGATCGCCGCGTCCAGAGCCGCCGGCTGGTCGAAAAGGCGCAGGAGCGCGGCGAGGTGCGGGCGGACGTGCGCCCCGAGCTGGTCACGGAAATGCTCTCCAGCTTTGCCTGGGGCCGGCTGCTGACGGGACGGCTGGATATTTCCGATGCGGATATCGACGCCGTGATCGACACGGTTCTGGCCGGCATCATGCCGGAGCCGGCCGGCTGATCGCTCAGCCTGCGGTCCGTATGAGCCGCAGCCGGCCGTCGCCGTCCACCACGGAGGCGACGCCCTCGTAATTCTCCAGTTTCGGATGGCCGGTCTCGATGGGATGGTGATGCGTCGCCGTTATCACGGCCACATGCGCGCCCGCGCCCTCGCCGGCAAGGATACCGGCCGGTACGTCCTCGAAGACGAGGCAATCGGCCGGGTCGAAGCCGAGGCGCGCGGCTCCGAGCCTGTAGCCGTCGGGGGCGGGCTTGCCCTTTGTCACGTCTTCCGCCGTCACGATGACTTTCGGCAGCGGAATGCCGGCGGCCGCAAGGCGGCGACGGGCGAGCGCCGCCGGCGCGGAGGTCACGATGCCCCAGCGGTCGGCGGGCAGCGCGGAAAGGAAGGCGATAGCGCCGGCAATCGGCACGACGCCGTCGACATCCTCCATCTCGCCCTGTTCCACTTCCTTCACCTCGGCGGCTGGATCGACGCCCGGCAGTCCGAGTTGGGTGATCGTGTCGATGCCGCGCCTGCCGTGCATGGTCGGCAGGAAGGTCGCGACATCGAGGCCGTGCTTGAGCGCCCAGCGCGTCCAGACGCGCTCGGTGGCCAGGATGGAATTGAGGAGTGTGCCGTCCATGTCGAACAGGAAGGCGGAGAAGCTGCGGTCGAAAACGGGGCGTGCGGACAAGGAAGAACCTGCTTGCTTGGGAGGGGAGGATGCAAGGTGCGGGCGGGCCTCTGGATTAGCCGTTGCCGGCCGCGCAGGCAACCACGCTCACGCGCTTGTGTCGCGCGTCGTGACGCCCCATCTTTCTGTTGCTCACCCACGAATGTGCCGCGGGGTGATTCCACTGAAGCGAAAAATGCTCTAGCTCTCACGCCATGCCGCACAAGGTTTCCTTTTCCCGCCTCAAGCTCACGGATTTCCGCAATTATGCGGGTCTGTCGCTGCCGCTCGACGGCCGGCATGTCGTGCTGACGGGGCAGAACGGGGCGGGCAAGACCAATCTCATGGAAGCGGTCTCCTTCCTGTCGCCCGGCCGCGGCCTGCGCCGCGCCGCCTATGGCGACGTGCCGCGCGCTGGCAGCGATGGCGGCTTCTCCGTCTTCGCGACGCTGGAGGGCATGCAGGGCGAGGTGGATATCGGCACCGGCACGGAAGGCGGTGAGGACGGGCAGTCGCGAAAACTCCGGCTCAACGGCACGCCCGCCCGTACCGTGGACGAGCTTCTCGATCACCTGCGCGTCGTCTGGCTGACCCCCGCCATGGACGGACTGTTCACCGGTCCCTCCGCCGATCGCCGCCGCTTCCTCGACCGGCTGGTGCTGTCGCTCGATCCCGAGCACGGCCGCCGCGCGGCGGATTTCGAAAAGGCGATGCGCGGCCGCAACCGCCTGCTCTCCGAGCACCGGCCCGATCCCGCCTGGCTGACGGCGCTGGAAAAGCAGATGGCCGAACTCGGCATCGCCATGGCCCATGCCCGCCACGAACTCGTCGGCCTCATTTCCGGCCTCGTCGAGGCGGCCCGCGATGACGGGCCGTTCCCTTCCGCCAGCATGCGGCTCTCCGGCTTCCTCGACGGGGAATGGCAGCGCCCGGCCTACGAGATCGAGGACATCTACCTCGGCATGCTGCAGGAAGGCCGCTACCGCGACGCCGCCGCCGGCCGCACGCTGGATGGCCCGCACCGCGCCGATCTCCTCATCCGCCACCGCGAGAAGGATATGGAGGCCGAGCGCTGCTCGACGGGCGAGCAGAAGGCGCTGCTGGTCGGCCTCATCCTCGCCCATGCCGGGCTGGTCGCGGGCATGACCGGCCATGCGCCGGTGCTGTTGCTCGACGAGATCGCCGCCCATCTCGACGAGGGGCGCCGCGCCGCGCTGTTCGACCGGGTCGACGCGCTCGGCGGGCAGGCCTTCATGACCGGCACGGACCGGGCCATGTTCGACGCGCTCGGCGAGCGCGCCCAGTTCCTCACCGTCTCGAACGGAGGCATCCTGCCATGACCGATCCGCTGACCTCGGAAGAAATCGACCGCTACCGCCGCCATATCGTGCTTGCCGAGATCGGCGGCGCGGGCCAGCAGAAACTCAAGGCGGCCAATGTGCTGATCGTCGGGGCGGGCGGCCTCGGCGCGCCGGTCATCCAGTACCTCGCCGCCGCCGGCATTGGCCATATCGGCGTCCTCGACGACGACACGGTCTCGCTATCCAATCTCCAGCGCCAGGTGATCCACGACACGGCGGGCCTCGGTACGACGAAGATCGCCAGCGCCGAGGCGGCGGTTTCCCGCCTCAACCCGCATGTCCGCTTCACCGGCATTGCCGAGCGGCTGATGCCGGACAATGCCGCTCGCCTCCTCTCCGGCTACGACCTTCTGATCGACGGCTCGGACAATTTCGGCACCCGCTATGCCTCGGCGGATGCGGCGGAAGCCGCGCAAATTCCGCTCGTCACCGGCGCCGTCGGCCGCTTCGATGGTTCGGTGACGGTACTGAAGCCCTATGAGGCCGGACCGGACGGCGCGCTCAATCCCGCCTACCGCGACCTCTTCCCCTCCGCCCCTCCGCCCGGCGTCGTGCCCGCCTGTGCGGAAGCCGGCATCGTCGGCGCGCTGACGGGTGTCATCGGCACGCTGATGGCGATGGAGGCGATCAAGCTGGTGACGGGGGCGGGCGAGCCGCTGGTCGGCCGCCTGCTGCTCTACGATGGACTGGCGGCGCGATTCGAGACGCTGAAGTACCGGCGGCGCAAGAGCGGCTCCTGATATCCCCGGCTGGACCTAAACCCGGCTCGGCAGCACCCGGTCCGGCGGCCGGTGGCCGTCGAAGAAGGTGCGGATGTTGATCACCACCTTCTCGCCCATGTCCACACGGCCCTCGATGGTGGCCGAACTCATATGCGGCAGCAGCACGACCTTGCCGTCGGCGGCAAGCTTCAGGAGCTTCGGATTGACCGACGGTTCGTTCTCGAAGACGTCGAGGCCGGCGCCGGCGATCTTGCCTTCCCGCAGGCACTTGATCAGTGCCGTCTCGTCGATGATGCCGCCGCGCGCCGTGTTGACGATGTAGCTCGTCGGCTGCATCAGCTCGAGCCGGCGGGCCGAAAGCAGATGGAAGGTGGCGGGCGTCGAGGGGCAGTTGACCGAGACGATATCCACGCGGGCGAGCATCTGGTCGAGGCTGTCCCAGTAGGTCGCCTCCAGCGCGTCTTCGGTGTCCGGATGCACGCGGTTGCGGTTGTGATAGTGGATGGAGAGACCGAAGGCGCGGGCGCGCTTGGCGACGGCGGTGCCGATGCGGCCCATGCCGACGATACCGAGGCGCTTGCCCCAGATGCGCCGGCCGAGCATCCAGGTCGGCGACCAGCCCGACCACTCGCCCCGGCGGTCCGTCAGGATGCGCGCGCCTTCCGCAAGGCGACGGGGTGCGGCGAGGATCAGCGCCATTGTCATGTCCGCTGTGTCCTCTGTAAGCACGTTCGGCGTGTTGGTGACGGTGATGCCCTTTCGCGCGGCCGCTTCCACGTCGACATTGTCGACGCCGTTGGAAAAGCAGGCGATCAGCTTGAGCTGCGGCCCGGCCTGCTCGATCAGCGCGGCGTCGATCCGGTCCGTCAGCGTCGGCACAAGAACGTCCGCGCTCTTCACGGCGGCGACGAGTTCGGGCTGGCTGCGCGGTGTGTCGTCGATGTTGAGTTCGGCGTCGAACAGTTCGCGCATCCGGGTCTCCACCACCTCGGGCAGGCGGCGGGTGATATAGACCTTCGGTTTTTTCTTCTGCGTCATGGGGTGTTCCGGCGTCCTGTTGACGGGTCCTTAACCAAGTTGGGCAAGGATTGCTTCATCAGGGGCATTTTCTACCAGACCCGGTCGCGAAGACAATCCGCCCAAGGGGCCGTTCCCGCGATTTGCCTGCCAGTACCGGTCCGGCAGCCCGATGTCCTTCAAAAAATTGTGCGGATCACCCATGCGTAACCTTGTCGTGCGTTTCAGCCTCGCCGCCCTTGCGGGCCTCCTCGTCTCCGTCGCGGGCATCCAGTTCGCCCATGCCCAGGCGGGCAAGGGGCCGAGCGGTCTGCCGCTGCCCCGCTTCGTCAGCCTCAAGGCCAAGAGCGTGAACCTGCGCGTCGGCCCGAGCGTCGACTACGCCGTTTCCTGGCGCTACATGAAGTCCGGCGTGCCGGTCGAGATCATCCAGGAATACGATAACTGGCGCCGCATCCGCGATGCGGACGGTACGGAGGGCTGGGTCAACCAGGCGCTGCTCTCCGGCGAACGCACGGCCGTGACCGCCCCGTGGATGCGCGGCAAGGGCGACGGCATCTTCGTCAACATGCGCCGCGAGGCGCTGCCCAACGCCACGCTCGTCGCCAAGATCCAGCCCGGCGTCGTCGTCAAGGTCGGCGAATGCAACGGTGACTGGTGCCGTGCCGAAGTGGACGGCACGGCGGGTTGGGTCTCGCAGAACGAGATCTGGGGCGCCTATCCGGGCGAAGCCTTCAAATAAGGCCGGCTTTGCGGCCCTCTTCCGCCAGCGACAGCAGCGGGCGGGGACCGATCTGCTGGATGACCAGCCCGGCGGCAAGGCTGCCGAGCCGGCCGCAATCGGCCAGCGACCGTCCGGTCGTATAGCCGTAGAGGAAACCAGCGGCGTAGAGATCGCCCGCGCCCGTCGTATCGACCACGCTCGGAATGCTGATCGCGTCCACCTTCGTGCGCTCGCCCTTCGTCAGGATGACGGAGCCTTCCTCGCTCATCGTCACCGCCGCCATCCGGCAATCCTCGGCGATGCGCCTCAATGCCTCCTCGAAATCCTCGGTCTCGTACAGCGCCAGCGTCTCGGCCTTGTTGGCGAAGACGATGTCGATCGTGCCGGAGCGCATCAGGTCGAGGAATTCGCTGCGGTAGCGGTGGACGCAGAAACTGTCCGACAGCGTCATCGAGACTTCGCGGCCGTGCGCGTGGGCGATACGGGCGCATTCGCGGATCGCATCCTTGGCGCGCGGCGGATCCCACAGATAACCCTCGAAATAGGTGACCTTGGCTTCCGCCACGACCTCTTCTTCCACGTCCTCGGGGCCGAGTTCCACGCAGGCGCCGAGATAGGTATTCATCGAGCGTTCACCGTCGGGCGTCACGAAGATCATCGAGCGGGCGGTCGGCGGCGTGCCCTTGAGCGGCTTCGTCTCGAAATGCACGCCTTGGGCGCGGATGTCGTGGATGAAGATATCGCCGAGCTGGTCGTTCGCCACCTTGCCAAAATAGGCGGCCTTGCCGCCGAAACTGGCGACGCCCGCGGCGGTGTTGCCGGCGCTGCCGCCGGAGGCTTCGAGCGCGGGACCCATGCGGGAATAGAGCAGTTCGGCGCGCTCGGCGTCGATGAGGTTCATCGCACCCTTGATGATGCCGTTGTCGGTGATGAAGGCCTCGTCGCAGCGCGCGATGATGTCGACGATGGCGTTGCCGACCGTCAGCACGTCGAATTTGGTCATGCGGGATTCCCGTCTCGGTTTCGTAAGAGCCGGGATTTGCTCATAACGGATTTTGCGCAAGTTGAAAGAAAAAAGCCGCCGCGCCGTTTCCGGCGGGCGGCTTGATGCATCGGTGCAAGACCGATCAGTCCTTGGCGCGCTCGACGTAGGAGCCGTCTTCCGTCGCGATGACGACGCGCGTGCCGGCCGTGATGTGCGGCGGAACCAGCGTGCGGACGCCGTTCGAAAGGATCGCCGGCTTGTAGGAGGAGGAAGCCGTCTGGCCCTTCACGACCGGCTCGGTCTCGGTGATCTCGAGCGTGACGTGGCGCGGCAGGTCGATGGCGATGGCGACGCCTTCGTGTACCGACAGGATGACCGTCATGCCTTCCTGGAGGTAGGCCTTGAGGTCGCCGATGTCTTCCTGCGACATGGTCAGCTGGTCGTAGCTTTCCGGGTTCATGAAGTGGAAGCCGTCGGCATCGTCATAAAGGAAGTTGTGCTCGCGGTCTTCCACGAAGGCGCGCTCGACCTGCTCGGTCGTGCGGTAGCGCTCGGAAACCTTCACGCCGTCGGAGATGCGGCGCATGTCGACCTGCGTGACCGGCGTGCCCTTGCCCGGGTGGAAGTTCTGCGCCGTCAGCACGACATAGAGCTTGCCTTCGACCTCGAGGACATTGCCCTTGCGGACGGAAGAGGCGATGATCTTTACCATAAGTCTTCCTTGTAACTGGATGGATCGCGTCGTAGAGGACCGCCACAAGACGCTTCCGCGAACGCTGAAAATACGTTTTCGGGGCCGCAACTACCCTATATTCCGGCAAAAGACCAGTCTTGCCGCCGGCATCGCCGAAGAAACCTGTCACATGAGCGCCACAAGCCTGAAGCCCTCGCCCTGGTGGACGCCCGACGTCCATGCCGACCGCCGGCCGTTCCTGATGGCGCGAAACCGCATCCAGGCAGCGCTACGCGGCTGGTTTTCCGCGCGCGATTTCATCGAGGTGGATACGGCGACCTTGCAGGTCTCGCCCGGCAACGAGGCGCATCTGCACGCCTTCGAAACCGCCGCCATCGGCCATGCAGGCACAAAGACGCCGCTCTACCTGCACACCTCGCCGGAATTCGCCTGCAAGAAGCTGCTGGCGGCGGGCGAGCGGCGCATCGCCTGCTTCGCCCATGTCTACCGCAACCGCGAGCGCGGCCCGCTGCACCATCCCGAATTCACCATGCTGGAATGGTATCGCGCCGGCGAGACCTATGACGTGCTGATGGCCGATTGTGGCGAGATGCTTGCTTTGGCGGCCGAAGTGGCCGGCGTCTCCCAACTCGCTTATCGCGGCGCGACGTGCGATCCCGCGCTATCGCCCGAACGGCTGAGCGTGGCGGATGCCTTCACGCGCCATGCAGGCATCGACCTCCTCGCGACAATCCGCCTCGATGGTACGACGGACCGCGAGGCCCTTGCCGCCGCCATGCGGGCCAGGGGGCTGCGCGTCGCTGACGACGACACCTGGGCCGATCTCTTCAGCCGCGTGCTGGTGGAGAAGATCGAGCCGGAACTCGGCTTCGGCCGCGCCACCATCCTGTGCGAGTACCCGAGCGCCGAGGCCGCGCTGGCGCGCCCCGCCCCGCACGATCCGCGTGTCGCAGAACGCTTCGAGCTTTATGCCTGCGGGGTGGAACTTGCCAATGCCTTTGGCGAACTGACGGATGTCGCGGAGCAGCGCCGCCGCTTCGAGCTGGAAATGGCGGAAAAGGCCCGCGTCTATGGCGAGACCTATCCGCTCGACGAGGATTTCCTAGCCGCGCTCGCCCTGATGCCGGAAGCGAGCGGCATCGCGCTCGGCTTTGACCGGCTTGTCATGCTGGCAACGGGCGCATCGCGCATCGACCAGGTGCTCTGGGCGCCCGTCGCGGAGACCGCGCCGTGACCGCCACCCTGACCACGGTCGCCGAACTTGCCGCCACCGGTCTCCTGTCGGAAGCGAAGCGGGCGGGCGCCGCCGCCGTCGCGGAGCGCTACGCCGTCGCCGTCACCCCCGCGCTCGCCGCGCTGATCGATGCGGACGATCCGCTCGATCCCATCGCCCGCCAGTTCATCCCCGATGCTGCTGAGCTTGTCACCCTGCCGGAAGAACGCGCCGATCCCATCGGCGATCTCGCGCACAGTCCCGTCGAGGGCATCGTGCATCGTTATCCGGATCGGGTGCTGCTCAAGGCCGTGCATGTCTGCCCGGTCTATTGCCGTTTCTGTTTCCGCCGTGAAATGGTCGGGCCGGAAGGACTGGGCACGCTCTCCGCCAAGGCGCTCGACACGGCCATCGCCTATATCGCGGAGCGGCCCGAAATCTGGGAGGTCATCCTGACGGGCGGCGATCCGCTCGTCCTCTCCCCGCGCCGCCTGCAGGCGATCATGGAGCGGCTTGCCGCCATCGACCATGTGAAGATCGTGCGCTTCCATACGCGCGTTCCCGTTGTCGATCCCGACCGGATCGACGCCGCGCTCATCGAGGCGCTGAAGGCCTCCGGCAAGACGACCTATGTGGCGCTTCACGCCAACCATCCGCGCGAATTCACGACGGAAGCCTCAGCCGCCGTCGCCCGCATCGTCGATGCCGGGATCGTGATGATCAGCCAGACGGTACTTCTCAAGGGCGTCAACGACGATGCCGGGGTGCTGGCCGCCCTCATGCGCACCTTCGTCGAGAACCGCGTGAAACCCTACTACCTGCACCACCCGGACCTTGCCCCCGGCACGGCTCATTTCCGCCTGTCGCTCGCCGAAGGTCGGGCGCTGGTGGAAAGCCTGCGCGGCCGCGTTTCCGGTCTCTGCCAGCCGGCCTATATCCTCGACATCCCCGGCGGCCACGGCAAGGTGCGGGCGGATTCGGTGGCGGTAGAGGAGGCGGACGACGGCTGTTTCCGCCTGCGCGATTTCCGGGGACGGACGCACGCCTATCCGCCGGAAGAAGGCTAGATTTAAAGGCGCGCCTCAGAACTCTTCCCAGTCTCCCTCATCCCCCTTGTCCTGCCGCACCCCAAGCGCGCCGGCGAGCTTGTCGCTGAGCGCGAGGGCGGGGGAGGTGACGGGGCGGGATTTGTCCGTGACGGCCTTGATGTTCCACTGGCCGGGCGATTTGCGGGCGACCTTCGGCTCAGGCGCGGGCGGCGGCGTGGAGGGAACCACATGCAGGTGCGGCGCGCGTACGGTGCGGCCGGCGGCTGTGGAGCCGCCGATGCCGAAGCGGCCGAGCAGCGTGTTCAGCGCCTGCACGTCCGAGGAAAGGCCGTGGCTGGCCGCGGTCGTCTCAGCCACCATGGCGGCGTTCTTCTGTATGCCCTGGTCCATGGCGTGGACGGCGGTGTTGATCTCCTGAAGGCCGTTCGACTGTTCGCGGGCGGACCCGACGATCGCCTGCACGTGGCCGTTGATCTCCTCGACCTCGGTGACGATGGTCTGGAGCGAGCGGCCGGTGTCGCCGACCAGGGCGACGCCCGTGCGCACCTGTTCGCCCGAGGTGGTGATCAGCGATTTGATCTCCTTGGCGGCCTTGGCCGAGCGCTGGGCAAGTTCGCGCACCTCCTGGGCGACGACCGCGAAACCCTTGCCGGCCTCGCCGGCCCGCGCGGCCTCGACGCCGGCATTGAGCGCAAGCAGGTTCGTCTGGAAGGCGATCTCGTCGATGACCCCGATGATGCTGTTGATCGCGCTGGAGGATTTCTCGATTTCCTGCATGGCGGCGACGGCGCGGCGCACGATCTCGCCGGATTTCTCCGCGCCCGTGCGGGTACGGGCGACGAGGGAGCCTGCCTCTTCCGCCCGGCGGGTGGAATCCTTCACGGTGGTGGTGATCTCCTTCAGCGCGGCGGCGGTCTCTTCGATGGAGGCGGCCTGCTGCCCGGTGCGGCGCGACAGGTCGTCGGCGGCCGTGCGGATCTGGCCGGCGCCGGCATCGATGGCGCGCGCGTTCTCGCCGACGTCGCGCAGCGCATCGCCGAGCCGCGCGACGGCAGCGTTGAAATCCTCGCGCAGCCGGTCGAGATCGCCGGAGAAGGGCTTTTCGATGCGGCAGGACATGTCGCCGCCGGCAAGCCTGCCGAGCGCGTCGGCAAGGCCGGCGACAGCCTCCTGCACGCGACCGCTCTCGCGGGTGTGCTCGGCCTCGCGCGCCTGCCGCTCGCCATCGGCGCGGTGGCGCTCATCCTCGTTGAGGCGGTCGCGGCGCTGGCGCTCGGCGGCATCGTCGCGAAGGGCCGTCACGGCAAGCGCCAGAGCGCCGATCTCGTCGCCCCGGTCGGCATGGGGAATGGCGACCGCCGTATCGCCCGCGGCCAGACGCCGTACGGCGCCGGCAAGCTCGTCGAGCGGTGTAGCGACGCGGCGCTTGGCAAGGATGGCGGCGGCAAGCGCGAGGCCGATGGCAGCGGCGGACAAGGCCCAGCCCGACGGGAAGGCAGCGCCGCCGAAGAGACCCTGCAATCCGGCCGGAACGGCCACGAGGACGAAGAGCGCGGGCAGGAGCCTGCTGATCGGGACATGACGCATGACGGTTTCCTGATATGGCGCGCACAGCTCCGTGCGGGTGCGCGGGAGTCTAGGAGCGGTCCTTTAACGAGGTCTTAACGGAGGGGGCGCCGCCCGTCTTGCCGGGGGCTTTTCCACACCCTACATGCGGGGCGAACAGGAGCTTCCGATGATCGTCCACGCCGTCCGGCTTTCGCTCGCCAATCTCTTCGCGCCCGAGACGCGCAGCGTCTTCTGGAAGGTCCTGGGGCTGACGCTCCTGGCCCTCATCGGCATCTGGTTCGGGTTGCGGGAAAGCTTCATCGCCTTCGCCTGGCCCTGGCTCGAAGGCGCGATGATGCCGAACCTGCCGGATTGGGCGGGTTGGCTCACCTTCGTCTTCGGCATCGTCGCCAGCCTCGGCCTCGCGCTCGGCCTCGCCTTGCTGCTGGCGCCGGTGACGGCGATCATCGCCGGCTTCTTCCTCGACGACATCGCCGAGGTGATCGAGACGCGCGACTATCCGGGCGAGGCGGCGGGCACGGCGCTGCCGCTCGGCCAGGCCATCGCGGGGTCGCTGAAATTCCTCGGCGTGGTCATCCTCGGCAACCTCGTCGCCCTCTTCCTGCTGTTCATTCCCGGCGTGAATCTCGTCGCCTTCTTCCTCGTCAACGGTTACCTGCTCGGCCGGGAATTCTTCGAATTTGCCGCCATGCGCTACCGCACGCCCGCCGAGGCGCGCCTGTTCCGCGCCAAGCACGCCTCCACAGTCCTCCTTGCCGGCTTCGTCATCGCGGCATTCCTGGCGGTCCCCATCGTCAACCTGATGACGCCGCTCTTTGCGGCCGGCCTCATGGTGCATCTCCACAAGGCGCTGAGCCGCAGGGATCCGGGCTTCTCACTGCGGCAGAACTGACGCGTCGTAGAGGGCCGCATAGTCGGCGCTCGGCGGGATCGGCTTGATCACGTCGATCATCACGCCGTTCGGATCTGCGGTGATGAAGTGGCGCTGGCCGAAATCCTCATCACGGATGGCAAGGAGGATCGGCAGGCCGGCGGCGCACGCGGCGTCATGGACGGCGTCGACATCCTCGACCTCGAAGTTGAGGAGCAGGCCGGAGACCTTTTTACCCCGGCCGGCGGCCGGAATGGTCTCATGGTTGTGGTTGAGCACGGCGAGCGTCACCTTCTCGTCCTCTCGGGACTGGAGATGGATGTACCAGTCGCTGGTAAAGAGCGCCTCGAAGCGGAAATGCGCCGTGTAGAAGGCGGCGGTGCCGGCGACGTCGTCGGTCATGATGACGGGATAGTAGCTGGTCGTTTTCATCTCTTTCCCTTTCGGTCTGGTGCAGCCCGGGACGTGAGGCCCGCTGCACGCTTTTGCTGGAATTGCTGTCAGAAAAAACATACAGTCTGCATGTTTCTATCAAATAACATACATGCAGTTTGTATGTAAAGAGGCGAGATGGCACGCAGCAACAAGGAACGCACCGAGGCGACGCGCCTCGCCCTGATCGAAGCCGCCCGGCGGCTCTTCGTGGAGAAGGGGTATGCGGAAACCGCGACACCCGACATCGTGGCAGAAGCCGGGGTAACGCGCGGCGCGCTCTACCATCATTTCGAGGACAAGAAGGCGCTGTTCCGCGCCGTGGCGGAGCGCGAGGCGGAAGCCGTCGCAGAGCGGATCGAGGCGGTATCGCTGCCGGCCGGCTCGCCGCGCGAAGCGCTGCTTCTCGGTGCAGCGGCCTATTTCGACGCCATGGCCGCGCCCGGCCGCACGCGTCTCCTGCTTCTCGAAGCCCCCGCCGTACTCGGCTTCGAGGGGGCAGGGGCAATCGACCGGGACAATGCCGAGAGCACGCTCGAAACGGGGCTGTCTGCTTTTTTGGAGCCGGATGTCGGCGCGAAAAAACTGGCGGCGCTGACCGGCCTCCTCTCCGCCGCCTTCGACCGTGCGGCCATCGCCATCGAGGCCGGTGCCGACCGAAAGGTCTATGAGGCCGCGATTGCCGACCTGCTGGACGGACTTAGGGCGTAGGGCCGAACATTTGCGCCGGAAGCTCTACCAGCGGGGCGGGCACGTCGCAGGTCTTTTCCGGCGACTTGCAGAGATCGGCGATGACGCAGCGCTCGCATTCCGGCTTGCGCGCCTTGCAACAGTACCGCCCGTGCAGGATCAGCCAGTGATGCGCGTGGTAGAGATATTCGTCGGGGACGATGCGCATCAGCTTTTCCTCCACCTCGTCCGGCGTCTTGCCGGGAGCGAGGAGCAGCCGGTTGGCGATGCGGAAGATATGCGTGTCGACCGCCATCGTCGCGTGCCCGAAGGCCATGGAGAGCACGACATTGGCCGTCTTGCGGCCGACGCCGGGCAGCATCACCAGTTCCTCCCGGGTGCGCGGCACCTCGCTGCCGAAGCGCTCGACCAGCATCCGGCTGAGCGCGATGACGTTCTTGGCCTTGTTGCGGTAGAGACCGATGGTCTTGATATATTCGCGGACCTTCTCCTCGCCGAGAGCGAGCATCTTCTCCGGCGTATCTGCGATCTTGAAGAGGGCGCGCGTCGCCTTGTTGACGCCGGCATCCGTCGCCTGTGCGGAAAGCGCGACGGCAACGACGAGCGTGAACGGGTTCACATGCTCCAACTCGCCCTTCGGCTCGGGCCGCTGGATGGAGAAACGCCGGAAGATTTCCTTCAGCTCGTCCTGCGAATAGAGGCTTTTTACCCTTGCGGGCGCCTTGCGGCGCGGTGGCGCCGAGGGCGTTTTCTTCCGGGTCTTCACGCTATCCATGATGCCTCCGATGCGGGCCGCAAAACCGCTACACAGTCCCGCGCGGCTTGCTTATAATCAAGCGTCATGACCCAAGGCAACGCCGACACAACGATGAACGACCGGCCGGTCTTCTCCGCCGAGCTGCATCCCTATCGCTCGCTGGGGCGGAACGGGCATCGCGTCTTCTTCCTCATCGCGGGCGCGCTCAGCGTCGCTCATATGGCCGTCTTCATGATTTCGGGCGCCTGGCCGGTGGTCATGTTCTTCGGCGCGGATTTCCTCATCCTCTTCGGCGCCTTCTGGCTCAACAACCGGGCGGCAAGGGCTAAGGAAGTCGTCTCGCTCTCGCGCACCAATATCTCGATCCGCAAGGTCACCCCGTCCGGCAAGGAGACGGAATATGCCTTCAACCCGTTCTGGGCGCGCTTCCTCGTCTCGCGCAAGCCGAAGATCGGCATCACCGCCATGCATCTGAGGGGCAATGGCCGTGAGACCGATATCGGCGCCTTCCTGCCGCTCGACGACCGCGAGCGCTTCGCTTCCGCCTTCTCCGGCGCGCTGGCGCGGGTGAAGCGCGGCTATTGAGAGGCTTGCAGGAAACGGGTGGCGGGCGCGCCAAGGGCGTGCTTTTCTGGCGGCACAGGAGAAAAGCGATGAACATTGCCGCGACTTTGCAAACCGACATCACGCCTGAGGGCGACGACTACGCGACCGTCCGCCGGGTCATCGAGATGATCACCGAGGATTATCGCGCCCAGCCGGGCCTTGAAGACATTGCAAGCCGGCTCGGCCAGTCGCCGACGCAGTTGCAGAAGACCTTCACCCGCTGGGCCGGGCTTTCGCCGAAAGCCTTCCTGCAGGCCGTGACGCTCGACCATGCCAAGCGCCTCTTGCGCCAGGAGGAACTGCCGCTGCTCGAAACGAGCTTCGAGGTGGGCCTTTCCGGTCCCGGCCGGCTGCACGATCTCTTTGTCACGCATGAGGCCATGTCGCCGGGTGAGTGGAAGGCGCGCGGCGCGGGCCTGACGATCCGCTACGGTCTGCATCCCTCGCCCTTCGGCCGGGCATTGGTCATGATCACCGACCGGGGCCTTGCCGGCCTCGCCTTCACCGACGAGCCGGGCGGCATGGATGCCTTCGAGGACATGTCCTCCCGTTGGCCGAATGCCCATTATGTCGAGGATAGCGGTGCGACGGCCGCCTATGCCGCGCGTGTCTTCGATCCGAAGCGCTGGGATCCGAAGGAGCCGCTGCGCGTGGTGCTGATCGGCTCGGATTTCCAGGTCCGCGTCTGGCAGGCGCTGCTGCGCATCCCCATGGGATGTGCCGTCACCTATTCCTCCATCGCCGAAGGCCTCGGCCAGCCGACGGCTTCACGTGCCGTCGGCGCGGCGGTCGGCCGCAACCCCATTTCCTTCGTGGTCCCCTGCCACCGTGCGCTGGGCAAGAGCGGCGCGCTGACCGGCTATCATTGGGGCCTCACACGCAAGCGGGCCATGCTGGGCTGGGAATCGGGCAAGGCCTGAAACGCAAAAAGGCCGGCGAGAGCCGGCCTTTTCCGTTGGAGGCGGTGGGCAGAGCGCTCAATGCGCGCCCGACATGTCCCCGAGCACGTTCTTCGACTTCACCGTCGAATCGGCGTTCAGCGTGTAGACCATCGGCACGCCGGTCGCGAGATTCAGCTTCAGGATCTCGTCCTTCGTCAGCTTGTCGAGCACCATGACGAGCGAGCGCAGCGAGTTGCCGTGGGCGGCGACCAGCACCTTTTCGCCGCGCAGCACGCGGGGCAGGATTTCCGTGAGGTAGTAGGGCCAGACGCGTGCGCCGGTGTCGCGCAGGCTTTCGCCGCCCGGCGGCGGGATGTCGTAGGAGCGGCGCCAGATATGGACCTGCTCCTCGCCCCACTTGGCACGGGCATCGTCCTTGTTGAGACCGGAGAGGTCGCCGTAGTCGCGCTCGTTGAGGGCCTGGTCGCGGATCGTCTCGAGGCCCGGCTGGCCGATCTGGTCGAGGATGAGCTTCAGCGTCTTCTGCGCGCGGGTGAGGTCGGAGGTGAACGCGATGTCGAACTTGATACCCGTGTCGGCGAGCGCCTTGCCACCGGTCTTGGCCTCTTCGACACCGAGGTCGGTGAGATCAGGGTCGCGCCAGCCGGTGAAGAGGTTTTTCAGGTTCCATTCGCTCTGGCCGTGGCGAACGAGGACGAGGGTTCCGCTCATATGGTCTGTCTCCTGATGCTGATTTAGTTGAGCCCGAGCACGTCGAGCATGGAATAGAGGCCGGGCTTCTTCTCACGCGCCCAGAGCGCCGCCTTGACGGCGCCGCGGGCGAAGATCGAGCGATCCGTCGCGCTGTGCGACAGCGTTACCGTCTCGCCCTCGCCGGCAAGCAGCACCGAATGTTCGCCGATGACGGAGCCGCCGCGCAGCGTGGCGAAGCCGATCGTGCCGGCGGGGCGCGGGCCAGTATGGCCGTCGCGCACGCGTACCGAATTTTCCGCCAGCGAAATGCCGCGCCCCTTGGCGGCGGCGTTGCCGAGCAGCAGCGCGGTGCCCGAGGGGGCGTCGACCTTGTGCCTGTGGTGCATTTCCAGCACCTCGATGTCCCATTCGGCGGCGTCGAGCGCGCGTGCGGCCGTCTCGGACAGCACGCCGAGCAGATTGACGCCGAGGCTCATGTTTCCTGACTTCACGATGCGCGCATGACGGGCGGCGGCCTTGATCTTCTCGCCGTCCGCCGCCGAGCAGCCGGTGGTGCCGATGACGTGCACGATGCGCGCCTGCGCGGCAAGGCCGGCGAATTCGATGGTGGCGGCGGGGGCCGTGAAGTCGAGCACGCCCTCGGCCGCTACGAAGACTTCCAGCGGCTTGTCGGTGACGGGAACGCCGATCGGGCCGAGGCCGGCGAGTTCCCCGGCGTCGCGGCCGACGAAGGGCGAGCCCTCACGCTCGATGGCGGCAAAGACCTCCGCGCCCTCGATGGCGTGGATGGTGCGGATGAGCGTCTGGCCCATGCGGCCCGCGGCGCCTACGACGACCAGCTTCATTGCGTTGCCGCTCATGTCTTTCCGTCCTGTCCTGTGATTACGTGCCCGTGCTGCCGGCGGGCGCCTGAAGGTTGTTGAGGCGAGCGTAAAGGCCGTTCTCGCGGGCCGCAAGCGCGGCATGCGTGCCCTCCTCGGCGACCATGCCGTCCTGCATGACGATGATCTTGTCGGCGCGCACGACGGTCGAAAGGCGATGGGCGATGACGACGACGGTGCGCCCGCTCATCGCCTCGTCCAGCGCCTTCTGCACGGCCTGTTCCGATTCGGTGTCGAGCGCGGAGGTCGCCTCGTCGAGCAGGAGGATCGGCGCGTTGCGCACCAGTGCGCGGGCAATCGAGAGCCGCTGCCGCTGGCCGCCGGAAAGCGTCACGCCGTTCTCGCCGACGGGTGTGTCGTAGCCGAGCGGCTGGGCGAGGATGAAATCATGCGCATAGGCATGGCGCGCGGCTTCCTCGATTTCGGCGTCCGTCGCATCCGGACGGCCGTAGCGGATGTTGTCGCGAATCGTGCCCTCGAAGAGATAGGGCTGCTGCGAGACATAGGCGATGCCGTTGCGGAGCGACTGCTTGGTCACATGGGCGATATCCTGCCCGTCGATCAGGATCGCGCCTTCCGTGGGATCGTAGAAGCGCGGGATGAGGCTGATCACGGTGGACTTGCCCGCGCCGGACGGGCCGACGAGCGCCGTCGTCCTGCCGCCCTCGGCGGTGAAGGAAACGCCCTTGAGGATCGTCTCGTTTTCCGAATAGCCGAAGCGCACGTTGTCGAAGCGGATCGTCGCGTCGGAAATGGCGAGCGATCCGGCGTCGGCCCGGTCGGCCTGGCGCGGCTTCAGGTCGAGGATCTCGTAGATCATGCGGGCGTTGACGGCGGCGCGCTCCAGCGAGACCTGCAGGCGGGCGAGGCGGCGGGCCGGGTCGTAGGCCATCAGCAGCGCGGCCACGAAGGCGAAGAAGGCGCCGGGCATAACGCCGGCATAGATCGAGCGATAGGCGGCATAGGCGAGCACGCCCGAGATGGCGAAGCCCGCGAAAGTCTCGGTCATCGGCGCGGTGCGCTCGGTCAGCCGCGCGATGCGGTTGGAGCGGCTTTCGGCCTCGCCGATGATGGCTTCCACCTTGTTCTTAAGCTCGGCCTCCATGGTGAAGGCCTTGACGATGGTGATGCCCTGGATCGTCTCCTGCATGGCGCCCAGAACGTGGCTGTTCAGCTCCACCGCCTCGCGCGTCGCGTTGCGCAGGCGCTTGGAGACGTAGCGCAGGCCCAGCAGCAGCGGCGGCGCGACCAGGAAGACAAGCAGCGTCAGCAGCCAGTCCTTGGAGATCATCACGCCGATCAGCGCGACGAGGGTCAGCACGTCGCGGGCAAGGGACGTCACCGTCATGTTCAGCACGTCGCGGATGCCGGTGACGTTCTGGCTGATCTGGGCGGCGAGATAGGCCGAGCGCGACTCGTTGTAATAGCTGACGCTGAGCGCCATGAGATGCGAATAGAGCCGGCGCTGGTAGCGCGCGACGATGTTGTTGCCGATCTTGGAGAGGATGACGGCTTCGTAATAGGTCGCGATGCCGCGCAGCACGAAGGCGGCGAAGATCGCGCCGCAGATGATCATGACGAGGTCGGCGCGCTTGTTGGCGAAAGCCTCGTTGACGACCGATTCCATGATCCAGGCGGTGAAGGCCGTCGTCAGCGCCACGACCATGAGGCAGGCGATGGCCACGGCGTAGCCGCGTACATGTTCACGGCCGTTTTCGGCGATGACGCGCTTGAGCACGGTGGCGACGGTGTCGGCGCTGACGGGATGGCGCTCGGAGCGACTCTTATCGGCCAATGGCTTGACTTTCCTGCACTGTCTCGACGGCGGCCGGCTGAAACCGGCCCCTTGGCCGCTCTATAGGGGGTCGGTCCGCCTTTGGCGAGTCCGCGCGGCGGTGAAGCTGCGCCGCGGCCGTCACCTTTTCCAGTGGCGTCCCTCGGTTGCAACACCGAATCGGTCCGGCATGCGGGCGAAGGCGGCAAGGCCGGCGAGCGCGGCGACCGGATGGGTGACGACATAGGTCGGGATCGAGGCGAGGAGCGCGCTGTGCGGCGCCTTGTCCTCGAAGGCCGCGCGGAATTCCGGCCCGCGCAGCGCGGGAAGGATCTTCTGCGAGATGCCGCCGGCCAGGAACACGCCGCCCTTGGCCATGAAGATCATCGCCATGTCGCCGGCGACACGGCCGAGATAGGTCGAGAACAGCGAGACGGTCTCGATGGCCATGCGGTCTTCCTGCGCCAGCGCCTTGGCGGTGACGTCGGCGGGCGTTTCAAGCGTCGCGTCGACGCCGTCGGCGGCGGCGATGGCGTGGTAGATGTTCATGATGCCGCGCCCGCACAGGAGCTGCTCGGCGGAGATGCGCCCCTCGATGGGTTCGAGGAAGGGCCAGATCCGGTAGTCGCGCTCGCTGCGCGGGCCGACATCGACATGGCCGCCCTCGCCGGGAACCGGAATCCAGCTCTGGCGCGCGTGGACGAGACCGGCGACGCCGAGGCCGGTGCCGGGGCCGAGCACGGCGCGCGAGGCCGAATGGCGCTCGATGCCGGGGCCGATCTTCTCCCGGTCCTCGTCGCCGAGCGAGGCGACGGCGAGCGCCTGCGCCTCGAAATCGTTGACGAGCACCACGTCCTCGAAGCCGAGATTGGCGATCATGTCGCGCGGGCGCACCACCCAGGGGCAATTGGTCAGCGGCACCTCGTCGCCCTCGATGGGACCGGCGAGCGCCAGGATCGCCGAGCGCGGCTGCACCGAGGTCGTATCGAGGATGCAGCGCTGCAGCGCATCGTCGATATTCGGGAAATCCGCCGTCTGGACGATGGGGAACTGCTTCGGCTCGGCGAAGGCGTCGATGAGCAGCGCGAAGCGTGCATTGGTGCCGCCGATATCGCCGACGAGGATGGGGAAGGGGAGGTTCGTGTCGTTGTCGCCCGGCCGTGCCATCAAGCTGTCCCGTTCGTTGTAGGTGGGTGATCCGTTGTCGCCGTAAATTGCCGTCAATCGGCCGCGAAGTCGAGGAGCTGTTCGGCCGTCGCCCGGTTCAGCGCCATCGGAATGTCGTAGACGATGGCGAGCCGCATCAGCGCCTTCACGTCCACGTCATGCGGCATGGGGGTCAGCGGATCGACGAAGAAGATGAGGAGATCGACCTCGCCGGTCGCGATCAGCGCGCCGATCTGCTGGTCGCCGCCGAGGGGGCCGCTCTTCAGGCGCGTCACGTCGAGGCCGGGGCAGGCCTCCAGCACCCGGCCGCCGGTCGTGCCGGTTGCCACGATCTTCGCCTGCGACAGCACCTTTTCGTGCTGTGCGGCAAAGGCCGCCATGTCGTCCTTCTTCTCGTCATGCGCGATGAGCGCAATGCATTTCCGGCGCGACATGGGCGTTCCTCGATGATTTTAAATCGATTTGAACGCCTTATACAAAAGCGGCGGAGCCTTGAAAAGCCCCGCCGCCGGATCGGCTATCGGAACGGTCGCGGAAGGGGGATCGGCACGATGGCCGGCAGCGCCGTGTCGGCGGCGATCACCGCTTCGATGCTGCTGCCCGCATCCCCGCCATTGCCGGAGAAGGCGAGCGCGGTGGAAGTGCCGCCATTGCCCTGATAGGTCACTTCCATCTCGGAAGAGGGCGAGGCGCTGGCGAGAACCGTACCGCAGGCTTTCGGCAGGTCCGACATCTTGACGTACCAGGGCTTTACCGGCTTGGCGTCCTTCTTCGGCTTCGGCTTTTCCCACGGCTCCTTGGTGAACCACCAGGCGAGCGATTTATCGCAGCCGTCGCCGGCCGGCACCCGCGCCTGCGGCTTGCAGCCCGCCGCGCCTTCCGGGCACTTGATGCGGATGTGGAAATGCTCGTCGTGGCCGTAGATCGGCCGCACCTTGCCGAGCAGCGAGCGGTCGCCCTGCCAGGTCTCGCAGAGTTTCTTCTTGATCGCCGGATTGACGAAGACGCGGTCGACCTGCGGATAGCTCGCCGCCTTCATGACGAGGCGGGCATGGGTGGCGGTCCAGCGGCGCGAATCGACCGTCAGGAACCTGCTCTTGTCGAGCATGGAGGTGAAGGGCAGCTTTTCCCGCTCCTCGGCGGACATACGATGGTCCGGCATGGGTGTGAACCAGATGTCCGCGTCGAGGCCGACCTGGTGGGAGGCGTGGCCCGAGAGCATCGGCCCGCCGCGCGGCTGCGATATGTCGCCGAGAAGGAGGCCCGGCCAGCCGAGTTGCTGCGCATCCTGCGAGAACTGCTCCAGCAGCGCGATCATGTTGGGATGACCCCAGCGCCGGTTGCGTGACAGGCGCATTGCCTGCCAGGCCGGGCCGTCCGTCGGGATCGCCACCGCGCCGGCGATGCAGCCCTTGGCATAAGAGCCGTACGGCGCCGACACCATCTTGGCCGGCAGGCGCTTGGCGCCAAACAGTTCCTTGGCCGGCCGTTCCTCGGCCGCAAGCGGCGAGGCGAGCGCGGTCAGCGCAAGGCCGGCGGCGAGAAGGCCGGAAATCAGGCGGGGGGTCAGGCGGGAAAGCATGGAATGGGCTGGCATTATCCGGTCTCGAAGTCGCAATGGTTGCGAAAGATTAAAGGATCATCCTTTCGTCAAGGTGAATCCCTGAGGGCAATAGGCGCGGCAAAAACCGCCGCTTTGATGGCGGGCCTGTCATTTGCCCGGATTTTGCCTATTCTCTCGCCCATGCTTCGGCAGAAGATACGAAAGGGAAACGGAATGCGGGCAGCCTTCGGGAAAATGGTGTTCACCACGGCGCTGGCCTTGTCGCTGGCGCTTGCGGCCGGTGCGAAGGCTGAGGGGACCGCGGAGCCGGTCTGGCACGGCGGCCTTTCCACCATCGGCGAATTGAAGCACCCGGATGGTTTTGCGCATTTCGACTACGTCAATCCCGACGCGCCCAAGGGCGGCGAGCTGAAGCTCTCCGAAACCGGCACCTACGACACGTTCAACCCGATCCTCTCCAAGGGCGAGGCGGCGTCCGGCGTCTCGTCCCTCGTCTTCGACACGTTGCTGAAATCCGCCGAGGACGAGATCACCACCGCCTACGGCCTGCTGGCCGAGGGCGTTTCCTATCCCGACGACATCTCCTCCGCGACCTTCCGTCTTCGGGTCGAGGCGAAATGGGCGGACGGCCAGCCGGTGACGCCCGAGGACGTGATCTTCTCCTTCGAAAAATCGAAGGAGCACAATCCGCTGCTCGCCAATTACTACAAGCATGTCGTCTCGGCAGAGAAGACCGGCGAGCGCGACGTCACCTTCCGCTTCGACGAGAAGAACAACCGCGAGCTTCCGAGCATCCTCGGCCAGTTCCAGATCGTGCCGAAGCACTGGTGGGAGGGAACCGACGCCAAGGGCAACAAGCGCGATATCGGCCGCACGACGCTGGAGCCGGTCATGGGATCCGGCCCCTACAGGATCGCGGCCTTCCAGCCGGGTGGCTCCATCCGCTTCGAGCGGCGCGACGACTATTGGGGCAAGGACCTCAACGTGAATGTCGGCCAGAACAATTTCGACGCGATCACCTACACGTTCTTCGGCGACCGGAACGTGGAGTTCGAGGCCTTCCGCGCCGCCAATGTCGATTTCTACCGCGACAACTCGTCCAGCCACTGGGTAACGGCCTATGATTTCCCTGCTGCAAAGGACGGTCGCATCATCCGCGAGGAAATCGCCAATCCGCTGCGCGCCACCGGCATCATGCAGGCCTTCGTGCCGAACATGCGCCGGGAGAAGTTCAAGGACCAGCGGGTGCGCGAGGCGTTGAACTACGCCTACGACTTCGAGAGCCTGAACCGCAATCTCTCCTTTGGCCGGCTCAACCGCATCGACAGCTATTTCTGGGGCACCGAGCTTGCGTCTTCCGGTCTGCCGGAAGGCCGCGAGAAGGAAATCCTGGAGGAACTGAAGGACAAGGTTCCGCCCGCCGTCTTCACCACGCCCTATGTCAATCCCGTCTCCGGCGACCCGAAGAAGACGCGTGAGAACCTTCGCAAGGCCATGACGCTCTTCAAGGAGGCGGGCTATGAGCTGAAGAACCGCAAGCTGGTGAACGTGAAGACCGGCGAGCCTTTCGCCATCGAGATACTGCTGTCCAACCCCTCGCAGGAGCGCACCGTCCTGCCCTATGTGAAGAGCCTCACCGATATCGGCATCGACGCCCGCATCCGCACGGTCGACGCCTCGCAATATACCAACCGCGTCCGCAGCTTCGACTACGACATGATCTACGGCATCTGGGCGCAGACGCTCGTGCCAGGCAACGAGCAGGTCGACTACTGGGGCTCCTCCTCGGTCGACCAGCAGGGTTCGCGCAACTATGCCGGCATCGCCGATCCCGCCGTCGACGAGCTGATCCGCCGGATCATCTTCGCTCCCGACCGCGCCGAGCTGGTGGCGACCGTCAAGGCGCTGGATCGCGTTCTTCTCGCCCATCATTACGTGGTGCCGATGTTCTATTCCAAGTCGGTGCAGACCGCCTACTGGAACCACCTCGCCCATCCGCAGGAGCTGCCGTATTACGGTCTTGGCTTCCCGGAGGTCTGGTGGTCGAAGAACGCGGCCAAGTGAATTGGTGGAAATGAGCCGGGGCTTGCGCCGCCCGGCGTCCTCGGCTCCATATAGCGGGAACGAATCACCGTCGCGGCAGGCGGCAGAACGGAAGGGTTGGGCTTGACCGGCTGGACATCCATGCAAGCTATCAGGGCGGGTGCTCGCTGATGGGCGCCTATATCCTGCGCCGCATCCTGCTGATGATCCCGACGATCTTCGGCATCATGGCGATTTCCTTTGCGATCGTGCAGTTCGCGCCGGGCGGTCCGGTCGAGCAGGTCATCGCCGACCTGACGAGCCAGGGCGGCGGCGATCGCCTGTCCGGCGGCGGCGACATGCTGCAGGAGGTCGGGCAGGACAGCGCCTATCGCGGCGCGCGCGGCCTCGATCCCGAATTCATCGCCAAGCTGGAAAAGCAGTTCGGCTTCGACAAGCCCCCGCTCGAACGCTTCTTCTCGATGATGTGGGACTATATGCGCTTCGATTTCGGCGAGAGCTTCTTCCGCAACACGGCGGTGCTCGACCTCATCGCGCAGAAGATGCCGGTCTCCATCTCGCTCGGCGTCTGGATCCTCCTCTTCTCCTATGCCATCTCCATCCCGCTCGGCATCCACAAGGCAGTCAAGGATGGCTCGGCCTTCGACGTCTGGACCTCGGGCATCATCATCGTCGGCTATGCGGTGCCGAGCTTCCTTTTCGGCATCCTGCTCATCGTCGTCTTCGCCGGCGGTTCGTTCCTCGACTGGTTCCCGCTGCGCGGCATCGTCTCCGACAATTTTGACAGCCTCGCCTGGTGGCAGAAGCCGCTCGATTACATGTGGCACATGACGTTGCCGCTGATCACCTTGCTGCTTTCCGCCTTCGCCACGACGACGCTTCTGACGAAGAACTCCTTCATCGACGAGATCAAGAAGCAGTATGTCACCACCGCCCGCGCCAAGGGCCTGACCGAGGGCCAGGTGCTCTACGGCCACGTCTTCCGCAATGCCATGCTGATCATCATCGCCGGCTTTCCCGGCGCCTTCATCTCGGCCTTCTTCACGGGCTCGCTGCTGATCGAATATATCTTCTCGCTCGACGGTCTCGGCCGCCTCGGCTACGATTCCATCGTCCGGCGCGACTATCCTATCGTCTTCGCCACGCTCTTCATCTTCTCGCTGATGGGCCTCGTCGTCAGCCTCGTCTCCGACCTCATCTATACCTGGGTCGATCCGCGCATCGATTTCGAGCGGAGGGACGTCTGATGAGCACCGTCACGCATACGACCCCCATCGCCCCGCCACGAAAGGGCCTGCTCTCGCCGACCAACAAGCGGCGCTGGGAGAACTTCAAGGCGAACCGGCGCGGCTACTGGTCGCTCTGGATCTTCCTCGTCATCTTCGTGCTCAGCCTCTTTGCCGAATTCATCGCCAACGACCGGCCGATCCTCGCCTCCTACCGGGGCGAATTGCTCTTCCCCGTCGTCATCGATTACCCGGAAGAAAAATTCGGTGGCTTCCTCGCCGAGACGGACTACCGCTCCGACTTCATCACCGAGGAGATCGAGGCGAATGGCTGGATGATCTGGCCGCCGATCCGCTATTCCTACAGTTCGACCAATTCCAACATCCCGCATTCCGCGCCGACCGCACCGTTCTGGTTGATGTCGAAGGAGGAGCGCTGCGCCGGCTATCCGGCCGGGGCAGACGATCCGAACTGCAATCTCAGCAACCTCAACTGGCTCGGCACGGACGACCAGGCGCGCGACGTGCTCGCCCGCGTCATCTACGGTTTCCGCATCTCCGTGCTCTTCGGCCTCGCGCTGACGATCTGCTCGGCCGTGGTCGGCGTTACGGCCGGTGCCGTGCAGGGCTATTTCGGCGGCTGGACGGACCTCCTGATGCAGCGCTTCATCGAGATCTGGTCCTCGATGCCGGTGCTCTACATCCTGCTCATCATCGCCGCGATCCTGCCGCCTGGCTTCTGGATCCTGCTCGGCATCATGCTGCTCTTCTCCTGGGTCGGCTTCGTCGGCGTGGTGCGCGCCGAGTTCCTGCGCGCGCGCAATTTCGAATATGTCCGGGCCGCGCGGGCGCTGGGCGTCGGCAATGCGACGATCATGTACAGGCATCTCCTGCCGAACGCGATGGTCGCCACGCTCACCTTCCTGCCCTTCATCCTCTCCGGCTCGATCACCACGCTCACCTCGCTCGACTTCCTCGGCTTCGGCATGCCGCCCGGCTCGCCCTCGCTCGGCGAGCTGATCGCGCAGGGCAAGGAGAACCTTCAGGCGCCGTGGCTCGGCCTCACTGCCTTCGTCGTCATGTCCGTCATGCTGTCGCTCTTGATCTTCGTCGGCGAAGCGACGCGCGACGCCTTCGATCCGAGGAAGACCTTCCGGTGAGCGCTCCCGAAACTATCCTTTCCGTCCGCGACCTGTCGGTGGCCTTCCATCAGGGCGGCAACACCTCGCTCGCCGTCGACCGCGTCTCCTTCGAGATCCATCGCGGCGAGGTCGTCGCCCTCGTCGGCGAATCCGGCTCCGGCAAGTCGGTAACGGCGAACTCGATCCTGAAGCTGCTGCCCTATCCCGCCGCAAGCCATCCCTCCGGCGAGATCCTCTTCAAGGGCAAGGACCTCCTGAAGGCCTCGGATGCGGCGCTGCGCGAGGTGCGCGGCAACGACATCACCATGATCTTCCAGGAGCCGATGACCTCGCTCAATCCGCTGCATTCCATCGAGCGGCAGATCGGCGAGATCCTGAAGCTGCACCAGGGCATCGAGGGCGCGGCGGCCCGTATCCGCATTCTGGAACTTCTCAACCAGGTCGGTATCCGCGAGCCGGAAAAGCGCCTTGCCGCCTATCCGCACGAGTTGTCCGGCGGCCAGCGCCAGCGCGTCATGATCGCCATGGCGCTCGCCAACCGCCCGGAACTCCTGATCGCCGACGAGCCGACCACCGCGCTCGACGTCACCGTGCAGGCGCAGATCCTCGAACTCCTGAAAAACCTCAAGGAAGAGCACGGCATGTCCATGCTCTTCATCACCCACGACCTCGGCATCGTGCGAAAATTCGCCGACCGCGTCTGCGTGATGACGAAGGGGAAGATCGTCGAGACCGGCCCGGTCGAAGAAATCTTCTCCAATCCGCAGCACGCCTATACACGCCACCTGCTCGCCTCCGAGCCGAGGGGTGAGCCGCGCCCTGCCGACGACAGCCAGCCCGTCGTCGTGGAGGCGGAGGACGTGAAAGTCTGGTTCCCGATCAAGGCCGGCTTCATGCGCCGCGTCGTCGATCATGTGAAGGCCGTGGACGGCATCGACCTGAAACTGCGCGCCGGCCACACGCTCGGCGTCGTCGGCGAATCCGGCTCCGGCAAGACGACGCTCGGCCTCGCGCTGACGCGCCTCATCTCGTCCAAGGGCCGCATCGCCTTCGTCGGTCAGGATATCGCCGGCCGCACCTTCGCCGAGATGCGGCCGCTGCGCCGGCGCATGCAGATCGTCTTCCAGGATCCCTTCGGCTCGCTCTCGCCGCGCATGTCGGTCGCCGATATCGTCGCGGAGGGGCTGAAGGTCCACGAACCGTCGCTCTCCGAGGCCGAGCGCGACCGCCGTGTCGCCGCCGCGCTTGAGGAAACCGGCCTCGATCCTTCGACCCGCTGGCGCTACCCGCACGAATTCTCCGGCGGCCAGCGCCAGCGCGTCGCCATTGCCCGCGCCATGGTGCTGAAGCCCGAATTCGTCATGCTGGACGAGCCGACCTCGGCGCTCGACATGAGCGTGCAGGCGCAGGTGGTCGAGCTGCTGCGCGACCTGCAGGCCAGGCACAATCTCGCCTATCTCTTCATCAGCCACGACCTTAAGGTCGTGCGGGCGCTCGCCAACGACATCATCGTCATGCGCGGCGGGCGCGTGGTGGAAAAGGGCAGGGCGAAGGATATCATCGAGCGGCCGGGCGAGGCCTATACCAAGGCCCTCATGGCCGCCGCCTTCAACCTCGAAGCCGTGCGCAGCGAGACCATCAGCCAATAGCAGGAACCAGCATGTCGACGAAAAGCCCCGTCATCATCGATCTGAAATTCGATCAGGAGCAGGTCGCCGCCGCGCTCAAGGGTGCTTTCCCCGATCGCGAGGTGATCAACCTGCTGCACCCGGCAAACCGCAACCGCGACCTCTCGGGCATCGACTACGCCGTCGTCTGGAAGCCGGGTGCCGACCTCTTCTCCCGGGCGAAGGACCTCAAGGTCGTCTTCTCGGGTGGCGCGGGCGTCGATCATGTCCTTACGCTGCCCGGCCTGCCGGACGTGCCGCTGGTGCGCTTCGTCGACGAGACGCTGACGACGCGCATGAGCGAATGGGTGGTCATGCAGTGCCTCCTGCACCTTCGCCAGCACGGGGCCTATGAGGCGCAGCGCCAGAAGCGCATCTGGCGTGAACTCAACCAACCGGAGGCGAAGGAGATCACCGTCGGCATCATGGGCTTCGGCGTGCTCGGGCAGGATTCGGCGCGCAAGCTGAAGACGCTCGGCTTCAACGTCATCGGCTGGTCGAAGAGCGGCCGCAAGGTCGAGGGCTTCGAGACCTATGACGAAAAGGGTCTCGACGCCTTCCTCGGCAGGACGGATTTCCTCGTCGGCCTGCTGCCGCTGACACCAGATACACGGAACATCTACAATACCGGCCTCTTCACCCGCCTCAGCCGCAAGGGTCCCTTCGGCGCGCCGGTCTTCATCAATGCCGGCCGCGGCGGCAGCCAGGTCGAGGCGGATATCGTCGCCTCCGTCAACGACGGCACGCTGCACGGGGCCTCGCTCGACGTGTTCCAGCAGGAGCCGCTGCCGCTTGAAAGCCCCTTCTGGTCGATGGATAAGGTCCTCATGACCCCGCATGCCTCCGCCGCCTCCGACGTTGCCGCCCTCTTCCGCCATGTCGCCCAGCAGATCGGGCGGCTGGAAAGCGGCAAGCCGCTGGAATATCTGGTGGATCGTGGCGCGGGCTACTGAGCCATGTCGAAGACCACCCGCGCGACACAGGCCCTGACGAAAGCCGGCGTCGTCTTCACCGTCCACACCTACGACTACGATCCGGGTGCCGACCGTGTCGGCATCCAGGCTGCCGAGGCGCTGGGGGAGGATCCCGCGCGCGTCCTCAAGACGCTGATGGCGGAGGTGGACGGCAAGCCGGTCTGCGTCATCGTGCCCTCGGATCGCGAGGTCAGCATGAAGAGGCTGGCAAGCGCCTTCAAGGGCAAGTCCGCCAACATGATGAAGCCGGCCGATGCCGAGCGGCTGACCGGCTTCGTTGTCGGCGGCATCAGCCCCTTCGGCCAGAAGAAGCAGGTGCCGACCGCCATCGAGGAGGCGGCGCTGGCGCACGAGGCCGTCTACATGAACGGCGGCCAGCGTGGCCTTCAGGTGCGCCTTGCCCCGCGCGATGTGGTGACGGCGCTGAAGGCGATAACCGCGTCCGTCATCGCCTGATCTTCTCATTGCCGCTTCGGCGCACTACGTTTCCCGCATCGATTCCAGAAAGCAGGCTGCCATGACCAATCCCTCCATCGATCCGCAAAAGCTCGAAAAACTCGCCGAAGTCGCCGTGCGCGTCGGCCTCCAGCTCCGCAAGGGGCAGGACCTCGTGATGACCGCGCCGATCGCCGCGCTGCCGCTCGTCCGCCTCATCACCAAGCACGCCTATATGGCCGGCGCGGGCCTCGTCAGCACCTTCTATGCCGATGAGGAGGCGACGCTCGCCCGCTACCGCCATGCCCCGGACGAAAGCTTCGACCGCGCGACGGACTGGCTCTACGAGGGTATGGCCAAGGCTTACGCCAACGGCGCGGCGCGCCTTGCGATTGCCGGCGACAACCCGATGCTGCTTTCGGCCGAGGACCCGGCCAAGGTCGCTCGCGCCAACAAGGCCAATTCGACCGCCTACAAGCCGGCGCTGGAGAAGATCGCCAATTTCGACATCAACTGGAATATCGTCTCCTACCCGAACCCGTCCTGGGCCAGGCAGGTCTTCCCGAACGATCCTGAGAACGTTGCTGTCGAAAAGCTCGCCAATGCCATCTTCGCCGCCTCGCGCGTCGATGTCGCCGATCCGGTCGCCGCCTGGGCGGAGCACAATGCCAACCTTGCCAAGCGCTCGGCCTGGCTGAACGGCCAGCGTTTCTCGGCCCTGCATTTCAAGGGACCGGGTACGGACCTGACGGTCGGCCTCGCCGACGGGCACGAATGGCACGGCGGCGCCTCCACGGCGAAGAACGGCATCACCTGCAACCCGAACATCCCGACGGAAGAGGTCTTCACGACGCCCCATGCGCTGCGGGTGGAAGGCCATGTCTCCTCCACCAAGCCGCTCTCCCACCAGGGCACGCTGATCGACGATATCCAGGTCCGCTTCGAGGGTGGCCGCATCGTCGAGGCGAAAGCGTCGAAGGGCGAGGCGGTGCTGAACAAGGTGCTGGACACGGACGAGGGCGCGCGCCGGCTCGGCGAAGTGGCGCTGGTCCCGCATTCCTCGCCGATCTCGGCGAGCGGCATCCTCTTCTACAACACGCTGTTCGATGAGAATGCCTCCTGCCACATCGCGCTCGGCCAGTGCTATTCCAAGTGCTTCCTCGACGGCGCGGGCCTTTCGCCGGATGAGATTCGCGCGCAGGGCGGCAATGAAAGCCTCATCCATATCGACTGGATGATCGGCTCCGACAAGGTGGATATCGACGGCATCCGCGCGGACGGAAGCCGCGCCCCGGTCATGCGCGCCGGCGAGTGGGCCTGAACCCCGTCAAATCCGGTCGATGAGCTTTTCGACCCTGGCGAGGTGCGCCTTGCGCCTCGCCGCATCGATGCGGTCCATGTCGTGGAGCGTGACCATCCGGAAATCCAGCCCCTTGGCGCAGAAGGCGGCGATGCCGCGCTTCAAGAGGCGTTTTACCGGATTGCCCATGTAGAGGTTGACCACCCACCAGGGCGATCCCGTCGTGGTGAAGGCCCAGAAGAGGTGGATATTGCCGAGCCGCGGCTGGATGCGTCCGCCGTCCGGATCGTTCTCGAAGGCGACGCCCGGTGCGAAGACCCGGTCGAAGAAGCCCTTCAGGATGGCCGGGAAATTGAACCACCATTGCGGAAACACCAGCACCAGCCCGTCCGCCTGTTTCAGCCGGGAGACATAGGGTTCCGCCTCGGATGGATCGTAGGCCGGCTCGAAATAGCGCGCGCGCTCGCAATGGCTGAGCCGTGGGTCGAAGCCTTCGCGGTAGAGGTCGAGCAGGTCGACCGTATGGCCGTTCGCCGTCAGCTTCCGGCGCACCGTCTCGGCGACGCTTGCGGCAAAGCTTTCCTCCAGCGGGTGGGCGAGCACGACAAGGATGCGCATGGCGGCCTCAGAACAGCGAACCCTGGCGCGACGCGGGCTTTACCGCCTCCGCCTTCGCCGGCTTCTTCCTCGGCGCGCCGCCGCCCGATCCGGTAACGGCATCCACCGCGCCGTCGGCGAATTCGATGGCGATGGCGCGGCCGGGGCCGAGTTCCGCCGCGCCCTTGACCGGCGCGCCATCCTCGTCGCGCACCAGCGCATAGCCGCGCTTCAGCACGTTGCGGTAGGAGAGCGACTGCAACACGCGGTCCTGTGCCAGAAGCAGGGCGCGCCGCCGGGAAAGATCGCCGGAAAGCGCGCTTTCGGCCCTGAGCGCAAGGCCGCTCAGCCGGTCGCGGGCGCGTTCCGTCTGTGTCTTGATCCGGGCGGGTGTGGCGCGCAGCGATACGTCGAAAGCCGAAAGCCGGGCGCGAAAATGATCGAGCCGGCGTTCGACGATACGCTCGGCCCTGAGCAGCCGGTCGGCGACGCGCTGGCGGCGCTCGGCGATGCGGGTGATGAGCATGTCGGGCCGCAGATGCGCCGCCGTCCGCTCGAAGGCGCGGCGCTTGTTCGCCGTGTTCATCTGGAGGCCGCGCCCGAGACCGGCCGATGCCTCGTCGAAGCGGCGGCGCGGCAGGGCGAGAAGCTGGTCGAGCGAGGGGAGCGCCCGGGCGAGCGCGCGCACGCCCTGCCGGCGGTTGTCCATCTGGCGGGCCGTCGCCCCGCGCAGCCGCGCGGCGAGCGAGGCGATCTCCGCATCGAGATCGGCCTTCACCGGAACGGCCATTTCGGCCGCGCCCGTCGGCGTCGGCGCGCGGCGGTCGGCGGCGTGATCGATCAGCGTCCAGTCCGTCTCGTGGCCCACGGCGGAGATCAGCGGGATGTGCGAGGCGGCGGCGGCGCGCACCACGATCTCGTCGTTGAAGCTCCAGAGGTCCTCGAGGCTGCCACCGCCGCGCGCGACGATCAGCACGTCCGGCCGCGGGATCGGCCCGAGCGGGTCCAGCGTGTTGAAGCCCTCGATGGCCGCCGCGACCTCCTGGCCGGACCCCTCGCCCTGCACCTTCACGGGCCAGACGACGACATGGACCGGGAAACGGTCGGCGATGCGGTGGAGGATATCGCGGATGACCGCGCCGGTCGGCGAGGTGACGACGCCGATCACCCTCGGCAGGAAGGGCAGCGGCTTCTTGCGGTCCGCATCGAACAGTCCCTCGGCGGCAAGCTTGCGGCGGCGCTCTTCCAGCAGCGCCATCAAAGCGCCCGCGCCGGCCGGCTCCAGCGTCTCGATGACGATCTGGTATTTCGAGGAACCGGGGAAGGTGGTGATCTTGCCCGTGGCGATCACCTCCATGCCTTCTTCCGGCTTGAAGCGCAGGCGCGAGAAGCTGCCCTTCCAGATCACCGCGTCGATGCGGGCCTTGTCGTCCTTCAGCGAGAAATAGGCATGTCCCGAGGAATGCGGGCCGCGATAGCCGGAAATCTCGCCGCGCACCCGCACCTGGTCGAACGCCTGCTCGACGGTGCGCTTGATGGAGCCGGACAGCTCCGACACCGAATATTCGGCAAGGTTCGACGGCGAATCGTTTTCGGAAAAGAAGCTCATGGGGCAAGTGTAGTGCGTTTCGCCCGCGATGACAGGGCGGCGCGCGCGGCATCCCCAGCCTGCGCGCCTATTCCGGCCTTACCCGGTAGAGCCGCAGCGATGCGTTCTCCGTTCCGGCGACCGGCCCCAGATAGTCCGGCACCCTGCCTTTGAGAAGATCGGCATAGAGGCCGCCCGGTTCCGCCTTCGCAAGGTCGCGGGTCTGCGTGTCATCCGGGCAGAAGGCGAGCAGCGTCACATGCGCCCCGCGCAGGAAGGCTTCCGCCTGCCGCGGATTGGAAAGGCCGATATGCAACTCCGTCAGCATGCCGCCCTGGTTCCGGTGGTAAGGCGCGGACAGCACGCGATGGCCCGTATAGCGCAGGATCGGCGCCCCGAGATTGGAGGCCCCGGCGACAACGCCGACAGGCTCGGCGGCAAGCGGTGCGATGGAGGCTTCGGCGATGCAGGAAAGGCGCGGCGCCGGGGCGGTCGACAGGCCGGCGGACAGTTTCTGTTGCGAGCGGCCGGGCAGCATTGCACCGGCCAGCGCCCAGCTCGCGGGCACGGAGGCGAGCGTCAGGGCGATGAAGGCCAGCCCCAGCTTGAGGTTCTTCGGGTCGGCGTTGGAGGCCTTCCGCATATCCGCGATGGCAAGGCCGAGCGGCAGGGCGGAGAGCATGTTGGAGAAGATCGCGCCGCGGATCTGGATGAGCGAGACGGCGAAGGCGACGGCAAGGAGGGCGAACACAAGGAGATGCGCTTCGGCTTTCTCCCCGCGCCGGACGCGCCACAGGCAGACCAGCATGGCGAGAAGGCCGGGCGCGTAGAAGCTGCCGATCGATCCCGGCTCGAGCCTGAACTGCGCCACCGCCGACTGCGCCTCGATGACGCCCGAAAGCCAGAAGGTCTTCAGCAGCGGGTCGAGCGTGTCGAGCGGATTGGCAAGGCAGCCGGGTGCGATGACCAGCACCGCGGCGGCGATGACGACACCCGCGCCGGCAAGGGCGGTGAGCCGGCCGCGGAGAGACCGGCCGCTCGCCAGCGAGGCCGTCAGGAACAGCGCGCCGCCGCCGAGCGTCGCCAGTGCGTAGAAGCCGTAGGAAAGGCTGTCGCAGGTCACCTGTGTATAGCGCGACGGTGCGACGGTGGCGAAGAAGGCAAGCGTGATCGTCAGCGCCAGCGAAAGGCCGAAGGCGGCCGCCGCCTCGCGGAAGGCCGGCCCATGCCAGACCCAGCGCAGCGCGACGACGAGGCAGACCGCGCCGGTCAGCGGTGTCGTTTCCGCGCCGATGGCGATGGCAAGGCCCGAAAGCAGGCCGGCCACCGCATGGTCGCGCGCCCGCATCCCGGGGTCGAGCAGCATGGCGGCGATGCCGGCGACGAGTGCGAGCTGGACATTGTGATGGTCGATGGAGCCGGGCTGGAAGCGGTTGAGCGCCACGACGAAGACCGCGGTCAGCACCAGCGTCGCATGCATCGCCATGGCGCCGCCGAGCCGGTAGGCGGCAAGCCCCATGCCGGCCAGCACAGGCACGACGAGCAGCGCCGGCCAGACCGCGAGCGCGATCGCCTCGGCGTGCGCCTGATCGGTAAACAGTAAGAAGAAGCTGATGAGATTGGCGATGGGCAGATCGACCAGGCGCGACCAGTGCATCAGCGTGCCGCCGTCGAGGCCGAGGCGGTATTGCGTCGTGTCGAACCAGCTCTGTCCGGCGAGAAGGTCGCGCACCACGACGAGCCGCATCGCATCGTCGTTGTCCGCCCCGACATAGTCGGTGGCGAATGGCAGCGAGATGGCGAGTACCAGTGCGATGGCGACGAGGCTGTAGAGGGCGAGCACGCCGGGTGTCAGCCCCTGGCGGCGCGCCGGGGCCTTCGAGGGGGCATCAGAGAGCGCCGCAGGCGTGGATTTCGACACGAACAGCCCTTTCGTCCGCCGTTGGAAGCCAGCCGAAACCTAGCCTTAACCTTCTCAAGAAATAGTAAAATCCGGGGTCGCATAAGGCGGCCTGCCCCTCGGAGAGCGCGCCGTCATGACGCAAGCCTTGCTGGAAGACCTGGATATCGCCGTGCTGCTGCCCTGCTATAACGAGGCGCAGACGATAGGCGACGTCGTGACCGGGTTCCGCGCCGCGCTGCCGACGGCCCGCATCTATGTCTACGACAACAATTCCACCGACACCACGGCGCTACGCGCCGCGCTTGCCGGCGCGACCGTCGTGCGCGAGCGCCGCCAGGGCAAGGGCAACGTGGTGCGCCGCATGTTCTCCGATATCGAGGCGGATATCTATATCATGGCCGACGGCGACGGCACCTATGCCCCTACCGATGCGCCGGAACTGGTCCGCACGCTTGTCACGGAAGGCGCCGACATGGTCGTCGGCACGCGCCGGGGCGTGCATGCCGATGCCGGCCGCCAGGGCCACGCCTTCGGCAACCGCCTCTTCAACACGCTCTACCGCTCGCTCTTCGGCAACGACTTTTCCGATATCTTCTCCGGCTACCGCGCCTTCTCGCGCCGGTTCGCGAAAAGCTTCCCGGCCGTCTCCGGCGGCTTCGAGATCGAGACGGAGATGTCGGTGCATGCCTCGCGGCTGCGCCTGCCGGTCGCCGAACTCGAACTCGACTACGGCCGCCGCCCGGAAGGCTCGCATTCCAAGCTCTCCACCTTCCGCGACGGTGGAAAGATCCTCTGGATGTTCGCCATGCTGATGAAGGAGACGCGTCCCTTCACCTTCTTTGGCGCGATCAGCGGCGGTTTCATGGGAGTGAGCCTCGTCTTCATGGCGCCCGTCCTCCTGGCCTATTTCCAGACCGGCCTCGTCGACCGGATGCCGACCTGGATCTTCTCGCTGGTGCTGATGATGATCTCCTTCCTCGTCTTCTCCGCCGGCATGATCCTCGATTCGCTCGCCCGCGCCCGGGCCGAGCAATTGCGCATCCACTATATGAGCCTGCCTGCCGGCCACGCCGGCCACCGCCGCCCCGCGCGCGCCGCCGAGGAGACGCCGGCGCGCTCGCGCGCGGCATGAGGCGCATCCTCCTCTTCGCGCTCGTTGGCGGCGCCGGCTTCCTCGTCGATGCCGGCGTCCTGGCGCTGCTGCTTCATGCCTCGCCGCTCGGCCCCTTCAGCGCGCGGATTGTCGCCATCGCGGCGGCCATGCTCGTCACCTTCTGGCTGAACCGTACCTTCACCTTCGGCCGCAGCGACCGGAGCCTTGCGGTTGAGGGCACGCGCTACGGCGGCGTCGGCATCAGCGCCGCGCTCCTCAACTATGCGGTCTACGCAGTCATCCTGCTGGTTTTCCCGGCCGTCTGGCCGGTTCTCGCCGTCGCCGTCGCCTCCGTTGTGGCGATGGTCTGGTCCTTCCTCGGCTATTCCCGCTTCGTCTTCGGCGCGTCTGCTTCCTCGAAGTGAGAACGCGTTCCGGCATCGGCCGGGAAGAAGCTCTCGATCAGCACGCCCTGCACCAACGCATCCTGTGCCGAGCCGAAGGAGGTGAGCGTGGTGATCCAGTTGAAGCGCTTCGCGCCGATCTTCATCTCGATGGGCAGGATCGGCAGCCGGTCGCTTTCCGGGAAAGCCTCGAGCGCGGCCTTGATATCCTCCGTTGCCGCCAGCCGCTCGATACGCTTCACGAGCGGGCTGCGCGGCCCCTGAAGCCAGGCCTCGGCGCGGATGCGGCGCACGAGGTCGGCGGCCGATTGCGCCCAGTTGACCACGATGGAGCGCAAGGGCGTCGGGCCGAGATAGGCGTCGAGGAAATTGTCGCCCGGCGCAACCGCGATGCCTGCCATGCCGGCAAGGCCGAGAAAGGCCTGGTTGGCCGTCAGCACGTTGTATTCGTGGTCGAAGACGACGCCTGGATAGGGATCGTGGCGGGCGAGGATCAGGCCGATGGCCTCGGCCACTGCCGGCGGAAAGGCCGAAAGGCTGGCGGCCGGCGCGGTCGCGAAACGCGGCCGGAAGCCGGCGGCGGAAAAGAGCAGGCCCTGGTCGCGCGCGGGAATGTCGAGCACGGCGGAGAGCCGCAGGATCATGCCCTCGGACGGGCGCGCGCGGCCCGTCTCCAGGAAGGAGAGGTGCCGGGCGGAAATGCCCGCCTCGCTCGCCAGCTCCAACTGGCTGAGACGCCGGTGGCTGCGCCATTCCTTGAGATGTTCGCCGAATTCCATGCGTGCCTCCCTGCGTGTCCGCCGCAATAGACAGGAGAGGCGGCGGAATTTCCATTACCTCCAAGGTAATTGGTTTGCCTCCTTCGCCGAGGCAGGTTGGTCCCATCGACAACGAAAGGAACCAACCATGTTCGCAGCCCTCAACCGCAATCTCCTGAAATCCGTCATGCTCGCCGACGGCGTCTTCTCCCTCGTCGCGGGCATCGCCCTCTTCGCCTTCGCCGGTCCGCTAAGCGATCTTGTCGGCCCCCATGCGACGCCTGCCATTCTTACCGGCTTCGCCGTCTTCTTCCTCCTCTGGGGCGCGTTCCACCTCGCCGTCGGCCGGCAGGAGCGGCCCTCGCAAGCCGCGGTGCGCTTCGCGATCGCGGGGGATGGGCTCTGGGTGCTCGGCAGCGTCGCCGTTCTCCTCCTTGCCCGCGGCGGGCTGACGCTGGCGGGCATGGGTCTCATCGCGCTCGCCGCCGTCGCGGTCGCCGACATACTGCTCCTCAAGCAGATCGGCCTCGGCCGCCAGCAGCGCGCCGCCATCGCCTGAGCGGTCGCGAATGGCTGTCTCCTACCCCGCAGGGGAGATTCCCCTTCCGGCAAAAATGCACTACCGTCGCGCCGAACGAGAAATGGGGAGCCTTTCATGCGCGTTATCTTTTCCGAGGACCACAAGCTCAGGAACGCCCGCAGCGAGCTTTACGGCGGCGAGCTGGTGCCGCCCTTCGAAGCGCCGTTCCGGGCGGAATGGATCCTGGCGGCGGTCAAGGACGCCGGTTTCAGCGATGTCGCCGCGCCCGATCACTATGGCCTCGAAACCGCGCTGAAGGTACACGACGCCGGCTATCTCGCCTTCCTCGAAACGGCCTGGGACCAGTGGAAGGCCGCCGGCTACAACGGCGAGGCCATCGCCACGTCCTTCCCCGTGCGCCGCACCTCGCCGCGCATCCCCACCCAGATCGATGGTCTCCTCGGTTACTATTGCAACGCCGCCGAAACGGCGATCTCGCCCGGCACCTGGGAGGCGGCGCTGTCCTCCATGCGCACGGCGCTTACGGCCGCCGATATCGTGGCAGGCGGCGCGAAGGCCTCTTTCGCGCTCTGCCGCCCGCCGGGACACCATGCCGGCATCGACAGCTTCGGCGGCTACTGCTTCATCAACAACGCCGCCGTCGCTGCCCAGCGCCTCCTCGACAAGGGCGCGAAGAAGGTCGCGATCCTCGACGTCGATTTCCATCACGGCAACGGCACGCAGGATATCTTCTACGAGCGCGGCGATGTCTATTTCGCCTCGCTGCACGGGGACCCGGCCGAAGCCTTCCCGCATTTCCTCGGCTATGCGGAGGAGACCGGCAAGGGGGCGGGCGCGGGCACCACGCAGAACTATCCCATGTCGCCCGGAACGCCCTATCCCGTCTGGGAGGCGGCGCTGCTCGACGCGCTGAAGCGCATCTCCGCCTTCGGCGCGGAGGTCATCGTGCTCTCGCTCGGCGTCGATACGTTCGAGCAGGACCCGATCTCCTTCTTCAAGCTGACCTCGCCGGACTACGTCACCATGGGCCGGGCGGTCGCGGCGAGCGGCCTTCCCGTGCTCGTCGTCATGGAAGGCGGCTACGGTGTGCCGGAAATCGGCCTCAACGTCGCCAACACGCTGAAGGGCGTTGCGGGCTGACCCGGCTCCCAGCATCAATTTCATTGAAGCAAGGCGTCACGATTATCCATTTGCCGGGTGGCTGACCCTCCTCTAGGACTGGGCGCCGGAGGAGGGTCCAATGGCAGAGCAACAGGTTTTATCGCAGCAGAACAATGCGGGCCTCGCCTCCGGCATCCTGCTCTGTTTCGCCTCCATGTCGTGCATCCAGTTCGGCGCGGCTTTCTCCGCGACGGCGATCGATGCCTACGGGCCGTCGGCCACGACCTTCCTGCGCCTCGTCATGGCGGCGGCGGTGCTGGCGCTGATCGTGCGCCCGCCCATGCGCTCCTACAGCCGCGAGCAATGGAAGAGCGCTCTCCTGCTCGGCGCGACCATGGCGGCGATGACCCTGTTCTTCTTCGCTGCCATCGACCGGATTCCGCTCGGCCTTGCCGTGGCGATCGAGTTCCTCGGGCCGCTCGCCGTCGCCACCTTTTCGCTCGGCGGCGGGTGGCGGCTGGTCTGGCCGCTGGCGGCCTTCGTCGGCGTCGCGCTGCTCTCCCATGACGGCGAGGGCTGGATCGGCGATCCGGTCGGGGTGCTCTTCGCCTGTGGCTCCGGTGTCGGCTGGGGCGCCTATATCGTCCTCATGAAGAAGGCGGGCAAAGCCTTCCGCGGCCTAGAGGGCCTTTCCATGTCGCTGATCGTGGCGGCGGTCGTCGCCGCGCCCTTCGGTCTGCCGCGCGCGGGCGAGGCGATGAACCCGGAGGGGCTGGCCATGATGTTCGGCCTTGCCCTTCTGGTGCCGCTGCTTCCCTATGCGCTGGAGATGACGGCGCTGCGCCGCATGCCCATGTCGGCCTTCGGCATCCTGATGAGCCTGGAGCCGGCGCTCGGCGCGCTGGCCGGTTTCCTCGTGCTGAGCCAGCCGATGACGCCGCTGCAGATGCTCGGTACGGCGCTGGTGGTCGCGGCGAGCGCCGGTGTCACTACCAGCGGAAACGGGAAGACCTAGCAAAAGGCGAGGCCCTTTCATGTTGCTGCCGCAATCGCTAGGTTGAAGCAGACGCATCGATATATCCGGGGACCATACATGTACAAGAAAGCCGTGATCGTCGCGCTGGCCGCGACCTATCTCTCCGCCTGCACGACGACCGATCCCTATACGGGCGAGCAGAAGGTCTCCAACACGGCCGGCGGCGCGGCCATCGGCGCCGGCATGGGCGCGGTGGCGGGCCTGCTGATCGGCAACAATCCGGTGCAGCGCCGCAACGCGGCCCTCATCGGCGCGGGTGTCGGCGCGCTGGCCGGCGGCGCCGTCGGCAATTACATGGACACGCAGGAAGCGGAACTGCGCGCGCAGCTCCAGGGCACCGGTGTCTCGGTCACGCGTGCGGGCGACCGCATCATCCTCAACATGCCGTCGAACGTCACCTTTGCGACAGGCGACGACCGGGTCAGCCCGGACTTCTATCCGACGCTCGATTCCGTCGCCATCGTGCTGCGCAAGTTCGACCGCACGCTGATCGACGTGGATGGCCATACCGATTCGGTCGGCAACGCGGCCTTCAACCAGGACCTTTCCGAACGCCGCGCCAATTCGGTCGCCAACCATCTCGCCTCGCGCGGGATCGACCAGCGCCGCATGTCCGCCGTCGGCTACGGCCTGGAGCGTCCCATCGCCTCCAATGCGACGGAAGCCGGACGCGCGCAGAACCGCCGCGTCGAAATCGCGATCTCGCCGCTCAGGCAGGGCTGATACAGCCGCTCAGGCGCGGTTTCGCGCCGGATCGTCGTCGGCCGGGTTGTAGAAGAGGGAGAGCACCAGGCTCTTCGCGATCCGCTCTGCCGTCGCCATGAACCACGCCTTCGCCTCCGGCGAGGGCGCGATGTCGTCAAGCGTGGCGGAGAAGAGGCCGAGCCAGGTCTCGAACAGCGGCGGGTTGATGCCCTGAACGCCCTGATGCGCCATTACCGGCTTGCCGCCATAGCCGCCGTCCTTGAAGGCGACGGCGGACCAGAAGCGCTTCATCGTCTCCATATGCTCCGGCCAGCGCCCTCGCAGCCGGCCGTCGAAGACCGGGCCAAGCTCGGGATGCGCCTGCACGCGGCCGTAGAAGGTCTCCACCAGCAGCGGGATGAAATCGGCGGTAACGCCGATGGCGTGCATCTCCGCTTCCGCGCGGGTGCGGATGGCGGCGAAATGGGAGAGGCGTTCGGGATCGGTCATGGCGCAAGGATAGGGCGGTCGCGCCGCGCCCGCAATCCGGCCGATCGCCGCAGGCAGCCTATGGGCCTTCCCGGCCCGGCGCCCATTCCAGCCGCTTGTAGTCGAAGCCGTATTTCAGCGTCGGCTTGACGATCTCGAAATAGGGGGAGAGGTCGAAGTCGCGCGGCGTATAGAGCGAATGGTGGCGGATATGCAGGATCTCCTGGCGCGAATAGGTCGAGGTCGCCGCCGCGTGGCCGGGGGCGCGGGTAATGTCGGGCAGGATGGGATAGCGGATCGCCTCGAAGGCCTCGGCGATCAGCGTGGAGCAGATCGCCCGCGTCGGGTCGCCTGAGCCGAAGGCGATCATCCGCCGCCGCCAGCGCACCGGAATGGGCGGCGTCGGCAGGAAATAGCGCAGCATGTCGGTGATGTTCTTCATGTCGTATTTCAGCCCGAGCCGGGAGACCATGAAGGTGAGCACCGTATCCCGGTCCTCCGGCGTCAGGCCGATGGGCCGGCAGATGCGCGTATTGTAGGTCCGGTACTTGGTAAGGGGCACGGCGACGCACCCTTCGCCGAGATTGACCTCGATGAGCTGCGGCCGCTCCGTCGCCGGCAGCGCCGCCTGGTCGAGCGTCAGCGGCGCGGCCTCGCCCACGAAGAGCGCGGCATGGGACCAGGTGGATTGCGTCAGGTACTTGATCGCCGCCGAGACCTTCTGGTTGCCCTCGACGAGCAGGATATCGCCGGGCCGCAGCGTGCGCGCCAGGGTCTCGGGATCGGAAGGCGTATAGGGCTCGTAGCCGGAGGTCTGGCCTTGCAGCCGGTCGGCGAGGCGGCGGCCGAGGCGGTCCAGCAGCGTGTCGCGGCTTGCGGAAAGCGGCTTCAAGGCAGCGGTCACGTCTCGTCCTTCATGGGTATCCTGTGACGCCACTCTAGCCTTAGCCGCGACGTCCTGTCGAGCTTGACGCAATCGGTCATGCTCCTATATTTAGAATAATTCTAAAATGGATTTCAGCCGATGCTCTCCCGCCTTCTCCGTCCCGGCAAACGCAGCCTCGAATCCCTCAGCGAACAGGAGGTCCTGGCGCTCGCCATTTCCTCCGAGGAGGATGACGGCCGCATCTACCTCGCCTATGCCGATGCGCTGCGCGATGCCTATCCCCATTCGGCCCGCGTCTTCGAGGAGATGGCGGAGGAGGAAAGCCATCATCGCCAGATGCTGATCGACCGTCACATTGCCCGCTTCGGTGACCGTATCCCGCTCGTCCGGCGCGAATATGTGCGCGATTTTCCCGAGAGGAAGCCGGACTGGTTGATCGGCAACATGTCGATCGAGAAGATCCGCGAGCAGGCCGAGGCGATGGAGGAAGCGGCGCACCGCTTCTATCTCACCGCCGCCGCGCGCACGGGCGACGCCGCCACGCGCAAGCTGCTCGGCGATCTCGCGCTGGCGGAGAAGTCGCACGAATCTCTTGCCCGCCGGCTCGGCGAGGAGCACACGCCCGTCGATGTGAAGGCGGAGGAGGACGAGACGGCGCGGCGGCAGTTCCTCCTGACCTATGTGCAGCCCGGCCTTGCCGGCCTGATGGACGGCTCGGTCTCGACGCTCGCGCCGATCTTCGCGGCCGCCTTCGCCACGCAGGATACCTGGCAGACCTTCCTCGTCGGCCTGTCGGCCTCCGTGGGTGCGGGTATCTCGATGGGCTTCACGGAAGCGGCCCATGACGACGGCAAGCTTTCGGGACGTGGATCGCCGGTCAAGCGCGGCCTTGCCTCGGGCATCATGACGGCGCTCGGCGGCCTCGGCCACGCGCTGCCCTATCTCATTCCGAATTTCATGCTGGCGACCACCATTGCCGTCGTCGTCGTCTTCATCGAGCTCTGGGCCATCGCCTTCATCCAGAACCGCTACATGGAAACGCCGTTCTTCCGCGCCGTGATGCAGGTCGTGCTCGGCGGCAGCCTCGTGCTGGCCGCGGGCGTGCTGATCGGGAACGCATAAGGGGGAGAGGGTGCTCTAGCGCCGCGTCGGGCGGTTCATGTCGCGCACCACCCAGCGGAAGAAGATATAGACGCCGACGCCCATGATGGCGACAGGCAGGAGATTGGCAGCAGTATCCATTTCGACCTCAAATGCCCTCCCGGAGCGGGAGTTAAGGTCTCGTTAACCAATTTGCAACATGCAGGCCGGTGACAAACCGTTCACAAAACGGAAAGCGGGGCGTTACCGCCCCGCTTCGATCCTCATCAGGCGCGCAGCGTGGCGCCGGTGGTCTTCACCACATTGCCGACGATCTTGCCCGTCAGCGCCTCGAAGTCCTCGTCCGTCAGCGTCTTGTCGACCGGCTGGATAACGACCTCGATGGCGATGGACTTCTTGCCCTCGCCGAGCGAAGCGCCTTCGAACACGTCGAAGACGTTGACGGCCGTGATCAGCTTGCGGTCGGCGCCGGTGGCCGCGCGCACGATGGCGCCGGCTTCCACCGTCTTGTCGACCACGAAGGCGAAGTCGCGCTTCACCGCCTGGAAGGGCGAGAGGTCGAGCGCCGCCTTGGTGCGGGTCGCCTTCTTCTTCGGCTCCGGCATGGCGTCGACGAAGATCTCGAAGCCGCAGAGCGCGCCGGAGACGTCGAGCGCGCCGAGCGCCTTCGGATGGAACTCGCCGAAGTAGCCGAGAACGATCTTCGGACCCATCTTGATCGTGCCGGAGCGGCCCGGATGGTACCAGGAGGGTGCGCCCGGCTCGATCTGCACATTGCCCATCGGCAGGCCGCAGGCCTCGATCACGGCGAGCGCATCGGCCTTGGCGTCATAGACGTCGACCGGCTTGCCGCCGCCCTTGACCGCGTTCGACCAGAGACGGCCGGAACCCGAAAGCGAGGCGGTGCCACGGCGAACGCCGCCGGCAACGCGGCGCTGTCCTTCGGGCCGGTCGTTCTCATAGGTGCCGGAGACTTCGAAGATCGCGACGTCGCCATAGCCTTTGTCGGCATTGCGCTGTGCGGCCGCCAGGAGGCCCGGCAGCAGCGAGGGGCGCATGTCGGACATGTCGGCCGCGATCGGGTTCGACAGCGCCAGCGAGGCCGCGCCGCCGCCGAAGAGCTCGGCATGCGCCTTCGGGATGAAGGACCAGGTGACGGCCTCCATCATGCCGCGCGAGGCAAGTGCACGCCGGGCCAGCCGCGAGCGGATCTGCAGCGTGGTGAGGATGCGGCCGTTGACCGAGCCGTGGCTTTCCAGCGGCGCGGGCTTGATATTGTCGACGCCGTGGATGCGCATGACCTCTTCCACGAGGTCCGCCTTGCCGTCCACATCGGGACGCCAGGAGGGAACCGCGACGGAGACGCGCTCGCCCGAACCCGTGACGGTGAAGCCGAGGCGGGTCAGGATATTCGTGCTTTCAGCCTCGGAGACGTCGACGCCCGTCAGGCGGCGCACTTCCGAGAACGGGAAATCGACGATCTTGGCGTTAAAGTCCTTGTAGCCGACGACGTCGGTCTTGGCCGGCGTGCCGCCGCAAAGCTCCAGCACCAGTTCCGTCGCGCGCTCGAGGCCCGCAACCATGTATTCCGGGTCCACGCCACGCTCGAAGCGATAGCGCGCATCGGTGATGATGCCGTGCGCGCGGCCGGTCTTGGCGACGTTCATCGGATCCCAGAGCGCCGATTCGATCAGCACGTCGACGGTGTTCTCGTCGCAGCCCGAATGTTCGCCGCCCATGATGCCGCCGATGGATTCGACGCCGTTATCGTCGGCGATGACGATATTGGACGGGTTCAGCGTGTATTCGCGCGTATCGAGCGCCAGCACCGTCTCGCCCTCGGCCGCGCGGCGCACGACGAGGTCGCCCTTCACCTTGGCCGCGTCGAAGACGTGCAGCGGACGGCCCTGGTCGAAGGTCATATAGTTGGTGATGTCGACGAGCGCGTTGATCGGGCGAAGGCCGATGGCCAGAAGCCGCTGCTGCATCCAGCGCGGGCTGGGGCCGTTCTTCACGCCGCGCACGAGGCGGAGCGCGAAGCCCGGGCACAGATGATCGTCGCCGCCAAGCTCCAGCTTCACCTTGACCGGCGTCTCGCCTTCCACCTTGAAGGAGGGAGCCTTCGGGGTCTTCAGCGTGCCGAGGCCGGAGGCAGCGAGGTCGCGGGCAATGCCGTAGATGCTCGTGCAGTCCGGACGGTTCGGCGTCAGGTTGATCTCGATGACCGGGTCGTCGATGCCGGCATAGGCCGCATAGCTCGTACCCACGGGCGCATCGGCCGGAAGGTCGATGATGCCGTCATGGTTGTCGGAGATTTCCAGTTCCTTCTCCGAGCACATCATGCCGCGGCTCTCGACGCCGCGGATGATGCCGACGGCGAGCGTCACGTCGATGCCGGGCACATAGGTGCCGGGTGCGGCAAACGCGCCGATAAGGCCGGCGCGCGCATTCGGCGCGCCGCAGACGACCTGGATCGGGTCGCCCTTGCCGGTATCGACCATCAGCACGCGTAGCTTGTCCGCGTTCGGGTGCTGCTCGGCGGAAACCACCTTGGCGATGACGAAGGGCTTGAAGGCCGCCTTGTCGTCGACCTCCTCCACTTCAAGGCCGATCGCCGTCAGCTTCGCGCAGATTTCCTCCAGCGAGGCGTCGGTGTCGAGGTGATCCTTCAGCCAGGAGAGCGTGAATTTCATTGTCTTTCTCCTTGGATGCCGGTTACGCGCTGAGGCCGCCGAACAGGGTCGGCATGTCGAGCGGGCGGAAGCCGTAGTGGCTCAGCCAGCGGACGTCGGCGTTGAAGAAGTCGCGCAGGTCCGGCATGCCGTATTTCAGCATGGCGATGCGGTCGAGGCCCATGCCCCAGGCAAAGCCCTGATATTCGTCCGGGTCGAGGCCACCGGCACGCAGCACGTTCGGGTGGACCATGCCGCAGCCGAGGATTTCCATCCAGTCCGTGCCTTCGCCGAACTTGACGATCGGGCCCGACGAGCGGTCGCACTGGATGTCGACTTCGAAGGACGGCTCGGTGAAGGGGAAGAAGGACGGGCGGAAGCGCATGGTGACGCTGTCGACCTCGAAGAAGGCCTTGCAGAACTCTTCCAGCACCCAGCGCATGTTGGCGACATTCGCAGTCTTGTCGACCACGAGGCCTTCCACCTGGTGGAACATCGGCGAATGGGTCGCGTCACTGTCCTGCCGGTAGGTCTTGCCGGGGATGATGATGCGGATCGGCGGCTTCTGCGCCTCCATGGTACGCACCTGCACGGGCGAGGTGTGCGTGCGCAGCACCTTGCGCTCGCCGTTCTCGTCCGCGGGGAAGAAGAACGTGTCGTGCATCTCGCGGGCCGGGTGACCCTCGGGGAAGTTCAGCGCCGTGAAGTTGTAGTAGTCCGTCTCGACATCCGGGCCTTCGGCAATCGAGAAGCCCATGTCGCCGAAGATCGCGGTGATCTCGTCGACGATCTGGCTGATCGGATGGATGCGGCCGCGCTCGGCGGGCGAGGAGCGGACCGGCAGGCTGACATCGACCGTCTCGGCCGCAAGGCGGGCCTCGATGGCGGCGTCGCGCAGCGCGCTCTTGCGCTCGCCAATGGCGTCGGTCACGCGCGTCTTCATGGCGTTGATTGCCGCGCCGCGCGTCTGGCGCTCTTCCGGCGACATGGTGCCGAGCGTCTTCAGGAGTTCCGAGACGGAGCCTTTCTTGCCGAGCGCGCCGACGCGCACGGCTTCGATCGCCGCCTCGTCGGAGGCCGCGGCGACGTCGGAAAGGAGCCTAAGTTCCAGTGTGTCGAGTTCAGTCATCTTTACCTGCTTTGCTTGCGTCGGCCGGGCGGGGAGGCAGAAGAACCCCCTGGAGATAGCGGGTTGCGGCGAGGAAGCGTCGCAGATCACTACCCATGTGCACGCGCCCGATCAATCGGGTTGGCGACAAAAACTTGCCGAGGAACCGGAGCATTTCTCTCAGTTCCGCCTCGGCGGCGGGCGGCGCGTTGGTGCGCCAGGCGGCATAGGCTTTCTGAGCCGTCGCTTCGCCGAGGCGGGCGCGGTCGGTAAGCTGGAGGAAGAGCAGCCAGAGGTCGCGCGCCTGGGCGGTGGCGAGCGGCATGGCAGCCTCCGGCTCCTCCTCGAAATCCATGAAGCCGATACTGCGTTCGCCGGCCACGAAGAAGTCGCGCGGATGCGGGCGGCCATGGCAGAGGCCCTTGCCGTGCAGCGCGCCGAGATGGGCGGCGCAGGCGACGAGCAGGGCGTCATGGGCGGCAGGTTCCGTATCGTGCAGCACGTCGAGGCGGGCGGTCACGGTCGGCGCGACGTCGGAAAGCACGAGCGCGGAGCCGGAAGAATAAAGCACCTTCGGAACGGGCACGCCTTGGGCGGCGAAGGCCCCGATACGGCGGATTTCCCGCGCGATCATGCCCTTGCCGTCGAGAGAGGGCGAGGGGCGCAGGAACGGCTGGCCGAAGAGGCGGGCAAGTGTCGTCTGCGCCTTCGTCCAGATCGGAGGACGCTCCGTGCCGTAGCGCTTGATCCAGACGGCGCCGAAGGAAAGCTCCACGCGCTCGACCCGGCGGGTCTCGCGCGTCAGCGCGGCCAGCAGCCTCTCGACGTCGCCGTCGGTCATGTCGGGGATCGCGTTGAGGTCGGTCAGCGTGCCGTCCATGGTTCAGTTCCGAAATCCAAACAAAAACCCGCACCGGTTCCCCGGCGCGGGTTTCACAACGAAGCGAAGATTTGTTGTGAGCGCCGGTTAGTTGACGGCCGCCTCAAACTCGTTCTTCGTGCCGGAATCCTTGAGGTATTCCAGAGCCTTCTTGGCGGCTGCGACGAGCGCGCCGAAAGCTGCGGTCTCATGGATCGCCATGTCCGAAAGCACCTTGCGGTCGACTTCGATGCCAGCCTTGTTCAGGCCGTCGATGAAGCGGCCGTAGGTCAGGCCGTGCTCGCGGACGGCAGCGTTGATGCGCTGGATCCAGAGAGCGCGGAAGTTGCGCTTGTTGACCTTGCGGTCGCGGTAGGCGAACTGCTTGGAACGATCAACCGCAGCCTTGGCGGCGCGGATGGTGTTCTTGCGGCGGCCGTAGAAACCCTTGGCTGCCTTCAGCGTCTTCTTGTGCTTGGCGTGGGAAGTAACGCCGCGTTTTACACGTGCCATGTCATGATCTCCTTAACGTATCAATTGCGCGATGAGTCTCAGAGACCGTTCGGCAGGTAGTTCTTGATGACCTTCTTGCCATCGGGCTCAGCCAGCACCATGGTGCCGCGGGCGTCGCGAATGAACTTGTTGGTACGCTTGATCATGCCGTGGCGCTTGCCGGCAGCGGCAGCGACGACCTTGCCGGTCGCGGTGATCTTGAACCGCTTCTTGGCAGACGACTTCGTCTTCATCTTGGGCATTTTGCTACTCCATTCTTCTTGAATTCGAGAGGCACTGACGAAGGCGCCTCTCCAGCGTAAAGAACGGCCACGGCATGCCCTGCCGGACCGTTCGGACGGCGGCTTGTAACCGATGTCCCCGAAAAGCGCAACCGGATTCCTCGGAAAGCGTGGATTCCGGCCGGAAATGGAAAAGCCGCCCCGGAGGACGGCTTGATCCGTTCAGTGCATGGCGCCGGCGACGGGGCTCACTTGGGAGCGAGCACCATCATCATCTGGCGGCCTTCGAGCTTCGGCTCGGCTTCGACCTTGGCGATGGCCAGGGTGTCTTCCTTCACCTGCAGCAGCAGCTTCATGCCGAGTTCCTGGTGGGCCATTTCGCGGCCGCGGAACTTCAGCGTCACCTTGACCTTGTCGCCTTCGTCGAAGAAGCGGTTCATGGCCTTCATCTTCACCTCATAGTCATGGGTGTCGATGTTCGGGCGCATCTTGATTTCCTTGATCTCGACGATCTTCTGCTTCTTGCGCGCTTCGGCCGCCTTCTTCTGGTTGGCGTATTTCAGCTTGCCAAGGTCAAGGATCTTGCAGACAGGCGGTTCGGAGTTCGGCGAGATCTCAACGAGATCGAGGCCGGCTTCTTCGGCCATGCGAAGTGCCTGATCTGTCGGAACGGTGCCGTGGTTGGTGCCTTCGGCATCGATGAGCTGGACGCGGGGAATCCGGATTTCCCTGTTGGAACGCGGGCCGTCTTTGACGGGGGCTTCCGCTTTGAAAGGTCTGCGAATGGTCGTGGTCTCCTCGACTGTTTCGACGGGTATGAATCTGTGCGACGATCGGGCCGTTTCGCCCGAAATGCGGCGTTTGTCGGCAATGTGTTGATCGCGCTTGGGAAGTCAATAGCATGCCCCGCGGAAAAAATCACCACCTGTCCTTGCGAGGGCGAATCTGGTCTAGCTCTCGGCAAAAGGCCGGTCGGCACGCGGTTTTCCGCCGGTGGGCGCACGAAAAGGAGATATGTATGACGATGGCGAACGGTAATGGCGCGGCGGCGGATTTCATCACGGTCGGCGAGGGGGATGACGCACGGCGCATCGCCGTCTCGCTTGAGGCGCCGGCTTCCGGCAATGCGCTCGCCCATTTCGTCTGGCTCGGCGGCTATCGCTCCGACATGTCCGGCACCAAGGCCGTGGAGCTTGCTGCCCTTGCCGCCCGCCTCGGCACCGGCTGCGTGCGCTTCGACTATTCGGGCCACGGCGTTTCCGGCGGCGCCTTCGTCGACGGCACCATCTCACGCTGGCTGGAAGAGTCGCTCGCCGTGATCGATCATGCCGCCAAAACCATCGGGTCGCGCCGCCTCGTCCTCGTCGGTTCGTCCATGGGCGGCTGGATCGCGCTGCGCGCCGTCGCGGAACTTGCCGGCAGGAACGGCATCGAGGTCGCCGGTCTCGTCCTCATCGCCCCCGCGCCGGATTTCACCTCCGAGCTGATCGAGCCGAACCTGACGGAGGCCGAGCGCACGGCGCTTGCCGAGCGCGGCCAGTTCGAGGAGCCGACGCCCTATGGCCCCGATCCGAACATCTACACGCTGAAGCTCATCGAGGACGGAAGGGCGAACCGCGTGCTGACCGGCATCATCGAGACCGGTTGCCCCGTGCATATCCTGCAGGGCATGGCCGATCCCGACGTGCCCTATGCCCATGCCGTGCGCCTGATGGAGCATCTTTCCGGCGACGACGTCGTGCTGACCATGATCCGCGACGGCGACCATCGCCTGTCGCGCCCGCAGGATATCGCGAAGATCCTCGAGGCCGCGGAGACCCTCGCCCGCGGAGCGTAAGGCGCGGGCGCGCCGGATCGGTCGCATTTTAACCATAATCCAGCTTCGCGAATTCTGATGATTGACGAAAGGTCCTTCTCACCGTTAACTCTTTGTTAACGATTAGGGGACGTTCCATGGCACGAATGATTGGTGCGAAGGCTGGGATTGCGGCGGTTCTCGCAGTTCTCGTTTCTTCTTCCTCGGCTTTCACCGCACCGGCATCGGCGCTGTCCATGAAGGTGGGCGGCGTCACCTCGCAGCCGATCGGCCATTACGAATTCTGTCAGACCCACAAGTCCGAATGCCGCGCCGGTGTGCGCACCGCGCCCGCCAAGGTCACGGATTTCGGCTGGTCCATCGTGCGCGAGATCAATGCCAGAGTGAATCGCGACATCACCCCGATGACCGACAAGGAATTGCACGGCGTCGATGAGATCTGGTCCTATCCGGACGGCGCCGGCGACTGCGAGGACTTCGTGCTCCTCAAGCGCCGGATGCTGATGGAAAAGGGCTTTGCCGCCGGCGATCTCCTGATCACCGTCGTGCGCAAGCCCGACGGTGAAGGCCATGCCGTCCTGACCCTGCGTACCGCCCAGGGCGACTACATCCTCGACAACCTCAACAACGAGGTGAAGCTGTGGACCGAGACGCCCTATCGCTACCTGAAGCGCCAGGCGTCGTTCCACGCCGGCCGCTGGGTCTCGATCGAAAACGGCGACGCCGTCATGGTTTCGTCGGTCGGCCAGTAAGCAGGTTGCATCATGGAATATGAAAAAGGCCGCGGAGCGATCCGCGGCCTTTTCCGTCTCTGTAGTGGGGCTGCCCCTTATTCGTCGCCCATCTTGAGCGCCGCGATGAAGGCTTCCTGCGGGATTTCCACCTTGCCGAACTGGCGCATGCGCTTCTTGCCGGCCTTCTGCTTGTCGAGCAGCTTGCGCTTGCGGGTGGCGTCGCCGCCGTAGCACTTGGCGGTCACGTCCTTGCGCAGCGCCGAGATGGTCTCGCGGGCGATCACGTTGCCGCCGATGGCGGCCTGGATCGGGATCTTGAACATGTGCTTCGGGATCAGCTCCTTGAGCTTCTCGCACATGTCGCGGCCACGCTTTTCGGCGGCCATGCGGTGCACCATCATGGAAAGCGCGTCGACCGGCTCGCCGTTGACGAGGATCGACATCTTCACCAGATGGCCTTCCTGGTGGTCGGTGATCTGGTAGTCGAAGGAGGCGTAGCCCTTGGAAATCGACTTCAGGCGGTCGTAGAAGTCGAAGACGACTTCGTTGAGCGGCAGGTCGTAGGTCAGCATGGCGCGCGTGCCGACATAGGTCAGTTCGACCTGGATGCCGCGGCGGTCCTGGCAGAGCTTGAGGATGCCGCCGAGATAGTCGTCCGGCGTCAGGATCGTTGCACGGATCCACGGCTCGTGGATTTCCGAGATCTTCACGACGTCGGGCATGTCGGCCGGGTTGTGCAGCTCGCGCATCGAGCCGTCGGTCATGTAGAGCTGATAGACGACCGAAGGTGCGGTCGCGATCAGGTCGAGGTCGAATTCGCGCTCCAGGCGCTCCTGGATGATTTCGAGATGCAGGAGGCCGAGGAAGCCGCAGCGGAAGCCGAAGCCGAGCGCCGCCGAGCTTTCCATCTCGAAGGAGAACGAGGCGTCGTTGAGGCGCAGCTTGCCCATCGCCGAGCGCAGGTCCTCGAAATCGGCCGCATCGACCGGGAAGAGGCCGCAGAAGACGACCGGCTGGGCCGGCTTGAAGCCCGGCAGGGCCTTGGCGGTCGGGCGCTTGTCCTCGGTGATCGTGTCGCCGACGCGGGTATCGGCCACTTCCTTGATCGAGGCGGTGATGAAGCCGATCTCTCCCGGGCCGAGCGAATCCATCGCCACCATCTTCGGCGTCAGCACGCCGACGCGCTCGACGGTGTATTTCGCGTCCGTGCCCATCATGCGCACGGTCTGGCCCTTGGAAAGCCGGCCCTCGATGACGCGCACGAGAACCATGACGCCGAGATAGGTGTCGTACCAGCTGTCGACCAGCAGCGCCTTCAGCGGTGCCTTCTCGCCGCCCTCGCTCTTCGGCGCGGGCAGGCGCTGGACGATGGCTTCCAGCACGTCGGGAATGCCGAGGCCCGTCTTGGCCGAGATGAGCACGGCGTCGGAGGCGTCGATGCCGATCACTTCCTCGATCTGCTCCTTGATGCGGTCCGGTTCGGCCGCCGGCAGGTCGATCTTGTTGAGGACGGTGACCAGTTCGTGGTTGTTGTCGATCGCCTGGTAGACGTTGGCGAGCGTCTGGGCTTCCACGCCCTGGGAAGCGTCGACCACCAGCAGCGAGCCTTCGCAGGCCGACAGCGAGCGCGAGACCTCGTAGGCGAAGTCGACGTGGCCGGGCGTGTCGATGAGGTTCAGCACATAGGTCTCGCCGTCATTGGCCTTGTAGTGCAGGCGCACCGTCTGGGCCTTGATGGTGATGCCGCGCTCGCGCTCGATATCCATGTTGTCGAGAACCTGTTCCGACATCTCGCGATCGGCAAGGCCGCCGGTCGACTGGATCAGCCGGTCGGCGAGCGTCGACTTGCCGTGGTCGATATGGGCCACGATCGAGAAGTTGCGGATATGGTCGAGGGGCGTCGAATTATTGGTGCTCATGCGCGCCATATAGCAGCGCGCACGACTCGCGGAAAGCGGTAAATGAACCGTTTCTTCGCCGCAAGCGCCGCTATTCCGGGGCTTTCTGGCCTTCCACCAGCGCGCCGGCATTCGGCACCTGCGCGCTGCGGATCTCGAAATTCTCCCGCGCCTCCGGCGGCACGGTCTCGCGCCGCCGCAACCGGCCGGCGACGAAGGCGGCATAGAGCATCGCCACGCCTATGACCGCATAGATGAAGGTCTGCGGGCCGAAGACCGGCGTCAGCGCCGTCACGCCGAGCGGAACGATGGTCGCGGAGGTGGACCAGGCGACGAGCAGCGTGGAGGCCAGCGGCACGAAATCCTCGGGGTCCGTGCGGTCGTTGGCATGGGCGTTGGCGATGGAATAGACGCTCTCCACCGCGCCGGCCCACAACGCGAAGACGACCATCAGCAGCACGAAGGCGCTGAAGGACACGAAGAGCGCGGCCACCGCCGCGCCGGTGATCAGCAGGCAGGTGAAGATCAGTACGATGCGCCGGTCGATGCGGTCGGAAAGCGTGCCGAGCGGGTACTGCACGAAGATGAGGCCGAACTGCATGACGAACATCAGGAGGGCGACGTCCGTCTGGCCGGCATTGTTGGTGGCGGCATAGATCGGCGTGAAGCCCTGCACGACCATGGAAAGCCCGCCCGAGGCGAGCACCCCGATGAGCGCGACCGGCGAATTGCGCCAGGCCATGGCGAAGTCGAGATTGACGCGGGCGGGCGGCGGCGGATTGGGCAGCCGGGTCAGGCCGATCGGCAGCAGCGCGACGGTGGTCACGAAGATGGTGACGAGCGGGGCGAGGTTGCCGTCCGCCGGCATCCGGCCGAAAATCCACGCGCCGACGCCAAGGCCGAGCACATAGGCCATGTAGAAGAACGACATGGCCTTGCCGCGCCAGCGGTTGTCGCTCGCATGGTTCAGCCAACTCTGGGCGATGATGAAATTGCCGTTGCCCGCGATGCCGTAGATGCCGCGCGCCAGCACCCAGAGCAGGGGGGTGACGCCGAGCGCCACGAGGAAGGCGGCGATGATGACCAGCGCCAGCGAGCAGGAGAAGGCCCGGGCATGGCCGACGCGGCGGATGACCGGCCCGGCGATGACGCAGCCGATCAGCCCGCCGAAGGCCATGGTCGTGACGGTCGCGCCCGGTGTCCAGGATGGTGCGCCGGTCTGCGACAGCACATAGGGCACATAGGCGAGCATGACCCCGTTGCCGATGGCCACAAGGGTCATCGATACGACGATGGCGGTGATGGAAAAGAGCGAGGATGCCCGCTGCGCTTCACCTGTCATCCGTCCGCCCTCCTGATTCTGCCGGGCCACCATATCCGTCGCCGCCATGGCGCATTGTCGCCGGAGCGGCATGGGCCGGATTTATTTTCGGGCGGGCACGATGCGCATTGACTCCATTATAAGGGATAAATATTCTCTTATCATGGAAAATGAAACCGATCCCCTGGAAAGCGCCATCGGCGAGCGTCTCCGGCTGCTACGCGTGGCGCACGGTCAGACCCTCGACGATCTGGCCGGCGCCTCCGGCGTCAGCCGGGCGATGATCTCGCGCATCGAGCGCGGCGAGGCCAGTCCCACGGCGCAGCTCCTGTCGCGGCTCTGCGCCGCGCTGGACCTGACGCTCTCCGCCTTCTTCGCCTTTTCCGAAGGGGCGGGCGATCCGCTGTCGCGCCGCGAGGCGCAGACCGTCTGGCGCGACCCCGAGACCGGCTACCAGCGCCGCGCCGTCTCGGCCCCGAACACGGCCTCGCGGGTCGAGGTGATCGACGTGGCGTTCCCGGCCGGCGCGCGCATCGCCTATCCGCCGGAAACGGCCAAGGCGGGCATGACGCAGCACGTCTGGCTGTTCTCCGGCGCATTGCGCATGACGGTCGGCGAAACCGTGCACGACCTTCGCCCTGGTGACTGCCTCTACATGAGCATCACCGAGGGACACGTCTTCGAGAACCCCGGCAGCACGACGGCGCATTACGCCGTGCTGCTGGATCGAGGCCGCAATTGAGGCAGGAAAAGATGAGCGAGATCAGGCTGCTCGACGAGATCGAAACCCGCGCCCGCATGGGCGAGCTTGCCGACGTGCTGGCCGATTGCGTTGCCGGCGGCGCCTCCGTCGGCTTCATGGCGCCCTATGGGCCGGCCGATGCGCTGCCCTTCTGGGAAGGTGTGGCGACGGCGGTCGGCGAGGAGGCGACGCTGCTCTTCGCCGCGGAGCGGGCGGGCCGGATCGTCGGTACGGTGCAGGTCGGCATCCGCCAGATGCCGAACCAGCCGCACCGGGCGGATGTGAAGAAGCTGCTCGTCATGGAAAGCGAGCGCGGCCGCGGCCTTGCCCGCGCGCTGATGGCGCTTGCGGAGGCGGAGGCGGCCCGACGCGGCAAGACCGTGCTGGTGCTCGACACGGCGACCGGCAGTCCGGCGGAGACGGTCTATGAGCGCCTCGGCTGGCAGCGCGCCGGCGTCATCCCGGACTATGCGCTCTACCCGGACGGCCGCTACTGCGCGACGACCTTCTTCTACAAGCGGATCGGTGACGCGCCCTGTGCCGAAACGGTGCAGGGCGGCGTTCATGCGATGGAAAGAACCGTGCTGTAGAAGGAGGCCGGATCAACGAGGCGACCCGCCATGCAGATTGCCGGCATCATGAACACCGCCCTCCAGGGCATGGCGAGCGAGACCGCGCGGGCCGAGCGGGCGGCGCGGAACATCGCCAACCCCGCGGCCGCTCAGCGCGACCCGGCGGAGGACATGCTGGACCTCATCTCCGCCGATATCGGCTTTCGCGCCAATGCCGCGTCCTTCGAGACCGGCGCGGACCTCTGGACGGTCCTCGCCGCGATCAAACGGGACTGATCAGCGGTTCGCCATCGCGGCCATGCGCTGCGAATAGCGCCCGCCGGCAACCCGCGCCGGCGAAAGCAGCTCGCCGAGCCTGCCCGCCTCTTCCTTCGTCAGGGCCACATCGGCTGCCGCCGCATTCTGCTCCAGATGCGGCACCTTGCTCGCGCCGGGGATCGGCACGATGAAGTCGCCCTGCGCCAGCACCCAGGCGAGCGCAAGTTGCGCTGGCGCTACGCCCTTCTCCTGCGCCATCTCCTCCAGCAGGGCCACAAGCGCCAGGTTGGCGTCGAAGTTCTCCGCCGCAAAACGCGGCAGCGAACGGCGGAAGTCATCGGCGGAAAGGCCGTCGAGCTTCTTCAGCGCGCCGGTCAGCACGCCGCGCCCGAGTGGGCTGAAGGGCACGAAGCCGATGCCGAGGTCCCGGCAGATGTCGAGCACGCCGTTCTCCTCGACCTCGCGGGTCCACAGCGAATATTCGCTCTGCACGGCGGCGATGGGGTGCACGGCATGCGCCCGGCGGATTGTCTCCGCGCCGGCTTCAGAAAGGCCGAGCGCCTTCACCTTGCCTTCGCGCACCAGCTCGGCCATCGCGCCCACCGTCTCCTCGATCGGCACGGCCGGATCGACGCGGTGTTGATAGAAGAGATCGATCACCTCCACGCCGAGCCGCTTCAGCGAAGCCTCGGCGACGGCCTTCACATTTTCCGGTCGGCTGTCCGTGCCCGCGATCATCTCGGCGGACGGCTTCGTGTCGTCGATGCGGAAGCCGAATTTCGTCGCGATCGCCACCTTGTCGCGCACCGGCTTCAGCGCCCTGCCGACGAGGATTTCGTTCTTGTACGGACCGTAGACTTCGGCCGTGTCGAACAGGGTGATGCCGAGATCGATGGCGCGGTGCAGCGTCCTGATCGCCGCCGTCTCGTCGCTGGAGGGACCATAGGCATGGCTCATGCCCATGCAGCCGAGGCCGAGGGCCGAAACGTCGAGGCTGCCGAGTTGTCTGTGTTTCATGGCAAAATCCTTTTGCTCGGGACCGGGAGAGGTCCAGGCCGGGGGGGGGGCGTCAGTCCGCCGTCGTCCGGTAAGGTACAATCTAGAGCGCGACGCTTCGTCTGAAAATTGCTGCAAAAGCCAACAGCTTGTTCTATCTGTTGGAACAATGAACCGCACCCAGCTTTCCCAACTCGCCGTGCTTGCCGTCGTTGCGGAGGCGCGTTCCTTCCGCAAGGCGGCGGCCGAACTCGCCGTCGCGCCGTCGGCCGTCAGCCATGCCGTCTCGGCGCTCGAGGCGAGCCTCGGCGTGCGGCTCCTCGCCCGCACCACCCGCTCCGTCGCGCCGACCGAGGAGGGCCGGCTGCTGCTCGATACGCTGGCTCCGGCGCTGTCCGACATCGGCAATGTCATGGAGGCGCTTGCCGACCGGCAGGGTCGCCCCGCCGGTCCGCTGCGGATCACCATGCCGCTGATCGCCGCGGAGGAGATCGTCATGCCGCGCCTCGGCGCCTTCCTGCTGGCCTATCCCGAGATCGAGCTGGAGCTTCGCACTGACGACCGCTTCGAGGATATCGTCGAAAAGGGGTTCGACGCGGGCCTGCGCCTCGGCGAGCATCTGGAGGCGGATATGGTGGCCGCGCGTGTCAGCGGCCCCTGGCGTGGCCTCATCGTCGGCGCGCCCTCCTATTTCGAACGGCATCCCAAACCCCTCCAGCCGCGCGATCTCATGCAGCACCGCTGCATCCGCCGCCGTTTTTCCAGCGGCCTCCTTTACCGCTGGGAGCTTGAAAAGGACGGGCGGCAGGTCACGGTCGACGTCAACGGCCCGCTCATCGTCTCCGACCAGCGGCTCATGCGCGCCGCCGCGATGGACGGCGCGGGCCTTGCCTATATCTTCGACCAGCGCGTCGCCGGGGATATCGCGGACGGCAGCCTCGTGCCCGTGCTGGAGGACTGGTGCCCGCCCTTCGACGGCTTTTCGATCTACTATCCGACGCGCCGCCAGATGCGCCCGGCGCTGCGCGCCTTCGTGGATTTCTTCCGCTATCGCGCGTCCGCCTGAAGCCGGCGTGGCGTCCCGATTTTTTGCAGCTTCGGATGCTTGCGGGGAGTCCGCCTCGCGAATAGTCTCCCCGCGCAATCAGGGAGAGCTCACCATGCTGCGTTTCGGAATCCTCTCGACGGCCAAGATCGGCCGCGAGCTCGTCGTGCCGGCCATTCAGGATGCGGAGAACTGCGTCGTCACCGCCATCGCCAGCCGCGACCTTGCCAAGGCCCGCGCCATGGCGGACCGTTTCTCCGTGCCGCATGCCTTCGGCTCCTATGAGGAGATGCTGGCCTCCGACCTTGTCGACGCGGTCTATATCCCGCTGCCCACCTCCCAGCATGTGGAATGGTCGATCAAGGCGGCCGATGCCGGCAAGCATGTGCTGTGCGAAAAGCCGATCGCGCTCGATGCCGGCGAGATCGGCGCATTGATCGAGGCGCGCGACCGCAACAGGGTGCTGATCGCCGAGGCCTACATGGTCACCTACAGCCCCGTCTGGCGCAAGGTCCGTTCGCTTCTGGCCGAAGGCGCCATCGGCCGGCTGCGCCATGTGCAGGGGGCCTTCACCTATTTCAACCGCGATCCCGGCAACATGCGCAACGTGCCGGCGCTCGGCGGCGGCGGCCTGCCGGATATCGGCGTCTACCCGACCATCTCCACCCGCTTCGTCACCGGCAAGGAGCCGCTGCGCGTGCAGGCGAGCACCGACCGCGATCCGGAATTCGGCACGGACATCTATTCCAGCGTGCGCGCCGATTTCGGCGATTTCGAGCTTTCCTTCTACATCTCCACCCAGCTCGCCCATCGCCAGGTCATGGTCTTCCACGGCGACAAGGGCTTCATCGAGGTGAAGTCCCCCTTCAATGCCGACCGCTACGGTGCGGAGGAGATCGAGCTGGCCAACCAGAGCCACAGCGAAAGCCAGCATTTCCGCTTCCAGGACGCCCGCCAGTACAAGCGCCAGGCCGAAGCCTTCACCCGCGCCGCGCTCGGCGAGAACGAGGAGGTGGTGACGCTGGAAAGCTCGGTGAACAACCAGAAGCTCATCGACGCCATCTACCGCGCCAGCGAGAAGGACGGCTGGGAGACGGTGTAGCCCTCCGCGCGGGCGGCTTCAGCCGCCCTCGTAAAGCCGCTGACCCTCCCGCAGCGCCGTATCCAGCCGCCCGCCCTCGGGGAAGAGCGACAGCGTCTGCGGCTTCTCGACGCCCGGCACCAGCCGGTGACAGGTCTCGGCCGCGCCGAGCACCGTGGTGACGGGGATGACACCGGCCCAGATCGGTAGGGCAAAATCCTCCTCGTCGTCGCCCACGCCCTTGGCGCGCACCTTGGCTGCGGCCTCTTCGATGGGCATGGCGATGATTGTGGTCGCCTTCGCCTCCTGCACGGTGATGGGGCGCAGCAGCGCGCTGCGCTCCGGGTAGAAGCGGTCGACGACGTCGCGCATCGCCTCGATCTTCTCTTCGGGGTCCTCCACCAGCCGCGCGGTGCCGAAGCACATGGCGGAGCGGTAGTTGGCCGAATGGTTGAAACCGGAGCGGGCGAGCACCAGCCCGTCGAGATGGGCGACGGTGAGGCAGGCGGGCGTGCCGGCCTTCAGGTGCCGCAGCATGCGGCTGGCGGAGGAGCCGTGCCAGTAGAGCGTGTCGCCCCTGCGCCAGAACAGCGTCGGCGTCGCATAGGGCTGGCGGTCGATGACATAGGCCACCTGACAGAGCATCGCGGTATCGAGGATCGCGTACACGGCTTCGCGGTCGTAGCTGGCGCGCTCGTGCATGCGCTTGACGCGGTTGCGTGGGGTCACGGGGTAGGAAGCGGTCTCTGCGCTCATGGGGATGCTCATGGATATATTGCCTTTCGACGACGATGCCGCCATGGTGCGCCATGGCATTGGATCGAAAAAGCACCAATTCAGAGGAAAAAAGCAGGACCAATCCGCCGGATTGGTCCGCGCTCATTCCCGTCCTGCCGCCGGCGGGCCGGCGGACCCCGGCGCTTTACCGGGAACTGCGCCGCCTGATCGAGGCGGGCGACATCCCGCCCGGCAGCAAGCTGCCGCCCTCGCGCGATCTGGCCCGGCGGCTGAAGACCTCGCGCGGCAGCGTGGTCGCCGCCTTCGAGACGCTGATCGCCGAAGGCTACGCGGTTGCGCGCACCGGCGCCGGCACCTTCGTCGCCGACCGTGTGCCGATGCTGAGGCCGGCCCTCCCAGTGGAGGCGGAGGCGATCGCGCCGAAAATGCCGCTGCCCGGCACGCTTGGCGTCGCCATGGCGGATACGCGTACCCTGAACCTTTTCCGCACGCTGCTGTCGCGTCATCTCACCCGCCCCGGCCCGGAACATTTCCAATACGGCGACCCGCGCGGCGGGGCGGCGCTGCGTCAGGCGATCGCCGCCTATCTGCGGCAGGCGCGCGGCGTGCGCTGCGAGGCGCGCTCCATCGTCATCACGACGGGTACCCAGCAGGGCATCGACCTATTCATTCGCAGCGCGCTGTCGCCGGGCGATCGGGTGATGATCGAGGATCCCTGCTATCCCAGCGCCCGCGCCGCCTTTGCCGGCAATGGCCTGCAGCTCACCGGCCTTGCCGTGGACGGGGAGGGAGCGGATATAGCGCTCGCCGCGCCGGGCGCCCGCGCCGTTTATGTCACGCCCTCGCACCAGTTCCCGCTCGGCGTGACCATGAGCATGCGCCGCCGCCTCGCCCTCATCGACTGGGCGCGGCAAACCGGCGGCTGGATCCTTGAGGACGATTACGACAGCGAGTTCCGCTTCGCCGGCCCGCCGCTCGCCGCCATGCAGGGCATGGACGACAGCGGCCGCGTGATCTATCTCGGCACCTTCTCCAAGGTGCTCTTCCCGGGCCTGCGCCTCGGCTATGCGGTGATTCCCGATCCGTTGCTGGATACCATGGTGTCGCTGCGCAGCCGCTCCGACCGCAGCCCGCCGACGCTGGCGGAAGCCGCCCTCACAGACCTTATCCGCGAAGGCCATTTCGCCGCCCATCTCCGCCGTGCCCGCCGACACGCCGAGGCCGCGCGAGATGCGCTGGTGGCCGGGCTTGCCGGGGCGAGGAACCTTACGGTCGCGGTGCCGGATCAGGGCCTTCACCTTGTCGCCGGTCTGCCGGAGTCGCTTGACGATATCGAGGCCGTCGAGATCGCCCGCCAGGCGGGCCTCGGTGCCCGCGCCCTCTCGGCCATGGCCGTCACCAACCCGCCGCGGCAGGGCCTCGTGATCGGTTTTTCAGGCTTTGCGCGGGAGGTGCTGAATGCCGCCGCCCGGCGCTTTGCAGCGATGATCGGCTAAGCGACCCGGCGGGCGTCATCGGCCGCCCTGATGGTCGCCACGAAGGCACGCGCAAGGGCAAGCCCGGTCGCGTCGGCATCCGGCCCGCTTTCGGCGGCAAGCGTGGCGTGGCGTTGCAGCCAACCGGGCGCATTGCCCTCGATGACATCGGGAAAGATGGCCGCCCATTCAGTGACGACCTGCCGGTTCGCCTCGAAGTGGAACTGCGTGCCGTAGCTGGCGCGGCCGATGCGGAAGGCCTGGTTCTCGGCGGCGCCGTTGGTGGCGAGCCGCACCGCCCCTTCCGGCAGCGTGAAGGTGTCGCTGTGCCACTGGAAGATCGGGAACGCGCCGGCGGCGGCGGAAAGCACCGGATCGGCCGCGCCTTCCTGCGTCGTCGATACCGTGCACCAGCCGAATTCCGGCGCGGTGCCGATGTGGTTTTCCGCGCCGTAGGCCCGGGCGAGAAGCTGGCTGCCGAGGCAGACGCCGAGCACGGACTTGTCCGCCTCGCCGAACCGCCGCATCAGCGCGGCCAGCGCCGGCAGATAGGCATGGCGCGCGTCGTCGAGGGCGTTCTGGGGGCCGCCCATGACGACGATGGCGTCGTATCCGCCGTCATCCGCGGGAAGGGCGTCGCCGGCATGGGGGCGGCAGATGTCGAGCGCGGCCCCCGCTTCCTCAAGCGCCACGCCGACCTGCCCGAGCAAGGTCACCTTGTCGTTTTCCACCACCAGAACCCGCATGCGATACTCCCGCCTTGCCCGCCTTCAATGTCGCGCGAGACAATCACGCCGGCCCGGTTCTTTCAAGCCGTCTCAGGGATAGATGACGCCCTTGCGCAGGATGACATTGGCATAGAGCCGCGGCTCGCTGGTCTGCACCAGCGTATGGGCGGCGCGCACGCGATTGTAGAAGTCCGCGCCGACCAGCGGCACGACCGCGCGCTCCGGCTCATGCGACGCGCAGCAGTCGATGATCTCGCGATGCACCGGTTCCAGCCTGTCGCGCTCCTGCCGATAGGTGGAGCGGAAGATCGCCTCTTCCACGAAATCGTCGACGGGCATCACCGAGAGCACGGCGTTGAGGGCGGGGATCAGCGCCACGCCGTCGAGGCGCACCAGCCGGCGGGCGTGCTCGACGCCGGGATAGTTGCCGTCGACGATCGCGATCTCGTCGCCATGGCCCATGGCGCGCAGGGTCGAGAGCAGTTCGGGGCTGAGGATGGGGTCGAGGCCTTTCAGCATTCAGGCAAGCTCCTTGAAGAGGACATTCTGGTCCGGCAGGTAACGGGAGAAGAGCGGCAGGCTCGCCCCGCCGATCGAGCGGGCACTGCTGCCGACGGCGCCCTCGACGATCTCGGGTAGGGTGACACCCTGCAGGTCGAGCCGGTCGATGGCGGCCCGGGTCTCGGCGACGACGCGTGTGCGCACCCAGCCCGGAAAGCCTCCGTCGATGACGACGGCAGAAAAGTCGATGACGGAGGCCGAGGCGACGACCGCCTGGGCGAGCGCGGCCGCCATGTCCTCGATCCAGATGTCGAGCGGCGCGCCGAAATCGACCCAGCCGTCGGGCGAATACCAGAGCGGGCTGGGATCGATGCCATGCTCGCGAAGAAGGTTCTCCAGCCGGTAGATCGAGGCGATCTTGAGGAGCTGCACCGTCTCGCCGTTGCGCCCCTGCACGGGCAGCGGGCCGATCGCGCCGGCCGTGCCGGTGCGCCCGGTGAAGAGCGCGGAATTGAGCACCACGCCGCCGCCGATGAAGGAGCCGATGAACAGATAAAGGAAGTCGGGATATTGCGGGCCGAGGCCGAAGACGAGCTCGGCGGCGCAGGCGCTGGTGGCGTCGTTCTGCAACATGACCGGGTAGGGCACGCGCCGGGCGATCTCGGCTTCGAGATCGACGCCGCGCCACTGGTCCATGTCCTCCTGCGGCGCGCCCACCTCGCGCGCCCAGCTCCACAGCTCGAAGGGTGCGGCGACGCCGAAGCCGGTTATGCGGGTGCGCTCGGCGGGCGTGATCATGGCCTCCAGTTCCGCAAGGCCTTCCTCCACGAAGGAAAGCAGCGGGCCGGGCATGGGATAGGGATAGGTGCGGCGAACCTCGCGCCGAATGCCGCCGACGAAATCCATCATCACGAGATCGGCGCTGCGCCGGCCGATCTTCAGGCCGAAGGAGTAGACGGCGTCGGGGTTGAGCAGCATGGGAACGGAGGGCTGGCCCACCTTGCCGCGCATCGGCGCGCCGCGCATCAAAAGCCCTTCGGCCTCCAGCGCGCGCATGATGACGGTCACGGTCTGGGCGGAAAGCCCGCTGCGCCGGGCGATCTCCGCCTTGGAAAGGCTGCCGTGCCGGCGCACCAGCGACATGACGAGGCGCTCGTTATAGGCGCGTACGCGCACCTGGTTGGCGCCTCCGCTCGGATCGAGGATTTCGGCCGGCGACGCGGGTGCCGGCGCGGCATTCTCTGTCATCGTCTCCTCCCGTGCCGGTCGTGGCGAAAAACGTCGCTTCCGGTCCTCTTATAAGCTGGCGTTCCGCTCTTCCACCGGAAACGATACAGCCGGGGCCTTCGCCCGCTCTTTGCCGAAGCATGACACATCGAATTAATAATTCAATTCGATTTATTTATTGACAGGTTTTTCTTTTGGTGTTCTTCTTCGTCACGGAAGCAAGGCGGCCGGCGGAGGAACCCCGGCTCCTGCGACCGGATGGCCCCAGGAGAGGGGCGCATCCCGTTTCGTCCTTGGGAGGATTACATGAAGAAGACGATCGTTTCCGCCGCTCTCGGCGCGCTTGCGCTTGGCGTGGCCTTCTCGTCCCCGGCCGCTGCCGCAGACGTCACCGCCTGCCTGATCACCAAGACCGACACCAATCCCTTCTTCGTCAAGATGAAGGAAGGCGCCGAAGCGAAAGCCAAGGAACTCGGCGTTACGCTGAAGTCCTATGCCGGCAAGATCGACGGCGACTCGGAAAGCCAGGTCGCGGCCATCGAGACCTGCATCGCGGACGGCGCGAAGGGCATCCTGATCACCGCTTCGGACACCAAGGGCATCGTTCCCTCCGTCCAGAAGGCGCGTGATGCGGGCCTCCTCGTCATCGCCCTCGACACGCCGCTCGAGCCGCTCGACGCCGCCGACATGACGTTTGCCACCGACAACCTCTTGGCCGGCGAACTGATCGGCAAGTGGGCCGCCGCCACGCTCGGCGATGGCGCGAAGGATGCGCGGATCGCCTTCCTGAACCTGACGCCCTCGCAGCCGTCGGTCGACGTCCTGCGCAACCAGGGCTTCATGAAGGGCTTCGGCATCGACGTGAAGGACATCACCAAGATCGGCGACGAGGATGACCCGCGCATCGTCGGCCATGACGTGACCAACGGCAACGAGGAAGGCGGCCGCACCGCCATGGAAAACCTCCTGCAGAAGGACCCGTCCATCAACGTCGTGCACACCATCAACGAACCGGCCGCTGCCGGCGCCTATGAAGCGCTGAAGGCCGTCGGCAAGGAGAAGGACGTGCTGATCGTGTCGGTCGACGGCGGTTGCCCGGGCGTGCAGAACGTCATCGACGGCGTCATCGGCGCGACCTCGCAGCAGTATCCGCTGATGATGGCTTCCCTCGGCATCGAGGCGATCAAGAAGTTCGCCGATACGGGTGAAAAGCCGAAGGCAACCGAAGGCAAGGACTTCTTCGATACGGGCGTCGCGCTCGTCACCGACAAGCCGGCTCCGGGCGTCGAATCCATCGACACCAAGGCCGGCAAGGACAAGTGCTGGGGCTAAGGTCCCGCGCCGGCCCGGCATGACCGGGCCGGCCATCCGCCATGGACGGATCGGGCAGCGCAGGACGCGCCCGGAACTTTTGACAATCTCAAAGAGACGTGAGCACCTTTCCTTCGGGGACGGCGGTGATGTGTCATGACCGCTGACGGAGGAGAGACGTTCATGCGGGCGGCAGACAGGCATCTGGCGTCTCGATGCGTCCATGCATGATTTCATCCGGCAATGCCGCGACGGTCGGCACACGGAAGGGAGGACAGGATCATGAGTGAAACAACGACGGCCTCGCACGGGTCGCAGCCCCCGCAGGGTTCGCAACCCCCGCAGGGTTCGCAACCCTCGCAGGAATTCGAGAAGGTGCTATCGGGCAGCTCGACGCAGGTCGCATCCTTCGACACGAGCGACAAGACGCCCATCCAGAAATTCCAGCATTTCCTCCACGGCAGCCCCTCTGCCGTGCCCCTGATCGTTCTCGTGCTTTCGGTCGCGATCTTCGGCGTCATTCTCGGCGGCAAGTTCTTCTCCGCCTTCACCCTGACGCTCATTCTCCAGCAGGTGGCCATCGTCGGCATCGTCGGCGCGGCGCAGACGCTGGTGATCCTGACCGCCGGTATCGACCTTTCGGTCGGCGCGATCATGGTGCTCTCCTCCGTCGTCATGGGCCAGTTCACCTTCCGCTACGGCCTGCCGCCGGTGGTGGCGGTTGCCTGCGGCCTCGCCTGCGGCGCGCTCTGCGGCTATATCAACGGCCTGCTCGTCGCCCGCATGAAGCTGCCGCCCTTCATCGTCACACTCGGCATGTGGCAGATCATCCTCGCCTCGAACTTCCTCTATTCGGCCAACGAGACGATCCGCTCGCAGGATATCGCCGCGAACGCGCCGCTGCTGCAGTTCTTCGGCAACAACCTGAAGCTCGGCAGCGCCGTCTTCACCTATGGCGTCATCGCCATGGTGCTGCTCGTCGCCGTCCTCTGGTACGTGCTCAACCACACCGCCTGGGGCCGCCATGTCTACGCCGTCGGCGACGATCCGGACGCGGCGGAGCTTGCCGGCGTCAACGTCAAGCGCATGCTGGTCTCGGTCTATACGCTGTCCGGCCTCATCTGCGCGCTCGCCGGCTGGGCGCTCATCGGCCGCATCGGCTCGGTCTCGCCCACCGCCGGCCAGTTCGCCAATATCGAATCCATCACCGCCGTGGTGATCGGCGGCCTCTCCCTCTTCGGCGGGCGCGGTTCGATCCTCGGCATGATCTTCGGGGCACTCATCGTCGGCGTCTTCTCGCTCGGCCTTCGCCTCATCGGCACGGACCCGCAATGGACCTATCTCCTGATCGGCGTCCTCATCATCTCGGCAGTCGCAATCGACCAGTGGATCAGAAAGGTAGCAGGCTGATGGCTCTCGAACCCATTCTCACCGCACGCGGTTTGGTCAAGCGCTACGGCCGCGTCACCGCCCTCGACAATGCCGATTTCGACCTCTATCCCGGCGAGATCCTCGCCGTGATCGGCGACAACGGCGCGGGCAAGTCCTCGATGATCAAGGCCATTTCCGGCGCCATTACGCCGGACGAGGGCGAGATCAGGCTGGAGGGCAAGCCCGTCACCTTCCGCTCGCCCATCGAGGCGCGCAGCGCCGGCATCGAGACCGTCTACCAGAACCTCGCGCTCTCGCCGGCGCTCTCGATCGCCGACAACATGTTCCTCGGCCGCGAGATCCGCTCGCCGGGCGTCATGGGCAGCGTCTTCCGCAAGCTCGACCGCGGCGCGATGGAGAAGTTCGCCCGCGACAAGCTCTCCGAACTCGGCCTTATGACGATCCAGAACATCAACCAGGCGGTGGAAACGCTCTCGGGCGGCCAGCGCCAAGGCGTGGCCGTGGCCCGCGCGGCGGCCTTCGGCTCCAAGGTCATCATCCTCGACGAGCCGACGGCGGCGCTCGGCGTCAAGGAGAGCCGGCGCGTGCTGGAACTCATCCTCGACGTGCGCCGGCGCGGCATTCCGATCGTGCTCATCTCGCACAACATGCCGCATGTCTTCGAGGTGGCGGACCGCATCCATATCCACCGCCTCGGCCGCCGATTGACCGTCATCAACCCCAAGGACTACACCATGTCTGACGCCGTCGCCTTCATGACGGGGGCGAAGGTGCCGGAGGCCGTTGCAGCATGATTTCGCCTGCCACGATCGTGGATGCACTGTTGCGGCGCGCGGGAGACGCGCGCCGCTTCCTCGTCGGTCTCGCCGGCCCGCCGGCGGCCGGCAAGTCGACGCTGGCCGAAGCCCTGCGCGATGGCCTGCTCGCCCGGGGCGAGAGCGCCGAAATCCTGCCGATGGACGGCTTTCACATGGACGACGGCATCCTCGCGGCGCGGGGCCTCCTGCCACGCAAGGGCGCGCCGGAGACCTTCGACGCGCGCGGCTTCGTCGATATCGTCCATGCGCTGAAGCAGGCGGAAGGCGAGGTGCTGGTCCCGGTCTTCGACCGCTCGCGCGAGATCGCCATCAATGCGGCTCGCGCCATTCCGCAGGAGACCCGCTTCATCCTCGCCGAAGGCAACTACCTGCTCTTCAAGGATGCGCCGTGGGACAGGCTCGACGGCGTCTTCGATTTCACCGTCTTCGTCGGCCCGCCCTATGCGGTGCTGGAGGAGCGGCTGCGCCAGCGCTGGCGGGGCTATGCGCTGCCCGAGGACCAGATCGGCTGGAAGCTCTACGGCAACGACCTGCCGAACGGAAAGCGCATCCTGGAGAATTCCCGCCCCGCCGATCTCCATATCGACCTTTTTTGAGGAATTGTCGGTCGTCTCTCCGGGTGCTATCGCAACTCCAGAGACTGGAGACACGCCGATGACCACCGAAATCACCATCCGCCGGCCTGACGACTGGCACCTGCACCTGCGCGACGGCGCCATGCTCGAAGGCGTGATCGGCGACACCAGCCGCCATTTTGCCCGCGCCATCATCATGCCAAACCTCGTGCCGCCGGTCGTCACTACCGCCGATGCCACGGCCTACCGCGACCGTATCCTCGCCGCCGTGCCGAAGGGCGACCGCTTCGAGCCTTTGATGACGCTCTATCTCACCGAGCACACCAATCCCGACGACGTCGAGGCCGGCTACAGAAGCGGCCTCATCCGCGCGGTAAAGCTGTACCCTGCCGGCGCGACGACCAATTCCCATGGCGGCGTACGTGACATGGACAAGGCGATGCCGGTGCTGGAGCGCATGGCGAAGATCGGCCTGACGCTCTGCGTGCATGGCGAGGTCACGACGCCCGAGGTTGACATCTTCGACCGCGAGGCGGTGTTCATCGAGACGGTGCTGGATCCGCTGCGCAAGCGTCTGCCCGAGCTGCGCGTGACCATGGAGCATGTGACGACGAGGAACGGCGTCGACTACATCAAGGCGGCGAAGGAGAACCTCGCCGGCTCGATCACCACGCACCACCTGATCATCAACCGCAACGCCATTCTCGTCGGCGGCATCAAGCCGCATTATTACTGCCTGCCCGTCGCCAAGCGCGAGGAGCACCGGCTGGCGCTGCGCGCCGCCGCCACCTCCGGCGACAGGCGCTTCTTCCTCGGCACGGATAGCGCGCCGCATGTCGATCCGCTGAAGGAATGCGCCTGCGGCTGCGCCGGCGTCTATACGTCGATCAACACGATGAGCTGCCTTGCCCATGTCTTCGAGCAGGACGGTGCGCTCGACAGGCTCGAGGCTTTCGCCTCGCTGAACGGCCCGGCCTGGTACGGCCTGCCGGCGAATGAGGAAACCATCCGCCTCGTCAGGCGCGAGGAGGCCGTGGCCTTCCCCGCGAAGATCGAGACGGGAGCGGGGCCGGTGACGGTGTTCGACCCGATGTTCCCGCTCCACTGGGACGTCGCCTGAAGGCTGGAGGCGGCCGTCAGAACTGGCGGCCGAGCTTCGCGTCCACCGAATGGCGGTTTGCGCCGCGGATGACGAAGAAGAGCATGACCAGCATCCAGAGGATCGACTTTTCCGCGCCGGCCAGGCCCTCGCTCCGCACGATGCCATGGAAATGGGCGGTGACGGCGAGAACGATCATCGCGGCGAAGGCGGCCGGGCGCGTGAAGAGGCCGATCGCAATCAGGATGCCGCCGAAGAATTCGGTGACCGCGAGCAGCGGCGACCAGAAGACGCCCGGATAGAAGCCGAGATGCTCGACCATGCTGGTCATCCCGAAGGGATCGAGGATCTTGCCGTAGCCGTGCGTGGCGAGCAGCGCTCCGGCGGCGACGCGCAGCAGCGTTTCCGCGCTTTCGTGCAGCGCTGCATACAGGCTGCCGAGCCTGGGGATGATAAGGCGGGGGCGGCTGTTGGCAGGCTCGGTCATGGCGGTCTCCTGTCGGAATGTTGCGATGCGCCACCTCTGTTTCACGAATCGCGCAACGACAAGATGGTCGCCTGGAAAAACTTGACAAATCAAGGTGACATTTCCGTGAGGCTGGAGCGTTTCCGCTTTTCCTCGAAACGTGGAAACGCTCTATCGCTTTGGTTTTTCATGGTCCCGGACGCAAACCCGCGACGCACTCCTGCCGGAAAGACTCTGGCGCGGCCGGGCGCGTGCCAAGCCGCGTCCGCTGCTATATGCTGTGGGCGCCGATGAAGGAGGCCGTCATGTCCGGGCAGAAGCCGCGCGTTTCCATTCTCTACTGTACGCAATGCAACTGGCTGCTGCGGGCCGGCTGGATGGCGCAGGAGCTGCTTTCGACCTTTTCCGACACGCTCGGCGAGGTCGCCCTCATTCCGGGCACCGGCGGCAATTTCGAAATTCGCGTCGGCGATGCGCTCGTCTGGGAACGCAAGCGCGATGGCGGCTTTCCGGGGCCGAAGGAATTGAAGCAGCGCGTGCGCGACATCATCGAGCCGGGCCGCGATCTCGGCCATACCGACAGGACGGACGGCGCCGCCGGCTGATGCGAAGACGGCGGGCCGTGACCCGCCGTCCGTTCGAAGGTTCGCCCCGGCCCTAGCGGTAGGGCGAATAGCAGACCCGGTAGACGCCGCCGCCGGCATGGTAGCGGTTGGTATAGGGGTCGTAGGTGCGGTAGCGGTTGAGGCACCAGCGCACATGGGCGTTGCGCCCGCCGCCATAGTAGCGCGGCCGCTCGTAGCGCGGGCGGTAATAGGGGCGGTCATAATTGTAGTACGGGCGGTGGTGGCGGCGATAGTAGCGCGGACGCTCCCAGCCGCAGTCGTCGCCGATGCAGAATTCCACCTGCGCCTTGGTAACGTCGCGCTTCGCCTGCGCCTTCATGTCCGGCACGGCGAGTGGGGCGGCTCCGGCCGCCCCCATGGGCGCGATTGCCGATGCGATAGCCATCGTGTACCCGAAAACGAGATTTCGAATCCTTGTCATGTGATCCTCACTGGTTCTGGCGGGAATTCTCCCTGTCACGTCCCTGCTTTGCATTCCATTCACGCATTTTGTTTTATTGATGATCGCGACCGCGCATGGACGGGATGTATCGCCGGATTTTCGATCCGCAAGAGGCAGGGGTGAACGCATGAGCCTGAAATTCGGAACCAGCGGCCTGAGAGGGCTTTCGGTGGACCTCGAAGGGCCGGCGAGCGCGCTCTACGCCACGGCTTTCGCGCGCCACCTGCTGGCGGCGGGCCATGCGCAGCCGGGTGACGAGATCCTGGTCGGCCGCGATTTCCGTGCGTCCAGCCCCGCCATCTCGGCCATCGCCATCGCCGCGCTGCGCAAGGCCGGCCTTGCCCCCCGCGATTGCGGCGAACTGCCGACCCCGGCCCTTGCCCTTCTCGGCCTTGCGCGCAAGGCTGCCTGCCTGATGGTGACCGGCTCGCACATTCCCGCCGACCGCAACGGCATCAAGTTCTACAGGCCGGACGGCGAGATCGACAAGACCGACGAGGCCGCCATCACCGCCGCCGCAGAGGCGATCCGCGCCGAAGGTACGGTTTTCGACGCAGCGCGGGAGACGGCGGAGGACCTTGGTGCGGCGGCCATGGCGCTCTACGGCGCGCGCAACCGCCAACTCCTGCCGGACGGCAGCCTTGCCGGCCTGCGCGTCGGCGTCTACCAGCATTCGACCGTGGCGCGCGACCTCTTCGTCTCGGTGCTCGCGCATTATGGCGCGGATGTCGTCGCGCTCGGCCGTTCTGAAACCTTCATTCCGGTCGATACGGAGGCAGTCTCTCCGCAGACCGTCGCCCTCCTTCAGGGATGGGCGGCCGAACATGGATTGCATGCCATCATCTCCGCCGACGGCGACGGTGACCGGCCGCTGATCACCGATGAGACCGGCACGCCGATCCGCGGCGACCTCGTCGGCCTCATCGCCTGCCGCTTCCTCGGCGCAAGCGCCATCGCTACGCCCGTCACCTCCAATTCCGGCATCGAGGCGGCCGTCGGCGGCGCGGTGCTGCGCACGAGGGTCGGCTCGCCCTATGTGATCGCGGCGATGAACGAGGCGGTTGCCGCCGGCGAAACGGCCGTTGCCGGCTTCGAGGCGAATGGCGGCACGCTGACCGCCACGCCCTTCCCGGTGAACGGCCATGTCCTCGCCCCGCTGCCGACTCGCGACAGCCTGATGCCGGTGCTCGCCGTTCTGGCGCTCGCCGCAGCCGAAAAGCGCCCGCTGTCGGAGATCGCGGCAGGCTTCGCCCTGCCGGCCGCCGCGAGCGACCGGCTGGAGAATTTCCCGGTCGAGACCAGCGCGGCGTTGATGGCTGAGCTGCGTTCGGGCCCCGGCCCGCTTGCGGCCTTCCTCGCGCCCATCGGCGTGCCGCAGAAGACGAGCGATATCGACGGTCTGCGTGTGACGCTGGAGGATGGAAGCGTCGTCCATTTCCGCCCCTCCGGCAATGCGCCGGAAATGCGCTGCTACGTGGAAGCCGCCGATGAGGCCGCCGCCACGCGGCTTCTGCAGGCCGGTCTCGGGCGCATTCGCGAATGGGCGGCGAGCCGATAAACAGGCTTTTCGCCAAGCCGTTGCAAAAACTTCAAAAAGCCTGTTGACACCGGCGAGCGGGCCTTCTACATGGCTCTCCGTCGCCCAGATGGCGGAATTGGTAGACGCGCCAGCTTCAGGTGCTGGTACTCGAAAGGGTGTGGAGGTTCGAGTCCTCTTCTGGGCACCAAATTCCCGATCCGGTTCATCCGGATATATCAAAAAAGCCCGGCTTAGCCGGGCTTTTTTGTTGCCTGCGACACCCCGCTTTTCTTCCGGTCCCGGCGAAACAGAATCTTCCTCGCGCACCCTTGCGTCCATGGCGCGATAGGCACATAAGCCTAGAAAATAATCATTTGCCTTTTGTCATCAGGATTATCGTGGCCCCACCTCAACACGATGCCCGAAAAGCGGGCATTCTGTCCAAATTCCGGCTGTTCACACCTATTCTGGCCGGCGCCACGCTCAAGGAACGCCTCATCGGCTGCCTCGGGGCCTTGATCGGCATTTGCCTCACCGGCCTCGTCTGCGGCTTCTTCATGGGCAACGACGTCCATCTGCCGCTCATCGTCGCGCCCATCGGCGCATCGGCCGTGCTGCTCTTTGCGGTCCCCGCCAGTCCGCTGGCCCAGCCCTGGTCGATCGTCGGCGGCAACACCATTTCGGCGTTTGTCGGCGTTACGGTGCTGACGCTCGTCAAGGATCCGGCAATCGCCATCGGCCTTGCCGTGGCGCTCGCGATCCTCGCCATGTCGCTTACCCGCTCGCTGCATCCGCCGGGCGGCGCGGCCGCGCTCACGGCGGTCATCGGCGGGGCGGCGGTCACGCGGGCCGGCTTCTGGTTCCCGCTCATGCCGGTCGCCGTCAATTCGATGATCCTCGTCGCCCTCGGCATCGTGTTCCACCGCCTGTCCGGCCGGCAATATCCGCATCGGCAGGCGGTCGCGCCGGTCAATACGCACAAGACGGCCGATCCGCCCGCCGCCTTCCGCGTCGGCTTCAATACCGAGGATATCGACGCCGCCGTCGCCAGCCTCAACGAGACGTTGGACATCAGCCGCGCCGACCTCGACGCCCTGCTGCGGCAGGTCGAGTTGCAGGCGCTGCTGCGCGAGCGCGGCGAACTGACCTGCGCCGATATCATGTCGCGCGACGTGGTGACGGTGCAGGCGGATGCGACGGCGGATGTGGCGCGCGCGCAGCTTCTCGACCACGACATCCGCACGCTGCCGGTGCTCGACGGCGAGGGGCGGCTTGTCGGCACCGTGGGTCTGCGCGAGCTGGCCGCCATGGCGCCGGCTGCGCATCTGCCGATCTCCCAGGCGGCGACCGCAAGCCCCTCCGACCCGGCGATCGGCCTCATCCCGCGCCTGACGGACGGCTCGATTCATGCCGTGGTGGTGATCGACGAGGCGCGCCGCGCCATCGGCGTCATCTCCCAGACCGATCTTCTGGCGACGCTGGCGAAAAGCCTCTCCCAGACCGGCCGGACCGTCCTGATGGGCGGCCACGGGCAGGGGATCTGACCATGGCCGGACGATGTCACCCCGCCGCCCGGCGACAAGCCGGCGGCCCCATCCGAAGAATGTGAGACCGAGAGACGAAAGGAGTGTCGTCATGGCGACCGTCGACGAGAAGCTTGAACCCATCCTTGCCCAGGTGCTGCAGCGCAACCCGGCGGAACCGGAATTCCACCAGGCGGTGCGCGAAGTGCTGGAAAGCCTCGGCCAGGTCGTCTCCAAACACCCCGGCTATCTGACGGACGCGCTGATCGAGCGCATCTGCGAGCCGGAACGCCAGATCATCTTCCGCGTGCCGTGGGTCGACGACAAGGGGCAGGTCCAGATCAACCGCGGCTTCCGCGTTCAGTTCAATTCGGCGCTCGGCCCCTACAAGGGCGGCCTGCGCTTCCACCCCTCGGTCAATCTCGGCATCATCAAGTTCCTCGGCTTCGAGCAGATCTTCAAGAACGCGTTGACGGGCCTGCCGATCGGCGGCGGCAAGGGCGGCTCGGACTTCGACCCCAAGGGCAAGTCCGACCTGGAGATCATGCGCTTCTGCCAGTCCTTCATGACCGAGCTGCACCGCCATCTCGGCGAGCATACCGACGTGCCGGCCGGCGATATCGGCGTCAGCGGCCGCGAGATCGGCTGGATGTTCGGCCAGTACAAGCGCCTGACCAATCGCTTCGAAGCCGGCGTCTTCACCGGCAAGGGCCTCAGCTACGGTGGCTCGCTGGTGCGCAAGGAGGCGACCGGCTACGGCGCGGTCTACTTCACCCAGGCCATGCTCTCCACCAAGGGCACGGACTTCTCCGGCAAGCGCGTCACGGTCTCGGGCTCGGGCAATGTCGCGATCTACGCCATGGAACAGGCGATTGCCTACGGCGCCAAGGTCGTCGCCTGCTCGGACAGCAGCGGCTACATCGTCGACGACGCGGGTATCGATCTCGATCTCGTCAAGGAGATCAAGGAAGTGCGCCGCGAGCGCATGTCGGAATATGCCAAGGCGAAGGCCGGTTCGCATTTCATCGCGACCGGCAAGGGTTCCATCTGGGATGTGCCCTGCGAGGTCGCGCTGCCTTGCGCCACGCAGAACGAGCTGTCCGGCAAGGATGCCCGCACGCTGATCAAGAACGGCGTCATCGCCGTCGCCGAGGGCGCCAACATGCCCTCGACGCCGGAAGCCGTACGCGCCTTCCAGGATTCGGGCGTGCTCTTCGGCCCCGGCAAGGCGGCCAATGCCGGCGGCGTCGCCACCTCGGCGCTGGAAATGCAGCAGAACGCCAGCCGCGATAGCTGGAGCTTCGGGACGGCTCGCGACCGCCTCGGCCAGATCATGGCGGGCATCCACAACCGTTGCGCCGAGACGGCCGAGGAATATGGCGCCAAGGGCAACTACGTGCTCGGCGCCAACATCGCCGGCTTCACCCGCGTGGCGGAAGCCATGCGCGCACAGGGCGTGATCTGACCGCACCCCGCCTTCTCAGGCGGCAGACGGCCCCGGACCCGGTCCGGGGCCGTTTTCGTTGGCGGCCGGGATGGCGCGTCCGGCAAGGCCGCCCGCGATCAGCCGGAAGGTTGGCTGGGTCGCCGGTGCTCCGGGGGCCGCCGGCCGGTACAGCACCTTTTCCAGCCGTACCCAGTCGTGCCGTCCCTCCGGCCTGTCGAAGTGGAGCGCCTCGCCTTCCCGCAGACCCAGAAGGGCAAGTCCGTAGAAGGTGGTGATCGGCAGGAAGGCCCCGCCCGGCACATGGTCGCGGGGAAGGCAGAGGGTGCGGCTGTCGGTCAGCCCGCTGGCGCAGCGGAAGGCGACGCGCGCGTCGATTACCGCAAGGCCGGCCGGTACCGGGGCGTCCATGGGCAGGCGGTCCGCCGAAAGCTTGCGCTTCAGCAGCGCCAGCCATTCCTCCGCCAGCGGTTGCCAGTCGCGCAGCATCCTGTCCAGCACGTAGCCGTCTCTCGTCGTGAGTATTCCGGGATCCCGTCCCATCGTCATTCTCCATCCTGCCCGCCCTTTGCGGCGGGGCATCAAGGTCCGTGGTGGAGAAGCCCCCTGGCCGCGCATGCGGCGCAGGGGGTCACGATCCTGCGACGAGGCAACCTCCGATGCGCCCGGTCTGGGAGAAGGACAGGAATTTCATGGGTGCGGAGCCTTACGAGGCGCGGGCCGTGTCCGGCGCGCCTGCATGGACGGCGATGACCTGGAGACGGCGCACGCGCCCGTCCCGCGCGGCCCATTCGATGGACTGGCCGGCGGAAAGGCCGAGCAGCGCCGCGCCCACCGGCGTCAGCACGGAGATGCGCTGGCGGGAGATGTCGGCGTCCTTGGGGAAGACCAGCTCGGCGGTCTGCGGCGCTTCCTCGTCGATCTGGAATTCGGCGGTGGAGCCGATGCGCATCACGCCCGGGGCCATGCGTGCGTCGTCCACCACCTTCGCGCGGTCGAGTTCTGCGGCAAGCTGCTCGGCGGCATGCGGATCGCGCTCGGCCAGCATGTCGGCGAGGTTGGACAGGCGCGCGTGCTCGGAGCGGGCGATGGTGATGGCGGGCCGGCGGCCCTTGGTCTTGGTGGCGGTCATGAGAACCTCGCGCGGGTTCACGCGGCCCTGCGGGCGCGTGGAAAGTCGGAAAACTGGGGAATGATGTCGCGCAATCCTGACGCGGTTACCGAAAAATGACGGAACCGCTATCGCCCCACGGCCGGGGCGCGACGCGACCAAGCCGAGGGGCTAGTGTCCTGCGAGAGGAAACAGCCGTTTCAGGAATCGGGCAAGGTCGTGCGTCGTCATCATGCTCTTATGATGGGGTGAGGGCACAGGTAAAGTCAAGGGTGGCGGGCGGCAGCGCGGCCGAACGCCGCCCCTGCGACGCCCTGTCGGTTTGACAGAAGGCAACTATGGGCGGATAGCTCGCTGATCCCGAACGAGTGAGGCCCTGCGATGATCGACGATCTTTTTGCCAGGAACAAGGTGTGGTCCGCCGAGCGCAAGGCGGAGAAGGCGGACTATTTCGAGCGCCTTTCGACGCTTCAGCAGCCGGAGTACCTGTGGATCGGCTGTTCCGACAGCCGCGTGCCGGCCAATGTGATCGCAGGACTGGAACCGGGCGAGGTCTTCGTCCACCGCAACGTCGCAAATCTCATCCATCCCGCCGACCTCAACATGCTGTCGGTGGTCGAATATGCCGTGCATCAGCTCGGCGTGAAGCACATTATCATCTGCGGCCACTATGGCTGCGGCGGCATCCGCGCCGCGGTCAGCGGCGAGCGTTTCGGGCTGATCGACCATTGGCTCCAGCCCGTGCGCGATGTGGCGGACCGGCGTTTCGAATGCCGGGAATGCGGCTCCTGGAGCGATGCGGATCTCGACCGGCTCTGCGAGGCCTCCGTCGCCGCGCAGGTCGAGCGCCTCGCCCGCACGCCGACCCTCACGGCGGCCTGGCAGGCGGGCCGCGACGTATCGATCCACGGCTGGGTCTACGGCTTGCAGGACGGCCTGCTTTCTGATCTCAAATGCACGGTGCGCGGCAACCGGGGAGGCTAGCCCATGTCCGTCAGGATCAAGCGCGTCTATGACGAACCGGCGGCGGACGACGGCGAGCGCATCCTCGTCGACCGGCTCTGGCCGCGCGGCATCTCGAAGGAGAAGGCGGCGTTCGACGAATGGATGAAGGAGGTCGCCCCGACCTCCGAGCTGCGCAAGTGGTTCGACCACCGGCCGGAACGCTGGGACGAATTCAGGCAGCGCTATCGCGCCGAGTTGCAGGGTAATCCCGCGGTGGAGGCGCTTCGCGCGCATGTTGCGGCAGGGAGGGTGACGTTGCTCTACGGCTCGCGCAACCGCGAGTTCAACCATGCCGCCGTGCTTGCCGATTTCCTGGCGGAAAAGGCCTGAGGCCTTTCGGTTGCAAGCCATCCGGCGGCGGTAGAATTCATTTGTCAGGGGGAACCGTCCCCGTTAATTTTCATCTGACCGACATGAGGAGTGGCATCGATGACCGAGCGAACGGCGATTGAAGTTCAACCGGAAACCGTTGCCGCGGCGCATGGCGTGGCGAGCGATACCGCCTTCGGCGCGATCGCGCCACCGCTCTATCTGTCCAGCACCTATCAGTTCGCCGATTTCGATACGCCGCGCGCCTATGATTACGGCCGCGTCGGCAACCCGACGCGCGACCTGCTGGCCGAGGCGATCACCAAGCTGGAGGGCGGGGCCGGCGCGGTGCTGACGCCGAGCGGCATGGCGGCGGTGGATATTCTCCTGACCCGGCTGCCCGTCGGCAGCCTCGTGCTCGCGCCGCACGATTGCTACGGCGGCACGATGCGGCTCCTGAAGGCGCGCGCCGGGCTGGGTCAACTCCGGCTCGCGCTGGTCGATCAGTCGGACCACGCGGCGTTTACGGCGGAGCTTTCCGGCAAGCCGGCGCTGGTGCTGATCGAGACGCCGAGCAATCCGCTGATGCGCGTCGTGGACATCGCCGCCCTTTCCGCCCTCGCGCGGGCGGCCGGGGCGCGCGTCGTCGTCGACAATACCTTCCTGTCGCCGGCCCTGCAGAAGCCGTTGTCGCTCGGTGCCGACTATGTGCTGCATTCGACGACGAAATTCCTGAACGGCCATTCGGACGTCATCGCCGGGGCGGTGATCGCCGCCGACGGGGGCGAGGCCCGCGCGCTGCGCCACTGGGCGAATGTGACGGGGGCCATCGCCGCGCCCTTCGATTCCTGGCTGACGCTGCGGGGCCTTAGAACCCTCTTCGCCCGCATGGCGGGACAGGAGAAGAATGCGATGGCGATTGCCGAACGGCTCGTCGGCCATCCCGCTGTCGCCCGCGTGCACTATCCCGGCCTTGCCGATCATCCGGACCATGCGCTCGCCCGGCGCCAGCAGCAGGGTTTCGGCGCCATGATGAGCTTCGAGCTTGCCGGCGGCGTGGAGGCGGTGCAGCGCTTCGTGCGGGCGGTCAAGGTCATCACGCTCGCCGAATCGCTTGGCGGGGTTGAAAGCCTCGTAGCCCATCCGGCGACGATGACGCATGTCGACATGGGACCGGAAGCGCGTGCCCGCGCCGGCATCAGCGACGGTCTGCTTCGGCTTTCCGTCGGGCTGGAGCATGTCGACGATCTTCTGGCCGGGCTGGAAGCCGGCCTTTCGGCCTGCTGAAGCCGATCGGGGAGGGTGCGATGGCCGAGGACGACACGAACGATTTCGCCTCTCCCGCCTGTTTCCTGCACGAGATCGACCCGGCCTATTCCGGCCTCGCCGCGCCGCTTGCCTGGACGGATGTCAACCGCTGGCGCAAGGCCGAGCGGGAGCGGCTGATCGCGGAGCGCCTCGCCGTGCCGGCGCAGGTGCGGGCCGGCTGGGGCGAGGCCATCGCGGCGGGCGTGCTCGCGGAAATCGGCGATGTTTCGGGCCGTATCGTCAGCGCCTACTGGCCGTTTCGCGGTGAGCCGGATTTCCGCCCCTTCATGGAAGAGGTCGCCGCGCGGGGCGGGCGGACCGCCCTGCCGGTCGTGGTCGAGAAGGGGCGGCCGCTGGAATTCCATCTCTGGCAGACGGGTGACGCGCTGTCGCGCGGGGTCTGGAACATCCCCATCCCCGCGCAGCGGCATCCATGCGTGCCCGATGTCGTCATTTCGCCGGTCGTCGGCTACGATCCGGCCTGTTACCGGCTCGGCTATGGCGGCGGGTTCTTCGACCGCACGCTTGCCGCCCTGCCGGCACGGCCGCGCGTCATAGGTATCGGCTACAGCTCGGCGAGGCTCGCCACGATCCATCCGCAGCCGCACGATATCCCGATGGACCTGATCGTCACGCAAACCGGCACCGTCCGCCCTCAGGCGGACGTTTCCACGGTGCGCGCGTTGACGTAGAGCGCCTTTCCGGCGAACCAGCCGTTGATGGCGGCCCCGAGGCCAAGCAGAACGATCAGCACGGCGCTCCACGCAAAACTCCCCGTCCAGCCACGAATGAGGCCGACGACCAGCGGGCCGATGGCGGCGAGCAGGTAGCCGACGCATTGCGCCATGCCGGAAAGATGCGCCGCCATATGCGGATCACGCGTGCGCAGCACGATGACGGTCATCGCCACCGCGATCAGCCCGCCCTGGCCGATGCCCTGCAGCACGGCCCAGAACCATACGGTCGAAAGGGGAGCGAAGAGCAGGCCGAGAAGGGCGACGACGGCGAAGCCGCAGAGCGTGACGTTGATCAGCCGCTGGTCCTTGCCGCGCACGGCAAGATGCGGCGCGACGAGGCAGGAGGCCGCCTGCACCATGACCGAGACGGAGACGATGGCGCCCGCCGTCACGCCGTCCAGTCCGCGTTCGCGCAGGATCGGCACCAGCCAGCCGAAGACGCAATAGGCGAGCGCCGACTGCAGGCCCATGAAGAGCGTGACGTGCCAGGCGAGCCGGTCGCGCCAGAGACCTTCCACGCGGAAGCCGGCGCGCTTGGGCTGCGAGCGGGTGGCGAGGACCTGCGGCAGCCAGAGCAGGCCGACGAGAAGGGCGGGCAGCGCCCAGATCGCCAGCGCTCCATCGAGCGAGCCGCCCAGCGCATGTTCGACCGGCAGCGTCAGCCCGGCGGCGCTGGCCGCGCCGGCGCAGAGCGCCATGGTGTAGAAGCCGGTCATCATCGCGGCCTTGTCCGGGAAGTCGCGCTTGACGAGGCCGGGCAGCAGCACGTTGCCGACCGCGATGCTGCCGCCGGCCAGCGCCGTGCCGAGGAAGAGCAGCGGAATGGAGGAGAGACCGCGAAGCGCCGTGCCGAGCGCCAGCAGGAAGACGACGGCGAGCAGCGTGCGCTCGGTGCCGATGCGCTGGGCAAGGCGCGGCGCGAGTGGCGAGAACAGGCCGAGGCAGACGACGGGAAGCGTGGTCAGCAGGCTCGCTCCGGTGGGCGACAGGCCGAGCACGTCGCGGATTTCCGGCAGCAGCGCGGAGGCGCTGGAAAAGACGGGGCGCAGGTTGAAGGCGATAAGCACGAGGCTGGCGCCGAGCAGGAAGCGCGCAAGGCCCTTCGGCCGGTGTGGCTCGGGCGCGGGCACGCTGTCGGCCTCGGCGTCGATCAGGTCGATGGAGCCGGGGTCGTTGGAAAGGGCATGGGTCATGAAAGAAGCAATCGGTCGAGAGTGGAAAGGACGGGAGCCATGAATCGGCGTACGGCGGCATCCGCCGTGTCGGGATCGCCGCTTTCGATGGCGTCGACGATGGCGGCGTGGGCCGCCATGTCGGGTTCGGGCAGGTCTTCCCTCAGGCTCGCCTCGATGGTTTCGGCGATCAGCGCGGAGAAGAAATCGTACATGCCGATGAGCACGGCATTCTGCGAGGCGGCGATCACGGCCTGATGAAAGGCGAAATCGCGGGCGATGAAGGCTGCCTTGTCGCCGCCCTCGTAGTTGCCGCGCTCGGCAAGGAGCGTGCGCAGGCCAGCGATCACGGCCGGCGTCCGGCGCAATGCCGCAAGGCGCGCCGCCTCCGCATCGAGCGCAAGGCGGGCCTCGAACTGGTCGCGCAGCCCGGCGCGGCGAGCCATGGTGAGGGGACGTGTGGTGTCGGCCGTGGACAGCACATAGGTGCCGGACCCCTGCCGCGTTTCGAGGATGCCCTGCGAGACGAGGACGCGCACCGCCTCGCGCACGGTGCCGCGGCTGACGGACAGCATGGTCGAAAGCGTCGCCTCGTTCGGCAGCTTTTCGCCGATCGTCCAGCGGCGGGCGAGGATTTCGGCGCGGATCGCCTCGGCTGCGGTGTCCGCGAGATTGGTCTTGCTGAGGGAGTGCATGGATAATCACCAAGTCATCAGATGACTTGGTGATTATCGCACCCTTGCGGGAAGGTCAAAGTCTTTTCCGTCGCCCGGCGGCGTTTGTGCGCCGCCGGGATGTGCCCGTTACTGCTTGCGCGGCCACGTGTCGGCAAGGCGGTAGCCGGCCGGCCACGGATCGGCGGGGTCGAGCATGACCTGGCTGGTGCCGGTGATCCAGGCACGGCCGGAGATTTCCGGAATGATGGCCGGGCGGCCACCGACGGTGGTTTCGCCGACGATGCGGCAGTCGAAGCGCGAATCGATGATCGAATAGCCGGAGAAGGGCTGGCCGACCTTGATCCGGCCGCGGGCATGCAGCACCGCCATGCGCGCCGAGCAGCCGGTGCCGGTGGGCGAGCGGTCGAGCTTGGCCGGCTGGATGACGACCGTGTTGCGGCCATGCAGCGCGCCGTCGCGCTCCTCGACCGGCAGGGTGAGCTGGCAGAAGGAGATATGGCTCCACTCCGGATTTTCCGGATGGGTGAAGCCGAGCTGCTCGTTGGCCGCCTTGGTGATGCGGATGCCGGTCTCGGCCAGTTCCCGGGCCTCGTCCGGCGTCACGGAAAAGCCGAGTGCGCGGGCGTCGGCGAAGACGAAGCTGTCGCCGCCATAGGCGGTGTCGACGGTGAGCGTGCCGAGGCCCTCCACTTCAAGCTTGGCGTCCAGCTTGTCAGCGAAGGAGGGAACGTTGGTGACGGTGATGCGCTCGGCCTTGCCGTTGCGGCAGGCAGCCACGACATTGACGAGCCCGCCCGGCGCTTCCAGCACCATATGGGTTTCCGGCTCGACCATCGGCACGATGCCGCTGTCGAGCAGCACGGTGGAAACGCAGATCGAGTTGGAGCCGGACATCGGCGGCGTGTCTTCCGGCTCCATGATGATGAAGCCCATCGTGGCGCGCGGATCCTTCGGCGGAACCAGCAGGTTGATATGGCGGAAGACACCCCCGCGCGGCTCGTTCAGCACGAAGTTGCGCAGCGCCTGGTCCTCGGCGATGAACTTGCGCTGTTCCCACAGCGTCTTGCCGGGCGGCGGGGCGACGCCTCCGACGATGACGTCGCCCACCTCGCCCTCGGCGTGGCAGGAGACGATATGGATGACCTTGCTGCTGCGCATGGCGCTTCCTCCGGTTTCAGGTTGCGGGGCGGCGATGCGGACAGCCCGACCGACGCGATGGCCCTTTCATAGAAAGATTGGATCCAATATACAATTGGCTTTTTACGGGTGACACCGCCAGCGGCCGCATGTTGCCCCGCTGCGGAATTCCACCTATGACCATAACTCCATTGTCAGGGGTCGGACGTGATGAAATTTGCCGCCGTCGATGTCAGGCAGGCCGCCTCGGCGGCCGACATCGTCTATGAATCGCTGCGCAAGGCGATCATCGAGGGCGCACTTGCCGAGGGTGAGAGCCTTCGACAGGAAGAGATCGCGCAGATGTTCAACACCAGCCGCATCCCCGTGCGCGAGGCGCTGTCCCGGCTGGAGCAGCACGGCCTCATCACCACCCAGCGCTACAAGGGCGCTGTCGTCGCGGGCCTCTCCATCGAGGAGATCGAGGAGATCTTCGAGTTCCGCGCCCTGATCGAGGCCGAGGTGATGCGGCTTGCCGTGCCCAATCTCGACCGGGAGGTGCTGGACCGGGCGCGGCGCTATTGCGACGCCTTCGACCGGGAGATGGACCCGCATCGCTGGGGCGAGATCAACCGTAATTTCCATACGAGCCTCTATGAGGCCGCGCACCGTCCCTATTATCTGCAGAATGTGCGCTCCTCGCTCGACCGCATCGACCGCTATCTTCGCGCCCAGCTCACCTTCACCGACGGCGTGCCGCGCGCCGGCCGCGAGCACGAGGCGATCCTCGCCGCCTGCGAGAAGGGCGACGCTGACCTCGCCTCACAGCTGACCCGCGATCATGTGCTCGACGCGGGCAAGTCGCTGATGGCCTTCCTGCGGGAGCAGCGAGGCTGAAGCGCCGGTGGGGGCTCCGCCCCTCCGTTGCCGGCCCTGCCGGCCCCTTGACTCCGCTTTCATCAAAATGCCCTTTTAACCGATTGATAGCGCGGCCAGAGAATTGTATTTCTTTTGTCGACAAAAGGATTTTCCATGACGGCCACCGATTCCAGTTCCCTGCCCGAGCGCAAGCGCGGCTCCGGCGTCAAGATGGTCTACGACCTGCTGCGCGACGAGATTCTCGACCTGAAACTCGCACCGGGCAGCCCGATCGACGAGGTGCAGCTCGCCGAGCGGTTCAAGATGTCGCGCACGCCGATCCGCGAGGCCCTGGTGCGGCTGGCCGGCGAGGGGCTGATCGAGACCCTTCCGAACCGCTCGACCATGGTGTCGAACATCGACTTCCTGAACCTCCACACCTTCTTCGACGCGATGGTGCTGATGTACCGCGTGACGACGCGGCTTGCGGCGCAGAACCACCGGCCGGAAGACCTCGCCATCATCCGCGGCTTCCACGAGGACTATGCGGCGGCGCTGACGGGGCGGGATTCGCTGACGATGATCGCCACCAATGCCGCCTTCCACGCGGCCATCGCCGAGGCCGGCCGCAATCCCTATTTCACCGGCCTGTTCCGCCGGCTGCTCGACGAGGGGCGGCGTATCCTGCAGCTTTACTACCAGTCCTACGAGGAACAGTTCCCGCAGCGCTTCGTGGACGAGCATGCCGCGATCATCGCCGCCATCGAGGCGCGCGACATCGAGGAGGCGGACCGGCTCGGCAAGGCCCATGCCGAGGCCATCGTCGCGCAGGTGCAGAAGCTTTTCAGCCGGAACGACAGGCTCGACATCGCGCTTTGAGCTTCTGTATTTTTCTTGTCGACAAATAAAATACAAACTGCTATACCCATGATCGAGAGAGGGGGAGGGTTCGTGCATCGTGCCGGCCGCCTCGTCGCCAGAACCGCCCAAAGGAGATCGACATGAAGGCCAAGATTTTTTCCGGTGTCATTCCCGCCCTGATGACCCCCTGCAAGGACGACCGCACGCCGGACTTCGACCAGCTGGTCCGCAAGGGCAAGGAGCTTATCGCCAAGGGCATGTCCGCCGTCGTTTATTGCGGCTCCATGGGTGACTGGCCGCTGCTCACGGACGAGCAGCGCATGGAAGGCGTCGAGCGCCTCGTGAAGGCCGGTATCCCGGTCATCGTCGGCACCGGCGCCGTCAACACGGCTTCGGCCGTCGCCCATGCCGCCCACGCCCAGAAGGTCGGCGCGCAGGGCCTCATGGTAATCCCGCGCGTCCTGTCCCGCGGCTCCGTCGTCGCTGCCCAGAAGAACCACTTCAAGGCGATCCTGTCGGCTGCTCCGGACCTGCCGGCCGTCATCTACAACAGCCCCTACTATGGCTTCGCCACCCGCGCCGACCTGTTCTTCGCCCTGCGTCAGGACCACAAGAACCTCGTCGGCTTCAAGGAATTCGGCGGCGCCGCCGACATGCGCTATGCGGCCGAGAACATCACCAGCCGCGACGATGACGTCTCGCTGATGATCGGCGTCGACACCTGCGTCTTCACCGGCTTCGTCGATTGCGGCGCCGTCGGCGCGATCACCGGCATCGGCTGCGTGCTGCCGAAGGAAGTGCTGCACATGTGCGCCCTCGCACAGGCCGCCGCCGCCGGCGATCCGGACGCCCGCCAGCGCGCGCTGGAACTGGAATCGGCCCTCGCCGTGCTCTCGTCCTTCGACGAAGGCCCGGACCTCGTTCTCTACTTCAAGCACATGATGGTTCTGAAGGGCGACAAGGAATACACGCTGCACTTCAACGAGACCGATGCCCTCTCCGACAGCCAGCGCGGCTATGTCGAATCCCAGCTCAAGCTGTTCGACACCTGGTATGCCGAATGGAGCAAGCTGCCGGGCGCCGTGCAGAAGTACAAGGCCTGATCTTCAGGCCGCTTACGACGTATGCGAAAGGCCCTCCCGCAAGGAGGGCCTTTTCGTTTGTGGCCATGCGGCCTCGTTCACGCGGCGGAAGCCCGCCCGTGGCTTGTCAAAGAGCATCGGACGGGGCGCCGGCGGTGCCTCATCTGAAGTGTTTATACATGGCCCCTTCCGGCGCCCCGTTCGGCGGTTTTTGCCCGCGACTCCGGTCTCTCTGGGAGGGTGGCTATCCATGGGAACAGTAGCGTGCCCCTCTTTCGAGGCGGCCATGCACGCCCTCAGGCTTACGGCGCCGCAGCCATGGCTGCCGGTCGGCACCGTCTTCCACTGCTTCGGGTAAACCGGGCCTTTCGGCCCCGGACGTCACCCTGGCGCGACTCCACCCCTTTATGTGCCACACAGGCACGCCCGCCGAGTTTATCGGGTGAAACGGCAGGACCGGTCCGATGCCCGCCGCTTCCCCCGGATCGCCGGAGGGAGACCATTTTCCGCGGACCCGGTGCATGAGGTTTCGCGTCTACCCCTCAAGCCCCGCGCCGACCCCGCCTCGCCGCAACGCCTTGCGGTGTATCCGCGGCGGGATGAGGGATTGTAGGCACGGTTTGCGGGAGCGGGGAAAATTTGGGTGCGGTTTTTCGGGAAGCGAGGGGGTGCGGACGTGATGCATCCCCGGGGCGGACCCGGGGATGCTGGTCGTGAAAGCCGTTTCGCCGGCTAAGGAACGTTTTTGCGATCAGGCGATCGTGTCGAGGCCCTTGGCGAGCAGGCGGTCGAGCTGTTCCATTTCGGCGGCGGTCAGCGTGACGCCGTTCGCCTCGGAGGTCTTGCGGGCGACAAAGCGGCGCTGGGAGGGCAGGCGCGCGCCCTGGCCGACGATGGCTTCGAAGAGGGTTTCGGCGCGGGCGAAGGGATCGCCGGGGCGGCCCTTGGCAAAGGCTTCCGGGGACATCGCGATGATGAGTTCGCCGTGGAAGGGCGCGAGCGTCGTGGTGCCGAGATAGTCGAGCACTTCAGGGCTGGTCAGATCGCCGATCATGATGCCGGCGAGAAGCTCGATCATCGTGCCGATGGCCGAGCCCTTGTGCCCGCCGAAGGGCAGCATGGCGCCGGCGAGCGCGGCTTCCGGGTCGGTCGTCGGGTTGCCGTCTGCGTCGATCGCCCAGCCCTCGGGAAGCTGCTTGCCGGCGCGGCGGTGCAGTTCGATCTCGCCGCGGGCGGCGACGGAGGTGGCGAAGTCGAAGACATAGGGCGAGCCGTTCGGGCGCGGCCAGCCGAAGGCGAAGGGATTGGTGCCGAGCAGCGGCTTGTTGCCGCCCGTCGGCGCGACCGTCGCATAGCTCGGGCACATGACGAGGCCGGCAAGGCCTTCATTGGTCACGGCCTCGACTTCCGGCCAGAGGGCGGAGAAATGGGTGCAGTCGTTGATGACGAGCGCGGCGATGCCCAGCTTGCGGGCACGTTCGGCAAGGGCGGGAACGCCGAGCTCGAAGGCGGGATTGGCAAAGCCGCCCTTCGCATTGACCTTGACGATGGCCGAGCCCTCGTTGCTGTCGAGTTCCGGCACGGCGTCCGGCTTGACCTTGCCGGCCTTGACCGTGCGCAGCGCGCCCTCGATGCGGTAGATGCCGTGCGACTTGCAGGCATCCCGCTCGCCGGCGACGATGACGCGGGCAAGCGCGCCGGCCTGCACGCCGTTCAGGCCAGCCTTCAGGAAGATGGCTTCGACTCGCTCGTGAAGCGCGGCAATCGTCAACGTGGTGGTTTGCGTCATCTTTCGTCTCTTCAGGCTGGTGCCGACCCATGCAGGTTGGCGATTGAACATTTGCATACATAGAGTATACAAGATTTCGACAAGTGCAATTCGCCCTGCCGTTTCCTATATCCGGCGAGCATCATTCCGCAAGAAAGGTACGTCAAATGGCTTTCACCCCCAACGGTAAACATCTCGTCGCCGGACAATGGCTCGATGGCAACGGCACCTTCACCTCCGCGCCCGCCCATGGCCCGGCGCATGCCTTCGCCGTCGGCACGGTGGAACTGGTGAACCGCGCCGCCGAGGCCGCGGAAGAAGCCTTCCTGAGCTACGGCTATTCGTCGCGTGCGACCCGCGCCGCCTTCCTGCGCGCCATCGCCGACGAGATCGAAGCCCGTGCGGACGCCATCACCGAGATCGGTACGCAGGAAACCGGCCTGCCGGTCGCGCGCCTTCAGGGCGAGCGCGGCCGCACGACCGGCCAGCTCCGTCTCTTCGCCGATCATGTCGAGAAGGGCGAGTATCTCGACCGCCGCTTCGACGCGGCCCTGCCGGAGCGCCAGCCGGCCCCGCGCCCGGAAATCCGTCTGATTCAGCGGCCGATCGGCCCCGTCGCCGTCTTCGGCGCCTCCAACTTCCCGCTCGCCTTCTCCACGGCCGGCGGTGACACCGCCGCCGCGCTGGCCGCCGGCTGCCCGGTCGTCGTCAAGGGCCACTCGGCCCATCCCGGCACGGGCGAGATCGTCGCCGAGGCCGTGCTGGCCGCCATCCAGAAGACCGGCGTGCATCCGGGCGTCTTCTCGCTCATCCAGGGCGGCAACCGCCAGGTCGGCGAAGCCGTCGTGCAGCATCCGCTGATCAAGGCCGTCGGCTTTACCGGCTCGCTGGCCGGCGGCCGCGCCCTCTTCAACCTCTGCGCCGCCCGTCCGGAGCCGATCCCGTTCTTCGGCGAACTCGGCTCGGTCAACCCGATGTTCCTGCTGCCGGAAGCCATGAAGGCCCGCGCCGAAGGCCTCGGCCAGGGCTGGGCAGGCTCGCTGACCATGGGCGCCGGCCAGTTCTGCACCAATCCGGGCATCGCCATTGTCGCCGACGGCCCGGATGCCGACCGCTTCACGGCCGCCGCCGTCGAGGCGCTCGGCAAGGTCGGCGCGCAGACCATGCTGACCGACGGCATCGCCAAGGCCTATCACGACGGCCAGGCGCGCTTTGAGAGCCGCAACACCGTCAAGCCGCTCTTCACCACCGAATCTACTGGCCGTGACGCCCTGCCGAACCTCTTCGAGATTTCGGGCGAGCAGTTCCTCGCCGACCATGCGCTCTCCGAGGAAGTCTTCGGTCCGCTTGGCCTCGTCGTGCGCGTCGGCTCGGTCGACGAGATGGAAAAGCTGGCCCGCAACTTCGAAGGCCAGCTCACCGCGACCATCCACATGGATGCCGGCGATCTCGAAGACGCAAAGCGCCTGCGCCCGGTTCTCGAGCGCAAGGCCGGCCGCGTTCTGGTCAACGGCTTCCCGACCGGCGTCGAAGTGGTGGATTCCATGGTCCATGGCGGCCCGTATCCGGCTTCGACGAATTTCGGCGCGACGAGCGTCGGCACGATGTCGATCCGCCGTTTCCTGCGCCCGGTTTCCTACCAGAACATGCCGGAAGGCCTGCTGCCGGAAGATTTCCTCAACTGATTCAATCTGTTGATTTTCCGGTGGGCCGGGCTTCCCAAAGGGAGGCCCGGCCCATTATTTTATCGATCAGGGATATACTTTTTGTATATTTCTTGTATTTTAAAAATCCGGTTTACGCTTCCGGCGCAGGACGGACCTCCGCCCGCGTGAACTGCCAGATCAATCCAGGGAGAGAGTAATGAAGAAGACCTCGGTCCTCGCCTTCGGCCTCGTTGCCGCCACCGCTCTGACCAGCCCGGCCAAGGCCGACAAGCTGGACGACATCATCTCGTCCGGCACGCTGCGCTGCGCCGTCGTTCTCGACTTCCCGCCGATGGGCGCGCGTGACGAGAGCAACAACCCGATCGGCTTCGACGTCGATTATTGCAACGACCTCGCCAAGGCGCTCGGCGTCACGGCCGAGATCGTCGAGACTCCCTTCCCGGAACGTATCCCGGCCCTGATGTCCGGCCGCGTCGACGTCGGCGTCGCCTCGACCTCCGACACGCTGGAGCGCGCAAAGACGGTCGGCATGTCGATCCCCTACTTCGCCTTCGAAATGGCCGTCACGGCCAACGACAAGGCGGGCATCAAGACCTTCGAGGACATGAAGGGCAAGACTGTCGGCGCCACCGCCGGCACGTTCGAGGCCATCGCGCTCGAAAAGACGGTCAAGGAATGGGGCGTCGGCGAGTTCCGTCCGTACCAGACCCAGGCCGACGTCTTCCTCGCGCTGAGCCAGGGCCAGATCGACGCCACGGTCTCCACCTCGACGGTCGCCCAGTCGAACGTCAAGACCGGCAAGTTCCCGGGCATCTCGGTCGTCGCCAAGGCTCCCTACGACATCGACTATGTCGCGCTCTTCACCAACCGTGAGGAATACGGCCTGATCAACTACCTGAACCTGTTCGTCAACCAGCAGGTCCGTACCGGCCGCTACAAGGAACTCTACGAAAAGTGGGTTGGCGGCGAGGTGCCGGACCTGTCCGTGAACGGCGTTTATCGCTAATCTGCCGCTTGCCCGGCGGCGCGGGGCCTCCGTCCCGCGCCGTCGGTCGTTTCAAAGGGTGAGACGGCAATGTTCAGTTATACTTTCCATTGGAATCAGGCCTTCAAGGCCCTGCCGCAGATGCTCGAGGGCGCGCTCGTCACGCTGCAGATCGCGATCCTCTCCATGGCCATCGGTCTGGCGGTCGCCCTGGCGCTGACGCTCTTCCGCATGTCGGGCAACCGCATTCTCAGCGGCTTCGCCACCGCCTGGGTCGAGATCGCGCGCAACACGCCGGCTCTCTTCCAGATCTACATGGCCCATTTCGGCCTCGGTAATTTCGGTATCCACCTCAGCCCCTATACGGCGCTCCTGGTCGGTATCGCCTTCAACAATGCCGGTTATCTCGCGGAGAACTTCCGCGGCGCGCTGAAGGCGATCCCCGAGACGCAGACCCGGGCCGGCCGCTCACTCGGCATGACCTCGTTGCAGGCCTTCCGCTACATCGTGCTGCCGCAGATGCTGCGTGTCGCCTTCCTGCCGGCCACCAACCAGATGGTCTGGGCGATCCTGATGACATCGCTCGGCGTCACCGTCGGCATGAATACGGACCTCGCCGGCATCACCCAGGAACTGAACGCCCGTTCGTTCCGCACCTTCGAATTCTTCGCGCTCGCGGCGGTCATCTACTACCTGATCGCCAAGGCCGTGACGCTGGCGGCGCGCCTCGCCGCCACGCGCATGTTCCGCTACTGAGAGGGGTAAGCCATGTTCGATACCGCTCTCACCATGGCCGATCTCGGCTTCCTCGCGCAGGGCGCGGCCATGACGCTTGCCGTCACCGTCGTCTCCGTCATCGCGGGAACCGTCCTCGGCATCGTCTTCGGCGTCATCCGCAACCAGGCCGGCACCTACTGGTCGCTGCCGCTGACCTTCCTGCTGGATATCTTCCGCTCCGTGCCGCTGCTTATCCAGCTCGTGCTCGGCAATGCGCTGCAATCGATCCTCAAGCTCGGCTGGGCGCCCTTCACCACCTCCTGCGTGGTGCTGTCGCTCTATACGGCGGCCTATTGCACCGAGATCGTGCGCGGCGGCATCTCCTCCGTGCCGCCGACCACGCGCCGCGCGGCCCGATCGCTCGGGCTGACCTGGTGGCAGGACATGCGCTACATCGTGGCCCCGCTCGCCACCCGCGTCTCGCTGCCCGCCTGGATCGGTCTGACGCTCGGCGTCATGAAGGACTCCGCCCTCGTGCTCTGGCTCGGCCTCATCGAGCTTCTGCGCGCCTCGCAGATCCTCGTCACGCGCCTTCAGGAACCGCTGTTCATCCTGCTGATCTGCGGTGCCATCTACTTCATCATCAGCTTCCCAATCGCCCGGCTCGGCGGTTACCTCGAAAGACGGTGGTCCAATGATTGAGATCGAAAACGTCCGCAAATCCTTCGGCACGCTCGAAGTCCTGAAGGGGATCAACCTCACCGTCCAGAAGGGCGAGGTGCTGACCATCATCGGCGGCTCCGGCTCCGGCAAGTCGACGCTGCTCACCTGCATCAACGGTCTGGAGACCATCGATGCCGGCCGCATTGTCGTCGACGGCACGGATGTCCATGCCAAGGGCACCGACCTCAACAAGCTGCGCCGCAAGCTCGGCATCGTGTTCCAGCAGTTCAACGCCTTCCCGCACCTGACGGTGCTGGAAAACGTCATGCTGGCCCCGGTAAAGGTGCTCGGCCAGTCCAAGGCGGAAGCCGAGGCGATGGCCGTCAAGCAGCTCACCCATGTCGGCCTCGGCGACAAGCTCAAGGTCTATCCGAGCCGCATGTCGGGCGGCCAGCAGCAGCGCATGGCGATCGCCCGCGCGCTCGCCATGTCGCCGGCCTACATGCTGTTCGACGAAGTGACCTCGGCGCTCGATCCGCAGCTCGTCGGCGAAGTGCTCGACACGCTGCGCATGCTCGCTTCCGAAGGCATGACGATGATCTGCGTCACGCACGAAATGAAGTTCGCCCGCGAAGTCTCCGACCGCGTCGCCTTCTTCCACAAGGGCGTGATGGCCGAGATCTCTCCGCCGGAGGAACTCTTCGGCGCGCCGAAGAACCCGGAACTGCAGGCGTTCCTCGCCGCCACCCACTGAGGTAAAGATGCAGACTGAAATCGAACCCGGCGTCGTCGTCATCGGCGCCGGCGTGGTCGGCCTTTCCGCCGCCATCGCGCTCGAGGCCCGCGGCCTTTCCGTCACCGTCCTCGAACGGGAGGAGCCGGCGGCCGGCGCATCCGCAGGAAACGCGGGCGCCTTCGCCTTCACCGATATCCTGCCGCTCGCCTCGCCGGGCATCCTGAGGAAGGCGCCGAAATGGCTGCTCGATCCGCTCGGGCCGCTTTCCGTGCCGCCGTCCTATGCGCTGCAGATCGCGCCATGGATGTTCCGCTTCTGGCGCGCCTGCTCGGCCGCCCGCGTCGCCCATTCCACCGCCGCGCAGACCGCCCTCATGGACCTGTCCAAGGCCGAGCTGGAACCGTTCCTTGCAGAGACCGGCACGGCCGCCATGCTGCGCAAGGAAGGCAATCTCCAGGTCTATGAAAGCCAGGCCGAGCTGAACGCCGCCCTGCCCGGCTGGAAGGCGCGCGAGGAACACGGCATCGAGTTCCGCCATATGGGCGCGGACGAGATGGCGGCGATCCAGCCCGGTCTTGCGCCGCGCTTCACCCACGGCACTTTCACGCCCGGCTGGTATTCCATCGCCGATCCCAAGCTCTACACGCTGGCGCTGGCCGATCATTTCCGCGCCAGGGGCGGCAAGATCGAGCGCGCCGAGGTTTCCAGCCTCAACCCCATCGAGGGCGGCGTGGAAATCCGCACGACGGACGGCCGGACGCTGCGGGCACAAAAGGTCGTGCTCGCGGCCGGCGCCTTCTCGCATCAGGTCGCCCGTTCGCTCGGTGAAACCATCCCGCTCGAAACCGAGCGCGGCTACAACACGACGCTGCCGGCCGACGCCTTCGACCTGCGCACGCAGGTCACCTTCGGCGGCCATGGCTTCGTCGTCACCCGGCTTTCGACCGGCATCCGCGTTGGCGGCGCGGTGGAGCTTGGCGGACTGAAGCTACCGCCGAACTTCCGCCGGTCGGAAGCCATGCTGGAAAAGGCGCGGCGCTTCCTGCCCGGCCTGAAGCCCGAAGGCGGCGTGCAGTGGATGGGCTTCCGCCCCTCGTTGCCGGACAGCCTGCCGGCCATCGGCCGCGCCCGCGCGACGCCGCATGTCGTCTATGCCTTCGGTCATGGTCATCTCGGCCTTACCCAGGCGGCCGGCACGGCCCGCCTCGTCGCCGAACTTCTCACCGATGGCAGGACGGCGATCGACATCGCCTCCTTCTCGCCGCAACGCTTCTAGGGGCAGTTCCATGGCCAACCTCTCCGCCCGCAGCATTCTTTCCGGAACAGCCTCCGGTCCGATCATTGCAGCCGGGGAGGCCCTGAGCTTCTGGGGCGGCGTCGATCCGGCGACGGGCCGGGTCATCGACGTGCACCATCCCCTGCACGGCAGGACGATCACCGGCGGTATCCTGATGATGCCGTCGAGCCGCGGTTCCTGCACCGGCTCCGGTGTGCTGCTCGACCTTGCGCTGACCGGCCGCGCGCCGGCGGCGCTGGTCTTCAGCGAGGCCGAGGACGTGCTGACGCTCGGCGCGCTGATCGCCGCGGAAATGTTCGGCAAGGAGCTGCCGGTGCTGCGCCTCTCGCATGAGGCCTTCGACGCGCTCTGTCGCGCGAAGACGGCGCGGATCGGCGAAACCTCCATCGAGGCGGATGGCCTCACGATCCCCGTCGCCCCGCCGGCCACCGCCGCGCTCGATCTCACCGAAGACGACCGCGCCATGCTGGACGGCCGCGACGGCGTCGCCGTGCAGCTCGCCTTGCGCATCACCGCCGCCATGGCCGCGCAGCAGGGCGCGACGAAGCTTGTCGACGTGGTGCAGGGCCATATCGACGGCTGCATCTATGCCAGCCCCGCTAACCTCACCTTCGCGGAAAAAATGGCCGACATGGGCGCGAAGGTGCGCGTGCCGACCACGATGAACGCCATTTCCGTCGACCGGGCGAATTGGGAGAAGCAGGGCGTGCCGCACGATTTCGGCGATCCGGCCGCCCGCCTTGCCGACGCCTATGTGCGCATGGGCTGTCGTCCGACCTTCACCTGTTCCCCCTATCTCCTCGACAGCGCGCCAAAAGCCGGTGAGGCCATCGCCTGGGCGGAATCCAATGCCGTGATCTTCGCCAACACCGTGCTCGGCGCACGCACCGCCAAGCACCCGGATTTCCTCGATCTCTGCATCGCGCTCACCGGCCGCGCGCCGCTCTCGGGCGTCTATCTCGAACAGCACCGCAAGGCGAAGCGCATCATCGACGTCGAATTGCCGGAGAATGTGGACGACGCCTTCTGGCCGCTCGTCGGCTATCTCGCCGGCCGCGCCGCGCCCGACCGCATCCCGCTGCTCACCGGCCTTGCCGTCGCTAAGCCGACGCGTGACGACCTGAAGGCCCTCTGCGCCGCCTTCGGCACCACCTCCGCCGCGCCGATGCTGCATATCGAGGGCGTGACGCCCGAGGCGGAGGGGGCGGCCGCCGCCGATGCCGACCGGACCACCATTACCCGCGCCGACATGGTCGAGGTCTGGACGATGTTCAACGACGGGCCGGCCGAAGTGGAACTGGTCGCCATCGGCAGCCCGCATGCCTCCGCCTCGGAATGCCGCGCGCTGGCCGATGCCTTGGGTGGCCGCAAGCGGCATGAAAGCGTCGCCGTCATCGTCACGGCGGGCCGCGATGTCATGGCGGAAGCGGGCGACGTGCTCACGCGTCTGAGGGAGGGCGGCGTCCAGGTCCTGCCGGATCTGTGCTGGTGCTCGATCTCCGAGCCGGTCTTCCCGCCGAAGACGCGCACGCTCATCACCAATTCCGGCAAATACGCCCACTATGGCCCGGGCCTTTCCGGCCGCACCGTGCGCTTCGGCAATCTTGCCGATTGCATCGAGGCCGCGCTGACCGGCCGCGTGCCACCCCGCCTGCCGGCCTGGCTCGCCTGAGTCCCGGCTAAGGACGTCGCGCTTGCGGAGCAGTCCGCGACGTCTTCCGGGCGCAGATTGGCAAGGATCAATCGAGAAGTTCGCGGGGAACCTTGCCGCCGTTCTCGGCCAGCGCGTTCAGCAACGCCTTGCGAAGCCATATGTCCATTGTGGCGGTATCGCGCCTGTCGCCGGGATAACCCAGCTCGCCCGCAAGATCCTCGCGCGCGGCAAGGCCGGAATCGACGCCGAGAGCCGTTAGCAGATCCGCGGTCGAATGGCGCCAGTCGAGCGGTCGGCCGCTCCTTTCCGCCGCCGCGTCCAGCAGGGCGGCCACGTCGACGGGTTCCGGGCGCATCAGGGATTGAGGCTCGGCATTCGCGCCTCCAAGCGTCGCGGACACCTCGCTTTCGAGGCTGGGCGTTTCGGACGCCGAGGCCCTGCGCGCCGGCGCGCCGCCGAACAGCCTGTCTTTGATGGAGCTGAATGTTCCCATGGCCAATCCTCTTCGCTTGTCGAGAATGGAGGTATGGCGGGCACAGGGATTGGCAAGAGCGCCGGCAGCGCAACGCTTCGACACCGGCTGAAAGAGCAACAAGAGAGGGGAAGATGGCGGACAGAGAGGTTGTGCGAGCAGCCTTGAAAATCAGTCCGCTGACTTGTCCAACCTCAAGAAATGCGACTTTGAAAAGATTGAGGAAATCGACGCATCGGCCAACCGCGTAAAGGTTGCCGCTCTCTGGCTTCATAAGCACCGTACCACGCTGGCGCGACCCGTCATTCCGGAGCTGCGCGAGCGCTTCCAGCTTACCAATCTCGAAGCTATCGAGGTAACCAAACAGGCGCATGCCCTGGCATATCCGGGGGCGTGACGATGGCGATCCTCAAGCAGAACGATGTCCTTTTCGCCCACAAGGCGCTCAACCTCATGCCGGGCATCACCGATGCGACCAGACGCGTTGCCGGGGCGATCATCGATCATTTTAACAAGCTCCATGGGCAATGCGATCCCGGCGTAGAGCGGATCTCTCGGATGCTCGACATCGACCGTGCGACTGTCATCCGTGCCACGGACAAGCTTCACGAGCTTGGCCTCGTTACGAAGGTGAGCCATGGCGGCAAGGCCCATCGTGCTGCCTACCTACCGAATTGGGAGCGCTTCCGCACCATCGTGGAAGAATGGGATGCACGCATGAAGACCGGCGATGCGCCCGATACCCAATGCCATTCTACCGGAACTGTTGCCAAGCAATCGGCAGTCAAGGTCGCAAGCGTGCGACGTTCAAGGTCGCAAGGATGCGACGTTAAAGGTCGCAGGGATGCGACACAAACCCTTCGAAGGAACCCTTCGAATAAACCCATCGAAGGGGAGCGCGCGGAAAATCCACCGGAGAAACCGCCGGCTTGCCACTCGCCGAGCGCGCAGAATGGGCTCTTGAAAGGGAGAAAGCCGCCCGCGCAGCGTGCCATGCTCTTGCCGATTAGCGGGGGGAAGAGCCCCAGCTACGCGGATGCAGCAAGGGCGGCGGCCGAACGGCGGTGGTACATGCAGGTTCATGACCTCGGCGTGAAGGCGGAGACAGATGTGCTGGAGTGGATGACGCAGGACAGGCACGAGGCGGCGACACAAGCCGAGATGCAACGCAGGGGCGGAGGATTGGCCTTCATCGCAGCGATGATGCAGGAAAAAGCACATGCCGCAGGCGGGCGATGAGGGGCGGCGGGTCCTTCCGGCAGCAGGGGGTGCGGGCGGAGAACGGCCCGAGATTTTACCCGGTGTGGGCCGGATTTAAAGCTAAAAGGTTTTGGGAAAGTGCAGTTTGATACGACGAAAATGCATAGCTTGCAAGGGGTTAGCGGGATGATCGGAGAACCTCGTTCACTCTCGAAGAGCGGGTTTGCAAAGGCTGTCAACGTCTCGCCCGGACGGGTGTCCCAGATGATCGCAAAGGGATTGCCGGTCGAAGCCGATGGCAAGATCGACGTTGCGCGTGGCCGGCTTTGGATCAACGAGAACGTCGATGTCGGCAGGAGCGCCGCCCAGGGGCAGAGCGCCTTTGCTTTCACCGATGAACCGCATCGCCGCTCCCTCACGGCCGAGAAAACCAGACTGGCGAAGGAGCAGGCAGACGCGGCCGAGCTGCGCAACAAGGTGCTTCGCGGCGACCTGGTGAAGGCTGGCGATGTGGAGCGGGAATGGGCCGACGTGCTCCGGAAGGTCCGCGCCGGCGTCTTGGCCGTCACCTCGCGGGTCCGCCAGCATCTCCCGCACCTCACTGCACACGATGCCAGCGTTATCGACAACGAGTTGCGTCGCGCTCTGGAGGAAATCGCCCATGACCGCTGAAATTCTCGCCACGATCCGGCGCAACGCGTTGGCCGCGCTGCTTCCGCCGCCCCGGCGCAGGCTCTCCGAGTGGATCGAACAGCACGTCTTGCTGCCGAGCGACGTGTCCGCATTGCCGGGTCCGGTACAGCTCTGGCCGTTTCAGCACGAGATTGCCGACGCAATCGGGGACCCTGCTATCGAGCGGGTGACGCTGGTCAAGCCGGTGCGCGTCGGTTTCACGACGTTGCTCACCTCGGCGCTGGCGGGTTCCGTCGCGAACGATCCTGCTCCGATCCTTTGCCTCCTGCCGACCGAAGCGGACTGCCGCGACTACATGGTTTCGGATATCGAGCCGATCTTCGCGGCGTCGCCGACACTTTCCGGCCTGCTGGGGCGCGGCGAAGACGATGAGAGCGACCGCAACACGCTACTGCATCGCCGCTTTCCGGGTGGCTCGCTGAAGATTGTCGCCGCGAAGGCCCCGCGTAATTTGCGCCGACACAATGTTCGCGTGCTCCTGTGCGATGAGGTGGACGGGATGGAGAATGGGGCTGAAGGTTCTCCGATCCTGCTCGCAGAGCGGCGCACGCTGTCGTTCGCGGATCGGAAAATCGTCGTCGGATCGACGCCGGTTTTTGCCGACACGAGCCATGTGCTTCGGTCCTATGCGCTCTCGGATGGCCGCGTTTTCGAGGTCCCGTGCCCTGAATGCGGCGAATTCAATGAAATCGGCTGGGGTGATATTCAGTGGCCGGAGGGCAAGCCGGAAGCCGCCGCCTATGCGTGCCCGCACTGCGGTTGCCTCATCGATGAGCGACACAAGCCGGCGATGGTGTTGGCCGGGCGATGGCGCGCGACGCGGCCGGAGGTGGCCGGCCACGCTGGATTCCGCCTGAATGCGCTGGTGTCGCTGCTGGCCAATGCGTCTTGGGGAAAACTGGCGCGCGAATTCCTCTCCGCCAAGGATGATCCCGCCTTGCTACAGGTTTTCACGAACACCATCCTGGCGCAGGGGTGGAACGAGGCCGGCGAGGATCTTGACGAGGGCACGCTCTACGGCCGGCGTGAAAAATTCGGCCTGGAAGCCGTGCCGGCCGACGTGCTGGCGCTCACGGCCGGCGTGGATGTGCAGCGCGATCGCCTCGAATGTACCTTCCTCGGCTGGACGGAAGCGGGCGAATGCTTCGTGCTGGGGCACCGCGTTATCTGGGGCAATCCGCACGACGACGAAACGTGGAGCGAACTCGACGCGGTGCTGTCGATACGGTGGCCTCACGCCTTGGGCGGCAAGATCGGCCTCGACGCGGCCGTTGTCGACAGTGGCGACGGTGAGACGATGGAACGGGTCTACGGCTTCTGCTTTCCGCGCTATCGTCGCAAGATCCTCGCCGGCAAGGGCGTGGCCGGCAACCGGCCGTGGATTGAGATGAGCAAGGTGAAGAACCAGCGCGGCCGGCTGTTCATCATCGGCGTGGACGGCATCAAGAGCCACTTGGTCGCGCGCTTGACGCGCGGCAACACAATACGGTTTGCGATGGATCTGCCGGCCTCTTGGTTCGAACAACTCGCCAGCGAACGCATCGTGGTACGCTACACGCGCGGCCAGCCGTCGCGGCGTTTCGAGCGCATTCCGGGCAAGCAGGCGGAAGGTCTCGATTGCGTAGTTTATGGTTTTGCCGCGCGGCAGATGATCAACATCAACTGGATGGTTCGCGCCGATGAATTGTGCAGCGCCTTACCGCCAATCATCGCAGCGCGGCCAAGCACGACGAAATCGAGTTGGATGAGCAAAAAGTAAGGCAGCCCAGCTATTTTCGGCGGGTCAGCCCCGCGCCATCTTGAGGTCGTAAAGATCTGTTAGTTTTAGAATGTCAAGATGAAAAGAGAATTTTCCTCTGAAGGAAATCAGCGTGTTAACGTTTCTTAACCATATGTGGCAATCCGTTTCGTTGACACGTGGTCCGAAGCGCCCTAATTTCATGTAAAATGAATAAGAAGATTGTTTGGATTCAGGCGTTTATCTGAACGAGACAATCCTGGAGAGAGACAATGACCGACCTTCGCACCAACGAAAAGCTTCTGACCAGGCTCAAGTCCGACAGCAACCGAAAGCTGACCGAGGACGAGCTTTACAAGCAGCGCGTATCTTTTATTATGGGCTCCCTATCCGACAACAGTACCGTGACGCGGGCCCAAGTCACTGAAGTACTCGCCAACTTCGAGGGCCGCAAGAGCGCCTAAGTGATTCTGTTCGAACTGACGAGAACTGAAGAGCATCCCGTTTATCAAAAGCTAATGATCGAGAACGGAAATCGGCACTACGATTTCCTTCGGTCCATTGTGGTCGCCTCAATAGAAATGGGGCGGCCTTTTTTGTCTCAGCAAATTCTCAAATCTCTCAATTTCCATGCAATCGTGTGTCTGCACACGCACGCTGGAGAGTATAGACCGTGCCAAGTAACCGTTGGCAATCACGAGCCGCCAGCCTTTTTCCAAGTCATCCCTCTCATGGATGATTTCATAAATGACCTGAATCGCGCTTGGGAGACGGCAGATCCTGTTGTGCTCGCCACATATGCTCTTTGGAGGCTGAATTACATCCACCCATTTATCAACGGAAACGGGCGAACGGCACGAGCAGCGGCATACTATATCCTCTGCATTTCGGCTGGTCGGTGGTTGCCGGGTGACGCAATACTTCCTGAACTTCTCCGGCAGAATAGGCCCGCCTACGTCGCGGCTTTGCAGCATGCTGACCAGACATACGCCGAGGGTGGCGAGCCGGACCTTGGACCCCTTCACCACATCGTCTCGACGTTGCTCGCACAGCAGCTAGGCATGGATTTGAACAATGGTGCGCAGCATGCCAATGAAGAGGCAAAGGACGGCGCCGATGAACCTAATAACAAACCAGTTGATGGCGAAGCCTAGTGGGTTCGCAAACTTTGCGAACCCACAGCGCAAAGCTACCGACGACTTTCGATGCTGAAAGTCACCTGCCGAGAGTATTCCAAAGCCCGAATCCTCTTGGTTTCGGTCACGTCTGGGCGATCCCTGCCAATACTATCCACATGATTTAGCGCAAGTGCCTTGAATTGAAGAGCAATGCGCCGTTGATCGTCGTCGGCCGCATAATCAATCATCGTGTCTAGGTGGGAAGCGATTTCAGAGCGCAATGCCGGAGCATTGGGATCATCGAGTAGGGTGGTCGCTCGAATGAAAGTCTCCTCAAATTCTGTCAGTTTTGGCATTCTTGGATCCTACCTTAAGTGCTTGGCGCCGATGACTTGATACAAATCGAACAATGCTGAATGGGCCTTTGAGGCTAGAGCATAGAATTCAGCATCCAGCAGGATTGCAGGATGCTCAAGGAGGTGGCGCCCGATGTTGTCCGCCATGACCGAAGCCGTGTGTAGGGCTTCGTGGCAACCGTAGGAGCCGGCGGCGAATTTTTCGGGCTCCTCGATATGGGCCTCGGCCAGCGCGGCCAATCGTTCTGTTTCAACGTCTTCCATTACTTCTTCAACCTCACTCCCGGCCCCTCGCCATTCTCGGGTACGAAAATAACCCCCATAGCTTCAAGTGCAGACTGTAGCGCAAGGAGATTGTTCGTGTTCGGCGTGCGCCGGCCTTTCTCAAAATCAACGACGGTATTGCGCGAAACGTTCGCTGCCTCCGCCAGCTTCGCTTGATCCATTTCGACGAGCGCTCTTGCAGCGCGGCACTGTGCAGGGGAAATTGGCATTATGCTCAACGTTGTGCATCGTGTTGACTTATAGCCCAATGTTGGGCATGGTGCGCAATAGATAGCACGAAGCACCCTATAGGAGCAACGCGATGGGCGACCATTTTTGCGAACGGGAAAGCTATGCCTTCCCACAGGTGATCCCTTCAGATACTGGCGGGAGGCAGGAACCCCACACTCTTACACGCCGCGCAATCCCCAAGGGTGCGCTGGGGATCGGCGCGGCATCAGTTTCGGATACCGCCAGCAGCAAGACTTTCGATCTTCAGCACTGGCTCGATAGCGCCGACCCATTCTGGGTCGCGGACTATCACGCGCGCCGCTTGGTGGAAGCAATGGGGATGCTGGATGCGACCCGCCTCTATGGCTTCAACGTCAATGCGGACAAAGGCTTTGCGCTGATCGTCGGCGATCCGATCGAGGATCGGAAAGCGCCCGTCGCGCGTGTCTTTCTGGATGACGGTGAACCTTTGCTTGCCGCCGACCGGATGCTGACGACGATTTATCCATCACACAAGGTACGGCCCCATGGCGAGCGCGGCCGATCATGAGTGGCCGCTTTCGTTCCAACGAGAATTTCACGCGCCTTGTCGAGATGACGCCGAGACTTCGGCTTGAGATTGAGGCAACCATAGAGCGCCTGGTTGCCCTGCTCGACCTCTACGATGGTGACGAAAATCGCGAGGCGGATGATCTGGATGAGGATGGCGGTGATGACGAACCCTCATTGGGGTGGACCGCTGTGCAATCTCAGCTCGACGCCTACGGTGATGCCGACCGGCACCACTATTTTTTCGGCTATGATCGGGAGCTTGATGACTGCGATGATGAGGACAGCGGGGACCGTTGGCCTTCAGATCAGCTTACGGCTAAGCATTTGCGATCTGAAGATAGGTTTATAGCCGTCAAGCGAAGAAACCCCACGTGAGGTTTATCGTTGACTTTCTATAAGCCTCATGCGAGGCTTTTCCCATGTTGATCGATCTCGAATCCCCTCTCTACTCCCAGAGCGATGTGTTGAAGATGCTTCCGGCCCTCAAGGCCAAGCAACTCCAGAACTGGAGCGATCGCGGCATTCTGGACGCCGGCGATCAGAAGCCGGGAAAAGGCTCGCGCCGCAAATACACTCCGGCCGGCGTGATCGGCCTCGACTTCCTGCAGAAGGCAACCGATTTCGGGGTTCCGCCCTCGAATGCCATGGACATGGCGCAGGATTATCTGGACGCCGCCGCCGAATTTCTCGATAGCAATCCAGAGGTTATCACCCGCACTGATGGTTGCCGCTGGATACCCTTTCGCCCCGGAAACATGGACAAATTCAGGCGGGCGACGATCACCCGGCACGGCAACGAGTATTTCTTCTTTCTCGATAATGACAGGGCCGATACCCCGTTCGCCGAGCTATCACCCGACCTCAAGGAAAAACTCGGTGAGTGCGACGACGAAACGTACCGGCGTTTCAACGAGCGCATCCGCTTGAGTTTCGGGATCACGGTGGAGGTTGATTATCGGATCGCCCAAACCGTCAATCGAATGTTCCTTCTGGAAGCGGGGATGATCTAACCATGGGCCTTTCGCTCTCGAATTTTTTCCGCCGTTCGAACAAAACCGAAGCAAACCCTGTCCGTAGCATGAACGCGGCGGCGGCTTGGCCCGACGATCCGCGCATGCCGTCGCCGAACCGCGATGTGCTGGCAAGCGCTCAAGTCGTCGGCCAGCGCGTCGCCGGGCTTGCTAAGAACGATCCCATCGTCGCAAGCGCGGTCGATCTGCTGGTCTCCATGATCGTCGGGATCGGCACCCGCCTGAATACCGCCGACGAGGCGGTCGACGAGGATTTCAACGGCTATCGCTTCGATCCCTCGCGCAGGTTGTCCCTGACGGCGCTGGAACAGGCGGTGATTCGTTCGTGGGTCGTTTCGGGCGAGGCGCTGGCGTTGCTGGTTGTCATCGAAGGCGGCTTCGCGGTCCACCTCCTCAATCCCGAACAGCTCGACCGGTCCAAGAATGAGGATCTGGGAAACGGGGACCGGATCATTTCGGGCGTCGAGCTGGATGCATATGACCGCGTTCGCGCCTACTGGCTCCAGCCGCAGGCTCCCGACGATCCTTTCATGCGGGTCACACAGGCGCAGCGTTTCGACGCCCGCGACGTGATCCACATCTTCGAGCGGGAGTTTCCGGGGCAGGTTCGCGGCATTTCGCCGTTGACCGCCGTTCTGCCGGCCGTCAACACGGCAAGCATCGCCACCGACGCCGGCCTGAAGAAGCTCCAGGTGGCCGCCTTGTTCACCGCCTTCCTCACGACCCCGGACGGCAGCGACATGTTCGGCGGCGATGCCCGGCCGTCGCTGGAGCCCGGCGCGCTGATCCGGCTCAATCCCGGCGAGGACGTGCGCAGCGCCCAGGGCGGCGACGCGGGCGACCTCCCCGCGTTCCTGAAGCTGATCTACCACCAGTGCGCCGCCGCGATCGGCTGCACCTATGAAGACCTGACCGGCGACCTCTCCGGCGTAAACTATTCCAGCTACCGTGCCGGGGCGCTGACCGCGCGCCGGAAGGCGGAGGCCCGCCGCAAGGTCCTGCTGATCGACGGGCTGCTGGTTCCCGTCTTCGAACGCTGGCGCGCCATCGAGCAGTTGAAGGGGCGCGCCATTGCTGGCGATCCGGCGAAGTGGATCGAACCCACCTGGCCGGAAATCGACCGCCAGAAGGAAGCGAACGCCGACATCGCTCTTGTGAATGCCGGCCTGAAATCCCGCAAGGAAGTCATCGAGGGCAGGGGCCGCGATTTTTCGGCGGTCAATGCCGAAATCGAGGCTGACACCTTCCGGCCCGCATCCGCTTCCACCAAACCCGAACAGAAGGAGGCCGACGCGCCATGACGCAGACGGTCCACCGCTTTCAGGCGACCGCCCGCCCGAACAGCTACGATCCCGAAACCCGCACCTTCACCGTCGTCGCCATCACCGGCGGCAAGGTGGACCGCGGTGCTTACTTTGAGGTGGTCGATATCGACCGCTTCTTCGCGGCCGGCCTGCCCGAGAGCCTGCCGCTCCAGACCGATCATTCCACGAGCGTCCGAGACACCATCGGGCGCTTGACGAATTTCCGGCTGGAAACTCTGCCGGACGGCACGCGCGCTGTCCTGGCGGATGCCACGCTTTCGAGCCGGGCCGACAACGAAGCTCTCGCCGCCAATCTCAAGGATGGCATGCAGACCGGCTTCTCTGTCGGCTTTCAGGTTGCCCGCTGGGTCAACGGGACCGATCCCGTGACGGGCAAGAAAGTGCGAACCGCCGTGGCCGGACGGATGTTCGAAGGCTCGCTCGTGATGCTGCCGGCCGATCCCCTCTCAACAGTTAGGAGTAATTCCATGCCGACGACGAACCCGGCTCCGGGTGAAGACGAAGACGTTTCCCAGAGCAATGACATACAGCTCCGCAGCCTCGCGCTGGCTGCGGGCGTGGCGGAAACCGTGATCAATGCGGTTCTCGCTACCGAAGCCACCACCGAGCAGAAGATGCAGACCATGCTGGCGACGCTCAACGCAAAGCCGACCGTGCGCACCGCATCGAACCACAATGACGAGACGCTGGAAAATCCGCAGGTGCTGCGCCGCGCCGCCGTCGAGGCATTCGATGCCATCAATCGCGGGGAAGCGCCGGCCGGGAATGCCGCTGCGGTCTTCGCCGATGGCGAGGCCGCCTTCGCCCGCCGCCTCCTGCGCAATGCCGGCGAGAACATCATCGGCCTCTCCGACGACATGGTGAAGCGCAACGCGGCGGCCACGAGCGACTATGCGATCATTGCCGGCGCAACCTTCAACCTCTCCATGCGCCGGGAATACGAAGCGCAGTCCTCGCCGGTCTCCGCCCTGTTCGGCCGCACGACGGTTTCCAGCTTCAACAAGGAAACGGTCGGCCTGGTGGACTGGACCACGCTCGCCATCGGCGACAAGCTGGAAAACGGCCACTACCGCGCCTCCTATGTCGATGAGAGCGGCGAGACCGTTTTCGTCTACACCATCGGCGGGGTGACGGCGATCAGCCGCGAGTTTTCCATCAACGCCGGGTCCCGCCTCGGCAACATGGGCCAGAAGTACGGTAAGCGCCTCGCCGCCGACGTTGCCGATCGGCAGGTCGCCTTCCTCGTGCAGGACAGCTTTGCCGGCCCGAAGATGGCCGACAATACCGCTGTCTTCCATGCCGGCCGGGGCAATATCGAAACGTTCGCCCAGGACGCCGAAACCTACGTCGCCAAGGTTATGGGCTTCCGTTCCAAGATGGCGAAGCGGAAGGGCAAGGGCGACGTGATGATCGGCGAGTATCCGACGCACTGGCTGGTGCACTCGGACTACGAGGAAACGGCCGTCCGGATCCTCGCCAGCGTGACGGCCAGCACCATCGCCGACGTGAACCCGCTCGCCGGAAAGCTCCAGGTTGTCGTCGAGCCCCGGTTGACCGACGCGGCCAAAAGCTGGCTCGCGGTCGAGCCCACCAAGATGGATGGCGCCACCCGCGTTTACCTGCGCGGGCAGGAAGCGCCCTTCACCGACAGCCGCCAGAACTTCGATACCGACAATATCGACTTCAAGATCCGGCAGGACTTCGGGCTCGGCTGGCTGGAATGGCGGTCCTGGACCCGCCTCGACCACACGGCCGGGGGCTGACCATGGCGGAGGCTCACACCCGCGAGGAGCTGATTGCTCAGCTCCGAAAAGCTCAGGAGCAGCGTGGCGGCGTCAAAAGCTACTCTCTTCAGTCGCCCGTCACCCGCGAAAGTGTCGAGTTCATGAGCGACGCGGAGATCGAGGCCAGCATCAACGCCATCAAGCGCGAACTTCGGGAGCTGGATAATCCGGCTCCCCGCATCTTCAACATTCAGGCACGCAAAGGTTACTAGCCATGAAAAACTACATTCAGCCGGGCAACATCGTCAACCTCACCGCGCCCGCCGGCGGCCTCGCTTCCGGACAGGGCCATCTCTTCGGCGCGCTGTTCGGCATTGCCACCACGGCCGCGCCGGAGGGCCAGAAGGTCGCGGTCTCCGCCGACGGCGTGTTCACGTTGCCGAAGGCGACGGGCGGCGGGCTCACCGAAGGCCAGAAGGTCTATTGGGACGCCACCGCGAAGAAAGCGACGGCCACCGCCACCGACAATGCGATGATCGGCCACGCCGTCGAGGCCGCCGCCGCCGGAGCAACCACCGCGACCGTGAGGCTCGCCAGCTAGGCGTGAGGATAGTGAGATGGCGAACAGGCAAGCGGCCATAAAGCAGGCGGATGCAAAGCGCCTTTTCAAGGCGGCGCTAGAAGCCGGCTTCGAGGCTGCAAAAATCACGCTGCACCCTGATGGCCGGATCGAAGCTGCGGCGTCTCTCGCAGAGAGCGCCGTCACCTCCCCCGTCAGCAATAGCTGGGACGACGTACTGAAATGAAGAGGAAGCGCCGCAACGGAATGCCGGATTATTGCACGCTGGTCACTGACCGGCACAAGAAAAAGCGTGTTCGGTTCCGTGCAAAAGGCGTGGATACCTACCTTCCCTATCCCCCATTGGGACCGGAATTCGAGAAGGCATATGCCGCCGCGCTGGCGGGAATTACGGAGTGGCGCGCCAATATCGGCGCGAGCAAGACCCGGCCGGGTTCCTTCGATGCCTTGGCCGTATCCTATTATCGTTCCCCGGATTTTCAGGGGCTTCGCGATAGCACGAAGCAGACCTATCGCCGGATCATCGAGAATTTCCGCGAGAACCACGGCAAGCGGATGATGCGCGATCTTCGGCGCGAGCACGTCAAGGCGATCATTGGCGACATGGCGGACCGGCCGCAGGCCGCGAACCGCCTCCTGTCGCTTCTCAAGATCATGCTCGACCACGGCCTAGACAACGGCTGGATTGCCGTCAATCCGGCGCAGGGCGTCAAGGGCTTCTCGAAGAAAACGAAGGGCTTCCACACATGGATCGAGGCGGAAATCGCCGCCTATGAGGCGCGGCACCCGGAAGGGACCAAGGCCCGGCTCGCCCTCGTCTTGCTTCTCTACACCGCGCAGCGCCGCAGCGATGTGGTTGCGATGGGCTGGGAGAAGATCAAGGGCAAATACATCGAGGTCAAGCAGGTGAAGACCGGGGCGGAGCTGGATTTGTTCATGCTTCCGACCCTCACCGACGCTATCCGGCCGCTTCCCCGCGACAAACCAACTTTCCTGACTACCGAATTTGGGAAGCCGTTCACGCCGGCCGGTTTCGGAAACTGGTTTCGCGACCGCTGCAACGAAGCTGGGCTTTCGCATTGCTCCGCTCACGGCCTCCGAAAGGCGGCAGCTCGTCGGATGGCAGAAGGAAAAATGAGCGCGGACATCATCAAGGCCGTCACGGGCCACACCGATCTCAAACAGGTCTCGGTCTATACAGCCGCAGCCAACCAGGCCGCCCTTGCAGAGAAGGGCCTGAAGGCCATCGCTGGGAAGAAAAAGCGAACAAATTCTGTCCAACCGAAACGAAAAGTTGGACAAGAGAAAGGCGAATAAGATGAAAAATCAACATCTTGTTGAATTGGATGGCGGACAGAGAGGGATTCGAACCCTCGATAGAGTTTCCCCTATACACGCGTTCCAGGCGTGCGCCTTCAACCACTCGGCCACCTGTCCGTCCGCTCGCTGCCGGTGGTTAGTCCGGCGCGGGTCGCTTTCCTGTTTCCATTCCGGCGAGACGGCGCGATATATACCGAGGTTTCACGCAGGATCAACCGCTTTCTGACAGATTTTTGAAGGATATGCAGCAAGCGGCGAAGGATTGCGCAAGGCGGGCCGTCTTCCTATCTATGGTCGGCAATGAAGTGGGGTCGAATTCGGCCTCCGAACGGCACCGGGAGGGTGCGATGGTACGGTTCATCCTCAAGGCGATCAGTCTCGTCGCCCTCGTCGTCGCGGTCATGGCCGGGACGATCGATGCGATCCAGTCGGTCTCGGCTTCGGAGCCGGTGCTGACGCCGCTTGCCGTCGCCTGGAGCACGGCAAGTCCCGAGACGATTGCGCTCGTCGCCGACGGCATCATGCGCAAGTTCCCCTATGCCTGGGACCCGGCGGCGCTTTGGGTGCTGTCCCAGCCCGCCTTCGCGGTGCTGCTCGCCGTGTCGCTGTTCTTCTGGATGATTGCCTACAGACGCCCGCCCGTCGCGGGCCGCTTCACCGCCTGACCTCAAATCCCGCAGGAGATGCCCATGTTCCTGATCGACATGTTCAATAAGAAGACCGTGATGCCCGCACCGGAGGCCGCGCTGCCCGGCCGCGCGGAGCCCATCCCCACCTCCGCCGTTCACTTCATCAACGGCAATCCGCTGAAAGGCCCCTATCCTGCGGGCTTCAAGACCGTGCTCCTCGGCATGGGCTGCTTCTGGGGTGCCGAGCGGCTCTTGTGGAACATCCCCGGTGTCTGGGTGACCGCCTCGGGCTATTCCGGCGGATTTACCCCTAACCCCACCTATCACGAGACGACCACGGGGCTGACGGGGCATACCGAAGTGGTGCTCGTCGTCTACGATCCCGCGGCGGTCGCGCTCGAAACCCTGTTGAAGGCCTTCTTCGAGGCGCACGACCCGACGCAGGGCATGCGCCAGGGCAACGATATCGGCACGACCTACCGCTCGGCGATCTATCTCGACGACGAGGCGGACCTGCAGGTCGCCCGGCATGCGCGCGATGTCTACCAGGCGGCGCTGGCGGCGGCAGGGCGGACGGACCGCATCACCACCGAGATCGGGAAGGCCGGTCCGTTCTATTTCGCCGAGGAGGCGCACCAGCAGTATCTCGCCAAGAATCCGGGCGGTTATTGCGGCCTGCGCGGCACGGGCGTTTCCTGCGCCATCGGCTGAACGACCTTTGTTTTCAATGGACTGGACCCGGCGTGAGCGAAGTTGTCCGACTTCATTCACGCCGGGTCACATTTTTTACCACCTGAAAAATTTCTGGTGAATTTTTCCCGGCGGCGTGCAAGGATGCCGCCAGCCTGACCCAAGGGAACGGGTCGGTGGCTCCGTCGCGCGCTTTTGCAGGCGCCGCGCGGAAGGTCCCTATAAGATCAATAGCGAACAGGGCTGCACAATGAAAAAAACCCTTCTCACCCTTCTTGCAACCGCTGCCATGTCGGTAAGCGCGCTTGCCGCGGACATCAAGCCGGCGATCATCTACGACCTCGGCGGCAAGTTCGACAAGTCGTTCAACGAAGCGGCCTATAACGGCGCGGAGCAGTTCAAGAAAGAGACCGGTATCGAATACCGTGACTTCGAGATCGCCAACGATGCGCAGCGCGAGCAGGCCCTTCGCCGCTTCGCCGGCGACGGCAACAACCCCATCGTGATGGCCGGCTTCTCCTGGTCCGCAGCGCTTGAGAAGGTCGCCGCGGAATATCCGGACACCAAGTTCGCCATCATCGACATGGTTCTCGACAAGCCGAACGTCCGCTCGGTCGTCTTCAAGGAAGAAGAAGGCGGCTGGCTCGCCGGCATCCTGGCCGGCATGGCCTCCAAGTCGAAGACCGTTTCCTTCGTCGGCGGCATGGACATCCCGCTGATCCACAAGTTCGCCTGCGGCTATATCGGCGGGGCCAAGTCGCTCGGCCCGGACTACAAGGTCCTCGAAGCCTATACGGGCACGACGCCGGATGCCTGGAACGACCCGGTCAAGGGCGGCGAAATCGCCAAGTCCCAGTTCGACCAGGGTTCCGACGTGGTCTATCACGCTGCTGGCGGCACGGGTGTCGGCGTTCTCCAGGCTGCGGCTGACGCCGGCAAGCTCGGCATCGGCGTCGATTCCAACCAGAACGGTCTGCAGCCGGGCAAGGTGCTGACCTCGATGGTCAAGCGCGTGGACGTCGCCGTCTACGACGCCTTCATGTCGGCCAAGGACGACAAGTTCCAGCCGGGCGTCAACGTGCTCGGTCTCAAGGAAAACGGCGTCGACGTCGCCATGGACGAGAACAACGCCCCGCTCATCACCCCTGAAATGAAGGCCGCCGTCGACAAGGCGCGCGCCGACATCATCTCCGGCGCGGTGAAGGTCCACGATTATATGTCGGACGAGACCTGCCCCTACTAAGGGTAAAGAACGGCCCGTTTGCGAAAGCAGGCGGGCCGCTTCCGTCCTCGACGCTCAATAATGCGGGGGACGGGTAATCGCCGGGGCTTCCAGAGAGCCTGCTTCCAGCGTTAGGAACCGTTCCGTCAGCACATCGAGCTTTGCGCGAAGCTGCTCGACCACCCGCCACTGTTCGGCGAGCTGGTCGGAAAGCTCCTCGATCGTGTTGGCCTGATGGGCGACATGCTCTTCAAGGCGGGCGATGCGTTCGGCCTTGGTATTGTCGTCGGTGCGGTCGGGCGTGGTCATGGCTTTCCTCTTGGCTCCGGGCCGGGCGGCACGAGCTATACCGGTGCGGCGGCGCGCCCGCAATCGGACTGGACAAGTGCAGCGGAAGCAACAAGACTGCGGGCGGATAGGCCGGGAGAGCGGCCCTTCGACCCCAAATCCCCGTAAGAGTGGATCGTCATGAGCGAATTGGCAATCGAACTGAAGGGCATCGACAAGAGCTTCGGCCTCGTCCACGCCAACCGGAACATCGACCTGAAGGTCCGAAAAGGCACCATTCACGGCATCATCGGCGAAAACGGCGCCGGCAAATCCACCCTCATGTCGATCCTCTACGGCTTCTACCAGGCCGACCATGGCGACATCCTGATCGACGGCCGTAAGGTCGATATCCGTGACCCCAATGCGGCCATCGCCGCCGGCATCGGCATGGTGCACCAGCACTTCATGCTGGTCGAGAACTTCACCGTGCTCGAGAACATCATGCTCGGCGCGGAGGAAAGCCAGATACTCAATGCCGGCATCACCAAGGCGCGCGCGGAGCTGAAGCGGCTGGAGAAGGAATATGCGCTGGAGGTCGATCCCGACGCGGTGATCGAGGAGCTGCCGGTCGGTATCCAGCAGCGCGTGGAAATCCTCAAAGCCCTCTATCGCAGGGCCGATATCCTCATTCTCGACGAGCCGACGGGCGTGCTGACGCCGGCCGAGGCCGACCACCTCTTCCGCATCCTCCGGCAGCTCAAGGACGAGGGAAAGACGGTCCTCCTCATCACCCACAAGCTGCGTGAGATCATGGCGATCACCGACGAGGTCTCCGTCATGCGGCGCGGCGAGATGGTTGCGACGCGCACGACGAAGGACACCTCCGTCGAGGAGCTGGCCGAGCTGATGGTCGGCCGCCGCGTTCTCCTGCGCGTCGAGAAGGGCGAGGCAAAGCCCGGTGACGTAAAACTATCCGTCAAGAACCTCACGGTGCGCGACAGCCGCGGCGTGACCATGGTCGACGACGTCTCCTTCGACATTCGGGCCGGTGAGATCGTCGGCATCGCGGGTGTCGCCGGCAACGGCCAGTCGGAGCTGCTGGAGGCGATCTCCGGCATCCATCGCGCGACATCGGGCACGGTGCTGCTCAACGGCCGGCCTATCGACGTGACGGGCCATGCCGACCCGGCGGAGCTGCGCAAGTCCGGTCTCGCCCATGTGCCGGAAGACCGGCACCATGTCGGCCTCGTGCTGAAGTTCGAGGAGAGCGAGAACGCCATCCTCGGTTATCACGACGATCCGAAATACCGGAAGGGCCTGCTGCTCGATATCGACGCCATCCGCGCTGAAGCTGAGGAGAAGATCGCCGCCTACGACATCCGCCCGCCGAACCCGCGGCTGAAGACCGCCAATTTCTCCGGCGGCAACCAGCAGAAGATCGTGCTGGCGCGCGAGATGGAGCGCAGTCCCGACGTGCTGATCATCGGCCAGCCGACGCGCGGCGTCGACGTGGGCGCCATCGAATTCATCCACCGCCGCATCATCGAGATGCGCGACCAGGGCAAGGCCGTTCTGCTCGTCTCGGTGGAACTCGACGAGATTCGCGCGCTGTCCGACCGTATCCTGGTGATGTTCGCCGGCCGCGTGGTCGGCGAGCGTGCTCCCGATGCCTCTGAAGGAGAACTCGGCCTGCTGATGGCCGGCGTGGAAGGCTCGAAGGAGGCCGCCGAATGAGTGTTCCCTACGCGAAACTGCCGGCCTGGGCCGAATACGGCCTGATCCCGCTGGTCAACCTCGCCGTCGCCTTCCTGATCTCCGGTCTCGTCGTGCTCATCGTCGGCGAAAGCCCGCTGGAAGCCGCCTATCACATGATCAACGGCGCATTCGGGCGCGGCGAATATATCGGCTTCACGCTCTACTACACGACGACCTTCATCTTCACCGGCCTTGCCGTGGCGGTCGCCTTCCATTGCGGCCTCTTCAATATCGGCGGCGAGGGGCAGGCCTATATCGGCGGCATCGGCGTGGCGCTGGCCTGCCTTGCCTTCGACCGCACCTTGCCCTGGTATCTGGTCTTCCCGATCGCCATCGTGGGCGCCGCCTTCTTCGGCGCACTCTGGGCGATGATTCCCGGCTGGCTGCAGGCCAAGCGCGGCAGCCATATCGTCATCACGACGATTATGTTCAACTTCATCGCCGCGAGCCTGATGAACTACCTGCTCAACAAGGTATTCAAACCGCTCGGCAACATGTCGCTGGAAACCCGCACCTTCGATACGGGTGGCCAGCTTCCCAAGCTCGACTGGCTGATGTCGATCTTCGGCCTTTCCGTCGGCTCGGCGCCGTTCAACATCTCCTTCCTGCTGGCGCTTCTGGCCGCCTTCGGCGTCTGGGTGCTGATCTGGCGCACGAAGCTCGGCTACGAGATGCGCACCATGGGCCACAGCCCGGCCGCCGCGCGCTACGCCGGCATCAAGGAAGCCCGCATCATCGTCATCGCCATGATGATCTCGGGCGGCCTTGCCGGCATGATGGCGCTGAACCCGATCATGGGCGAGCAGTTCCGCATGCAGCTCGATTTCGTGCAGGGCGCCGGCTTCGTCGGCATCGCCGTGGCGCTGATGGGCCGCTCGCATCCGGCGGGCATCATTCCCGCCGCGCTGCTCTTCGGCATGCTCTACCAGGGCGGGGCGGAAATCTCCTTCGAGATGCCCTCCATCTCCCGCGACATGATCGTCATCATCCAGGGTCTCGTGATCCTCTTTGCCGGTGCGCTCGAACACATGTTCCGCCCCGCCATCACGCGCATCATCCTCGGCCTATCGCCGAAGACCCGCGACGTCGCCGCCACCAAGGGAGCCTGATCCATGGAGTTCTTTCAGGTCTTCATCGAGCTCGCGCAGTCGACCGTCCGCCTTTCGACGCCGCTGATCCTCGCCGCCCTTGCCGGCCTCTTCACCGAGCGGGCCGGCGTCTTCGACATCGGCCTCGAGGGCAAGATGCTGGGCGCGGCCTTCGCCGCCGGCTCGGTCGCCTATATCACCCAGTCGGTCTATATGGGCCTTGGCGCCGCCATCCTCGTTTCGGTGTTGCTGGCGCTGGTGCACGGCTATGCCTCGATCACCCAGCGCGGCAGCCAGATCGTCTCGGGCGTGGCCATCAACTTCGTCGTCGCCGGCTCCACGGTCATCCTCGGCGAGGCCTGGTTCCGCCAGGGCGGCCGCACGCCCGCGCTTTCGGCCGATGGCCGCTTCGGCACGATCAAGCTGCCCTTCGCCGATGCGGTGCGCGAGGTGCCGATCCTCGGCCAGATCTATTCGGGACTGCTGTCAGGCCATTCGCCGCTCACCTATCTCGCCTTCCTGATGGTGCCGGCGAGCTGGTGGATCCTCTACCGCACGCGCTTCGGCCTTCGCCTTCGCGCCGTCGGCGAGAATCCCGGCGCGGTCGACACGGCCGGCATCTCGGTCATCTGGCTGCGCTACCGCGCCGTCATCTGCTGCGGCATCCTGTGCGGCATCGCCGGCGCCTATCTGTCGCTGGCGGCCAATGCCGGCTTCACCAAGGGCATGACGGCCGGCAAGGGCTATATCGCGCTCGCCGCGCTGATCTTCGCCAAGTGGCGGCCGAAGAACATCCTCTTCGCCTGCCTGCTCTTCGGCTTCCTCGATGCCTTCGCGATCCGCTACCAGGGTTATGCCTTCCCGCTGATCGGCAAGGTGCCGGTACAGCTCATGCAGGCGCTGCCCTATATCCTCACGGTGATCCTGCTTGCAGGCTTCATCGGCAAGGCCATCCCGCCGAAGGCCGGCGGCGTGCCCTATGTGAAGGAACGATAGAATGTCCCACGACCTCTTCGAGGCGGCACGCGCGGCGATGAGCTTCGCGCATGCACCCTATTCAAAGTTCCCCGTCGGCGCGGCCATCCGCGCCGAGGACGGCAAGATCTATGCCGGCGCCAATATCGAGAACCTGTCCTTCCCGCAGGGCTGGTGCGCCGAGCCGACCGCGATCAGCCATATGATCATGGCCGGCAACAAGAAGATCATCGAAATGGCCGTCATCGCCGAAAAGCTGCCGCTCTGCCCGCCCTGCGGCGGCTGCCGGCAGAAGATCGCGGAATTCGCCACGGCGAAGACGCCGATCTATCTTTGCGACGAGACCGGCGTGAAGAAGACCATGACCATGGAAGAGCTGCTGCCGCACAGCTTCGCGACGGACATCCTCGGATGAGCGGCGCGACCACGGACCTGCTGCTCTCGCGCCTCGGCGGCGTTGCGCCGCGCTACGGCATCGTGCTCGGCTCCGGCCTCGGCACGCTGGTTGAGGCGGTCGAGAACCCCTTGCGCATTCCCTATTCGGACCTGCCGAGCTTTCCGGTCAGTTCCGTCTCCGGCCATGCCGGCGAGATGGTCATCGGCACGCTCGGCGGCGTACCCGTCATCATGCTCTCCGGCCGCGTGCATTTCTACGAGCGTGGCGATGCAAACGCCATGCGCACGCCCATCGAGGTGCTGAAGGGTCTCGGCGTCACCTCGCTGATCCTCACCAATTCGGCGGGCTCGCTGCGCGAGGACATGCCGCCCGGCTCGGTGATGCGCATTTCCGACCACATCAATTTCTCCGGCACGAACCCGCTGATCGGCCTTGAGAGCGACGACCGCTTCGTCGGCATGACGAACGCCTATGACGCGGACCTTGCCGCGCGCATGGAGGCGGCAGCGGCAAAGCTCGATATCCCCCTGTCGAACGGCGTCTATATGTGGTTCTCCGGTCCGAGCTTCGAAACGCCGGCGGAAATCCGCATGGCGCGCGTCTTCGGCGCGGATGCCGTGGGCATGTCGACGGTGCCGGAAGTGCTGATCGCCCGCCATCTCGGCCTCAAGGTCGCGGCGGTCTCCGTCATCACCAACTACGGCGCCGGCATGACGGGCGCCGAACTCAGCCATCACGAAACGAAGGATATGGCCCCGATCGGCGGAAAGCGGCTTGCCGCGATCCTCGCCGAGATGATCGCGGGCGGAGGCAATGACCATGCTTGAGGAAACGGCAAAGAAGGCGCTCTCGCTGCTCGACCTGACGGACCTGACCGACACTTGCGACGCGGCTGCCATCGAAAAACTCTGCCGGCAGGCGCAGACGCCCTTCGGCACGACCGCCGCCATCTGCATCTGGCCGCGTTTCGTCGCGCAGGCGCGCGGCATCCTCGGTGCGGGCCATGCGGTGAAGATCGCCACGGTCGTCAACTTCCCCTCCGGTGACCTTGCCGTCGCGGACGTGCTTGCCGAAACGCGCAAGGCGATTGCCGATGGCGCGGACGAGATCGACCTTGTCATTCCCTACCACGCCTTCATGGCCGGCGACGAAGCGGCGGTGACGGCGATGGTGACGGCGGTGAAGGCCGCCTGCACGCCGCCCGTCATCCTGAAAACCATTCTGGAGACCGGCGAGATCAAGGACGCGGCGCTGATCCGCCGGGCATCCGACCTCGCCATCGCCGCCGGTAGCGATTTCATCAAGACCTCGACGGGCAAGGTCGCCGTCAACGCGACGCTCGAAGCCGCCGGGGTCATGCTGGCGGCGATCAAGGAGAGCGGCAAGCCGGTCGGCTTCAAGCCGGCAGGCGGCGTGCGCACGGTGGGCGATGCGGGCGAATATCTCGCCCTTGCCGCCTCGATCCTCGGTGAGGGCTGGGCGACGCCCAGGACCTTCCGTTTCGGCGCGTCCGGCCTGCTTGGCGATATCCTTTCCGTGCTCGGCGGCCAGGCGGCACCCTCCGCGCCCGCGAGCTACTGAAATGCTGCCGCAGGAGACGATCCGCCGCAAGCGGAACGGCGAACCGCTTTCCCGCGAGGAGATCGCCCGCTTCATCGCCGGCATCACCGATGGCAGTGTTTCCGAAGGGCAGGTAGCGGCGTTCGCCATGGCGATCTGGTTCAAGGGCATGGCACGCGAGGAGACCGTCGCGCTGACGCTGGCGATGCGCGATTCGGGCGACGTTCTCGACTGGTCCGATATCGACCGGCCGATCGCCGACAAGCACTCCACCGGCGGCGTCGGCGACAATGTCTCGCTGATGCTGGCGCCGATCGCCGCGGCCTGCGGCCTTGCCGTGCCGATGATCTCCGGACGCGGCCTCGGCCATACCGGCGGCACGCTGGACAAGCTGGAATCGATCCCCGGCTATACGATCATGCCGTCCGCCGACCTCTTCCGCCGCACGGTGAAGGATGTCGGCTGCGCGATCATCGGCCAGACGGCGGCGCTCGCGCCGGCCGACAAGCGCATCTATGCCATCCGCGACGTCACGGCGACGGTCGATTCGGTGCCGCTGATCACCGCTTCCATTCTCTCCAAGAAACTCGCCGCGGGCCTCCAGTCGCTGGTGCTGGACGTTAAGGTTGGCAACGGCGCCTTCATGGTGGATGCGGCCGAAGCCGAGATGCTGGCCCGCTCGCTGGTCGAGGTGGCGAACGGCGCGGGCGTGAAGACCTCCGCCCTCATCACCGACATGAACCAGCCGCTCGCGGACGCGGCCGGCAACGCCGTCGAGATCGCCAATTGCATTGCCTTCCTCAAGGGCGATAAGGCCGGGACGCGGCTGGAGCGCATCGTGCTCGCCTTCGCGGCGGAAATGCTGGTTTCGTCGGGGCTGGAAAGTGATCTTTCTGCCGCCGAGGCAAAGGCGGCGCGGGCGCTGGCAAGCGGTGCGGCGGCCGAGGTCTTCGGCCGCATGGTGCATGCGCTCGGCGGGCCTGCCGATATCGTCGAGCGGGCGGATGCCTATCTCGCCGCCGCCCCGGTCATTCGTCCCATCCTCGCGGCGGAAAGTGGCTACCTCGCCTCCTGCGACACGCGGGGCGTCGGCCTTGCCGTCATCGAGCTTGGCGGCGGACGCAGCCGGCCGGACGATGTCATCGACCACCGCGTCGGCTTCGACCGCCTTCTGCCGCTCGGCACCCGGGTCGAGAAGGGCATGGAGATAGGTCGCGTGCATGCGGTGAACGAGGCCGATGCCGCCCGCGCGATGGAACGGCTCGGCGCGCTTTACCGCGTGCGTGCGGAAGCGCCGGCGGCTGCGGCGGATATCCTGACGCGCATCAGCGCGTGAGGTGCAGCTTGCCCTCTTCGACCTTGTAGGAGGAGAGGGCCTTCAGGAAGCTCATGCCGATCAGCGTGCCCGAGAGCGCCTTGTCTTCAAGCACCATGGCCCCGACATTCTCGATGCGCACCGGGCCGATCTCGATCCTGTCGAGGCGGATATAGGCGGCGCGGGCCTTGCCGTTGGCGGTATCGACCGCATAGCGGAAATCGAGGTCGGCCTTGTCGATGCCGATACGCTGGGCCGTCGAGACATTGAGCGCGACCATGCTGGCGCCCGTATCCACCATGCCCTCTTCCTTGCGGCCGTTGATGGAGAAGAGGCCGGTGAAATGGCCGCTGGCGTCGCCGCCGATCACGGCGCTGCGATTGCCGGTGTAGCGCGCCGCATCCTGACCGGCCGGAACGGAAACCTTCTCGACCTTGACCTCTTCGGGTGCCTTGCCGGTTGCGGCAAGATAGCGGGTCGCAAGATTCGGCACGAAGGTGGCGGCCGCGATGACGGAACCGACGACGAGGACGAGGCTGCGAACGAACATGGGGTGGTCTCCGGGAGGATTTGTCCCGAAATAGCACGGTCCTCGCTAACGGACGGCAAAAGGGGCGCTTTCAGGCGCCCCTCTCCACGATCTTTGCTTCGCTTGGTAAAGGCGGGGTTAACCCGTCACTTCGTGCCGTACATGCGGTCGCCGGCATCGCCGAGGCCGGGCACGATATAGCCCTTCTCGTTGAGCTGGCGGTCGATGGAGGCGGTGTAGACCGGCACATCAGGGTGGTGGGCGCGGAAACTCTTGATGCCTTCCGGCGCGGCGAGCAGGCAGAGGAAGCGGATATTGGTCGCGCCGCGGGCCTTCAGCGTGTCGATGGCGGCGATGGCGGAATTGCCGGTCGCCAGCATCGGGTCGACGACGATGACGAGGCGCTCGTCGATGCTGTCGGGGGCCTTGAAGAAATATTCGACCGCTTCCAGCGTCTCGTGATCGCGGTAGACGCCGATATGGGAGACGCGGGCCGACGGCACCAGCTCCAGCATGCCCTCGAGCAGGCCGTTGCCGGCGCGCAGGATCGAGGCGAAGACCAGCTTCTTGCCCTCGAGGACAGGTGCGTCGATTACTTCCAGCGGCGTCTCGATGCGCGCCGTGGTAAGTTCCAGGTCACGCGTGACTTCATAGCAGAGCAGCGTGGAGATTTCCCGCAGCAGGCGGCGGAAGCTGCCCGTGGAGGTCTCCTTCTTGCGCATGATGGTCAGCTTGTGCTGCACGAGCGGGTGATCGATGACTGTAACGCCGTCCATGGCCAACCTTCCGAAAGTAAGTGATGACTTCTTTTTCCACGGAACGGCGGCCCGCCGCAAGAGAAGAGAGCCGGCGGAGGGCAACATCCCCAGCCGGCTGCGGTTTCTAGAGGCGTGAAAGCAGCCGCTGGCGCGTCGGCTCGTCCACGAAGGCGGCCTCGATGGCGGTGCGCGTCATGCCGAGGATGTCTTCGTCGCTGAAGCCCATGACGGTCGAGGCGATCTCGTATTCGCGGGCGAGCGAGGTGTGAAAAAAGGGCGGGTCGTCGGAGTTGAGCGTGACGCGCACGCCGGCTTCATGCAGCGCCCGCAGCGGGTGGCTCTGGAAATCCGGGAAGACGCCGAGGGCGATATTCGAGCCGGGGCAGACCTCCAGCACCACGCCCTCGTCCGCCAGCCGTTTGACGAGGTCCGCGTCCTCGATGGCGCGCACGCCATGGCTGATGCGCGCGGGGCGGACATGGTCGAGCGCATCGCGCACGCTGAAGGCACCGGAGAGCTCGCCGGCATGGATGGTGATGCCGAGGCCGGCATCGCGGGCGATGTCGAAAGCGCGGGTGAAATCGGCAACGCGGTGCATGCGCTCCTCGCCGGCAAGGTTGAAGCCGGTGATCAGGGGATGCGGCCGGCGCGCGGCATATTCCGCTGCCCTTACCACGCGCTCCGGGCCGAAATGGCGAATGCCGACGACGAGAAGACGCGTCTCGATGCCGGTCTTCGCCTTGGCGCGCTCGGCGCCTTCCGCAAGACCGCGCATATAGGCGTCCGCGCCGATGCCGACCGCGTCGCCCTGGTCGGGCGAGGCGATCAGCTCGCTGTAGATCACGCCCGCCTCGGCGATCTCGGTGAGGTACGTTTCGGCGAGCAGCGCATAGTCCTCCTCCGTGCGGAAGAGGTTGGCGGTGGCGTCATAGCTCTGCACGAAGCTGGTGAAGTCCTGCCAGCAATATTCGCCGTCCTTGATGAAGCCGGATGTGTCGATGCCGTAGCGCTTTGCCTGGGCGGCGGCGAGGGCAGGGGGCGTCGCACCTTCAATATGGCAGTGCAGTTCCGCCTTGGGCATGGTTTTCGTCACAAAAAACTCCTTCCGTGCGGCCCCTGCGGGATGCCGAGATGACGGGCGATGCTCTCGCCGATATCGGCGAAGGTATTGCGGGTTTCGATGAGGCGCGAGCGCAGGCCCGGGCCGAAGCTGAGGATGGGCACGCGCTCGCGTGTATGGTCTGTGCCGCGCCAGGTGGGGTCGCAGCCGTGGTCGGCGGTGAGGATGACGATATCGCCGGGCTTCAGCTTGCGGTCCACCTCCGGCAGGCGGCGGTCGAAGGCTTCGAGCGCGGCGGCATAGCCGGGCACGTCGCGCCGGTGGCCGTAGAGCATGTCGAAATCGACGAAATTGGTGAAGACGAGATCGCCGTCCCTGGCCTCGTCCATCACGCGCAGCGTCGCGTCGAACAGCGCCATGTTGCCGTTTGCCTTGGTGAGCGTGCCTATTCCCTGATGGGCAAAGATATCGCCGATCTTGCCGACGGCATGCACGGTGCGCCCGGCTTCCGCCAGCCGGTCGAGCAGCGTGGGTTCGGGCGGCAGGACGGAATAGTCGCGGCGGTTGCCGGTGCGCTCGAAGGTCTCGGGTGTTTCGCCGAGGAAGGGTCGCGCGATGACCCGGCCGATGCGCCCGCCCGGCCGCTCGTCGAGGATTTTCCGCACGGTCTCGCAGAAGGCCAGGAGGCGGGCGAGGCCGAAATGCGCCTCGTGTGCGGCGATCTGGAAGACGGAGTCGGAAGAGGTGTAGCAGATGGGCTTGCCGGTGCGGATATGCTCCAGGCCATGGCGGGCGATGATATCGGTGCCGGAGGCGTGGCAATTGCCGAGAATGCCGGGCACGTTGCCGGCGCTGCGGATTGCTTCCACCAGTTCCGGCTCGAAGGCGTCGCCATCGGCGGGGAAATAGCCCCAGTCGAAGGAAACCGGCGTGCCGGCTATCTCCCAGTGACCGGACGGTGTGTCCTTGCCGTTCGAGACCTCGCTCGCTGCGCCGTGATAGCCGAAGACGCGCTGCGGCACATCCATGCCTTGCGGAAAATGCCCTGTCGCGGCGCGGGCGGCATGCAGAAGGCCGAGTGCCGACATGTTGGGAAGCTTCAGCGGCCCCTGTCGCAGACCAGGCCTGTCGGCGGCGCCAGCCGCGCAGAATTCGGCAATATGGCCGAGCGTATCGGCGCCAAGATCGCCGAATTTCTCCGCATCAGGCCCGCCGCCGATGCCGAAGGAATCGAGAACGAAGAGAAAGGCTCGCGCCATGGATCACCTGCCGTCTGTCCGCATCCCAAGGGAATGGCATGGCGGCGGCGAGGGGTTCAAGCGAAATCGCGCTCCGTCAGCAATTGCTGCAGGTGATGTTCTTGCCGATGCGCGCGCGGAAATAGCTCGTCTTGCCCAGCGTGATCTCATTGACGCGCGAGGACAGGTTGGGCGCCATCAGCAGGAGCGGGTGTTGCATCTCGAACTCCGTGCGCACGATGAAGCCTTCCTTCGCCACGGTGTTCGCAGGCAGGGTCACGGCATCGCCCTTGGTATAGGGCGTCCCCTCGCTTTCGTTGGTCGCGCCGCTTGCGCGCGACCATTCGCGCGACCAGGCGACCTTTGCGTTGCCGCCAGCGTCGATGGCGATGCCGGTCATCTTCAGGCTGTAGGCGTTCTGCGCGAACGGCGCGACGACGCTCCGGGTGACTTCCTTCATGGCGGAGAGCATCGTCGTGTTCGTCTTCTCGACCCGCGTGAGGAGGTCGGAGACGTTGCTGGAGGCGCGGGCGACCTTGCGCGCGACCGTAATGCCGACGGTGATCTCGAAGGCGCCGATATAGGTCATGATGAGAAGCGGCGCGACGATCACGAATTCGATGGCGCCCACACCGCTGCGGTCGGCGATGAAGCGGCGCAGCGTCTGGAGGAGACCCTTGCCGGTCTGCGGGCTGGAGGCATGCCGGGACATCATTTGTAGTCCTCAGTCTGCACGATGGTCGTTGCGACCATCAGGTAGTTGCGGGTCGTGCCGTCGGCCGCCGTGACGCTGGAGAGCAGGGGGCGCACGATATCCGTGATGATGTCCCAGCGATAATAGGCGCGCACGATGTTGATGGAGTTCTTGCCGCCCGGTGCGAATTTGAAGGCGGCGGTGTCGAGATTGTCCTCGACGATGGAAACCGCCGGGGTGATGTCGGCGTAGCTCGCGAAGCTCTCCACATGGATGAAGAGCCTGTCCTCGGTCTGCGCCTCGGTATTCGAGCAGGGCATGAGGAGCTTGATCTCCTCGCAGAAGGCCTCACGGTAGGCGACCCTGTCCGTATTGGTGGAGTTGATGACGCCGGTCCGTATCCTGCGCGCCATGGTCTCGTTGGCGTTGGCGAAGAGCTGTTCCGCCGAGAATGCCAGGAAGGTCTCGAGCGAGGCGAAGACGATGAGGAAGAAGGGCAGGGCGAGCAGGGCGAATTCGATCGCCGTCGCGCCATCGCGGCGGGTGAGGAAACGCCTGAACAGTCCGTTCATCGGCCGTCGGCGGTTTGCTGCATCATGATCGGGCGACATCGCGATCCGTTCCGAGGATACTGGAAGTCCCGACAGTAGCGGACAGAGCGTTTATATTTCGTGTGCGCGACTGCGGGAAGCCGAGGGGTTTCCCGTTTACGGCGGCCGATGTCAGTCGCCGTTGACCTTGGGGGCGTGCACTTCGCAATTCGGCGTGCAGGACAGCACGGAGCGGTCCGTCTGCCGGAAGACGCGCACGGTATTGCCCTCGTCGATGGACACGAGGATGCGCTCGTCGACAATCGCATTGCCGTCGACATCGAGGAGGACGAGGTTGGTCGTTCCGAAATTGCGGCCGGTCAGCACGATGGTCTGGGCGTCCGCCACCGTGGCATCGGCCACCTTGGCGTTGCCGACGATCACCTTGCTGACGGGCCGGTCGAGCCGCAGCACGCGGGCGTGGTCCATATAAACGCGCAGATAGGGTTCCTCCGCACTCGCGGCAACAGTCGTCGCCAACAGGACGAAGGCGGTCGTCGCAAGCTTTGCTGCATCCGCAGCGAGGGTCCAGTCGCGTCCCATAAACAGTCATCCCGGCAAGTAACTGGGTGACAGCATCGCCTGGAATGGTGAATGAAGCTTTAAGCCGAAGGGGCGGCAGTCTCGTTTCAACCCTGGCGCTTGTCGCATGCGCCGCGCGGAATCGATGACCAAAAAATGGAAAAGCGTGCGCAAGTGCGCTTTACGAGGGTTTTAACCGACGGGAAACCATAAATCGGACAACGGTGTGGCAAGGTTGTGTTAACCGAACTCCTTAAGCGGATGGAAATGGCCGGCCTGTAGGTTGCAGTCATCCGAACAACGGCAACAGTTGGCGGACGTGCTGAACCAACATCGTGGAGCTAGGAGAATACCATGACCAAGATTTTCGCTCGCCTTCTTAAGGATGAGTCTGGCGCAACCGCCATCGAATACGGCCTGATCGCAGCCCTGATCTCCGTCGCGCTGATCACCGGCGCCACCGCCCTCGGCGGCTCGCTGGACAACATCTTCACGGGTCTTTCGGAGCAGATGGATGCGGCTGACGACGCGATGCCCGCCACTGGTGGCTGACGAAGCGATGCCCGCCGCTAGCGGCGGCACCCAGTAATTCGAGCCAAGCTCGACGCGAAAGCCGCCCTCACGGGCGGCTTTCTGCTTTCCGGCATTATCTTTTCCGAAACGGATCTGGCGCATCATCCGGTCCGATAAAAGGAGATCATCGTGACCCAGGCCATCATCTTCGTCGTATTTCCGCTCTGCCTCGCGGTCGCAGCCTGTTCCGATTTCTTCACGATGCGCATTCCCAACCGGGTCCCGGCGATCCTGCTGGCCGCTTTCTTCATCGTCGCGCCGCTCGCCGGCCTCGGCCTGACCGACATCGCCATGCATGTGGGTGCGGGCCTCATCGTCTTTTCGGTCTGCTTCGCGCTCTTCGCCCTTAACGTCATGGGCGGGGGCGATGCGAAGCTCCTGACGGCGAGCGCCGTCTGGTTCGGGCTGACCTTCTCGCTTTTCGAGTTTCTCGTCCTCGTATCGTTCTTCGGTGGCGTGCTGAGCCTTGCGATCATAAGGCTGCGTGCCCATACGAACACGATCCTCGCCTCCGGCCTGCCCATTCCGAGCCATCTCGTGCTGGAGAAGAAGGTTCCCTACGGCATCGCCATCGGTATCGCGGCCTTCATGGCCTATCCAGGCTCGCCGCTGATGCTCGCCGCTCTCGGCGGCTGACGCACTCTTTCCGAACGGCTACGCGTCCGGCGGGTGGCAGGAAGGCCGCCCTGAACGCGTTTCGGCGGATCGCGCCGTCAACCGGGCGTTAACCATACATGTAAGGCGACTGTTAACCATAATTACACCATTGCCGGTCAATGTGGGCGGATAGGCGACTCCGCAGCTCAGGAACAACCACATGAAACCGGCGCGAATCATCATTCTGGCAGTAGCCGTCGTTTCGGCGGGCGTCGCGGGGCTGCTTGCCCTGCAGGTCGCCCGCGGCGGGCGCGTGGTGTCGCGGACCGAAACCGTCGTCGAGCGCGAGCCGACGATCAACGTGCTGGTCGCCAAGGAAAGCCTGCCGGTCGGCGCGCGCCTCAACCCGAGCACGGTCGCCTGGGCGGCCTGGCCGAAGGGGTCGCTCGTCGAAGGCTTCATCACCGACCAGAACCGGCCGGACGCGGTGGAAGCGCTGAACGGAGCCATCACGCGCCTGCCGATCTTCAACGGCGAGCCGATCCGCCAGGAGAAGATCGCCGATTCGTCGAACCGGATCATGTCCTCGCTGCTGCCCTCCGGCAAACGCGCCGTGGCGACGGAGATTACCGTGGCGACGGGCGCGGGCGGCTTCGTGCTGCCGAACGACCGCGTCGACGTCATCATGGTGCGCAAGGGTGATACCGGCGGCTACGTGACCGAGACCGTACTGTCCAACGTGCGGGTCCTCGCGATCGACCAGCAGATCCAGGAAAAGCCCGACGGCTCGAAATCGGTCGTCGGCAACACGGCCACGCTGGAACTCAACCCGGACCAGACCAGGGTGATCATGGTCGCCCAGGAAATGGCCGAGCGACTGTCGCTGGCGCTGCGTTCCGTTGCGGATGCGCAGGAGCCGGACAACAGCGCGGCCGACTACCTGCTTAGCGGAAAAGACGGCGCGCCGCAGGTCCAGATAATCAAGACCGGTGAAATCGTCGGCTCCTCCAAGCCGGCCGCAGAGTAAGAAACGATCAGGAGCTGACCCGTGTTTGGTATTGCCAGGACTTTTAGAGCTTCTGTCGCAGGCGGACTGAGTTTCTGCCTGGCGTTTTCCGGCCTGCCGGCCGTTTATGACGGCGGCCTCGCCGCCTCGGCGGCGACGTCGTCGGTCATCCGCATCCAGGACAGTGGCCCCGGCGCGCGCAAGGCGATCCGGCTCGGCCTCAACAAGGCCATCGTCATCGACCTGCCGAGCGACGCGCACGACATTCTCGTCGCCGACCCGGTGAAGGCGGACGCCGTGACGCGCACCTCGCGCCGCATCTATCTCTTCGGCAAGGAAGTCGGACAGACCAACATCTTCGTCTTCGGCCCGAATGGCGAGGAGATCGTCAGCATCGACCTGAATGTGGAGCGCGACGTCGACGGCCTTCAGGCGAACCTGCGCCGCTTCATTCCCGATTCCGACATCCAGGTCGAGATCATCTCCGACAACATCGTCCTCAGCGGCACCGTGCGCACGCCGCAGGACGCGACCCAGGCGGTCGATCTGGCGGAAATCTTCCTCAAGGGCGGCGAGGCGGCGACCCGCAAGCTCGACTACAAGTCCGGTGAGAACACCATCAGGGGCGGTTCCCGCGAATCCCAGGTGGTCAACATGCTGCGCGTCGAGGGCGAGGATCAGGTCACGCTGAAGGTGACCGTCGCGGAAATCCGCCGTGAAGTCCTCAAGCAGCTCGGTTTCGACAACACGTTCCAGCGTCTTCCCGGCGCCTCCGGCTCCGGCCTCGAGACACTGATCTTCGATACGGCCAGCAACGGCGTCGCTGGCAATGTCGTCGGCAATATCGGCAAGCTCGGCATAGACACCGCTCTCAGCGCGCTCGAACAGGCAAAGGCCATCCGCACGCTGGCCGAGCCGACCCTGACCGCGGTTTCCGGCCAGTCCGCCACCTTCAACTCCGGTGGCGAGCGGCTTTACTCCGTCTCGGACGGCGATGGCGGCACCCGCATCGAGACCTATCAGTACGGCATCTCGCTCGGCTTCACGCCCACGGTGCTCTCCTCGGGCCGTATCGGCCTGCGCATCAAGACCAAGGTTTCTGAACCCGTTCTGGACTCGAAGGGCGCGGTCGGCGAATACCGCCGCCGCGACGCCGAAACCGTCGTCGAGCTTCCGTCGGGCGGTTCCATCGCGCTGGCGGGCCTCATCCGCGACGAGACGCAGCAATCCGTATCCGGCACGCCGGTCGCCTCCAAGGTTCCGGTGCTCGGCGCGCTGTTCCGCCACAAGGCCATCGAGCGCAACGAGACGGAACTGGTGATCATCGCCACGCCCTATCTGGTCAAGCCGGTCAACCGCAACGCGCTTTCGCGGCCGGATGACAATTTCAGCGCGGCCAACGACGCGGCGAGTGTCTTCCTCGGCCAGGTGAACCGGCTCTACGGCCGGAAGAACGGGCTGCCGGCCCAGCGCTACGAAGGCAGCGTCGGGTTCATCTACAAATGATCGGGTGCGACGTGACGAAGGGACGGGCCCAGCCAATGGCAAACGAAATGCACAGCACCGGAAAGAACGACCGCATGAACCGCAATCCGAGGCGCAACGCCGCGCTCCTGGCCATGGCCGCCGTCATCGCGCTCGCCTCCGGTTGCGCCAATGCCGACCGCACGACGACCGGCGCCTTGCCGGACGACTACCGCACCCGCCACCCGATCGTCGTCGGCGAGCAGGAGCGGACGATCGACATCCCGATCGCCACGGGCGCGACGCGGCTGACCCGCGGCCAGAGCGAGGTGATCGCCGGCTTCGCGGACCGCTATTCCAACGAATCCTCCGGCATGTTCCGCATCGTCGTGCCGCAGGGCTCGCGCAACGACGCGGCGACCACGGTGGCCGCCCGCCAGATCCGTAAGGTCCTCGCCCGTCAGGGCGTGCCGGCCAATCGGGTGCTGATCGAAAGCTATTCCGCCCCCGATCCGGAGGAGGCCTCGCCGATCCGGCTCAGCTATTTCGCCATCGCCGCTTCGACGGCGCCCTGCGGCCAGTGGCCGGAGGATATGGTGTTCAACACCTTCGAGAACAAGAATTACTATAATTTCGGCTGCGCCACGCAGAGCAACCTCGCAGCCCAGATCGCCGATCCGAACGACCTTCTCGGCCCCCGCCGCATGACGCCGGCAGACGCCACACAGCGCGGCAAGGCGCTGGAGCGTTACCGCGAAGCCTATACCAGCATGGGAGGATCGTGACGATGCCTTCCCACTCCCCGAGCAAAGCCAGGGTAACGCCATGAGCACGGTTGATTACGACTTCGACAACGGGCGTATGCAGGACGCGGCGGACGAGACGGTTCGCGCCGCGGACCTCGAGGCCCTGCGTCCGCTGCCGCGCATCTCCGTGCACGCCTTCTGCGAGAGCGAGGCGATGCTGCGCATGATGGAGCGCTGCGGGCAGGACCGCCGCATGGCGAAGGTGAGCCTGAAGGTTTCCAGCGCCAGCATCGCGGCGGCGGCCAGCATGTTCGCTTCCGCGCCGACGCCCAATCTCCTGATCCTCGAAACCTCGGCGCAGCCGGGCGACATCATGGACGAGCTGGCCCCGCTCGCCGAGGTGTGCGACCCCAGCACCAAGGTGATCATCGTCGGGCGCTACAACGATATCCCGCTCTACCGCGAGCTGATCCGCAACGGCATTTCCGAATATATGGTCGGCCCGGTCGGCATGGCCGAGGTGCTGAACGCCATGGCGGCGATCTTCATCGACCCGGACGCCGAGCCGCTTGGCCGCTCCATCGCCTTCATCGGCGCCAAGGGCGGGGTCGGGTCCTCGACCATCGCGCATAACTGCGCCTTCGACATTTCCAGCCTGTTCCAGACCGAGGTGATCCTCGCCGATCTGGACCTGCCCTACGGCACGGCCAATATCGATTTCGACCAGGATCCGCCGCAGGGCCTTTCCGAGGCGATCTTCGCGCCGGAACGGCTCGACGAGGTCTTCCTCGACCGCCTGCTGGCGAAGTGCTCCGAGCATCTTTCGCTGCTCGCCGCCCCCTCCATGCTCGACCGCGCCTACGATCTCGAGCGCGGCGCCTTCCAGCCGGTCCTCGAGGTGCTCCAGCGCAGCGCGCCGGTGACGGTGCTTGACGTGCCGCACGCCTGGTCGGAATGGACGCGCACCCTGCTGTCGGAGGTCGACGAGCTGGTCATAACGGCCGTGCCCGACCTCGCGAACCTGCGCAACACCAAGAACATGATCGACGCGCTGAAGAAGCTCCGGCCGAACGACAAGCCGCCGCACCTGATCCTCAACCAGGTCGGCATGCCGAAGCGCCCGGAAATCGCCCCGGCGGATTTCTGCGAGCCGCTCGGCATCGAGCCGGTTGCGATCATCCCCTTCGACGCACAGCTTTTCGGTACGGCGGCCAATAGCGGCCGGATGATCGCGGAGATGGATCGCAAGTCGCCGACGGCGGAGACCTTCTCGCAGATCGCTCATCTGGTGACGGGACGCGCGACGGTGAAGAAACCAAAGAAGGCCGGCCTCGGCAAGATGCTCGGCCTGCTCGGACGGAAGTAGCCCATAGGGGCGATGCAACAGACTGGATGAAGCGGCATGTTCGGCAAGCGCGGCAATGAAGGTTCCGGCAAGAGCGGCACGATGGGTCAGGCAGCCCATGCCGTGCCCGCGGCCGCCACGACGGTAACGGCCGAGCGGCCGGTCGCCGCCGCGCCCGCGCAGCCCGTCTTCGAGCCGGCGCCGCCGCCGCCGGCCGCGGCCACGCGCCGCCGCGTGGCGCGCACGGAAGATTACTACGACACCAAAAGCCAGGTCTTCTCCGCGCTCATCGACACGATCGACCTGTCGCAGCTCGCCAAGCTCGACACGGAAAGCGCGCGCGAGGAAATCCGCGATATCGTTAACGATATCATCACGATCAAGAACTTCGCGATGTCGATCTCCGAGCAGGAGGAACTGCTCGACGACATCTGCAACGACGTTCTCGGCTACGGTCCGCTGGAGCCGCTGCTGGCGCGCGACGACATTGCCGATATCATGGTGAACGGCGCCGGCAAGACCTATATCGAAGTGGCCGGCAAGGTGCAGGAATCGGAGATCCGCTTCCGCGACAATGCCCAGCTTCTCTCGATCTGCCAGCGCATCGTCAGCCAGGTCGGCCGCCGCGTCGACGAATCCAGCCCGATCTGCGACGCGCGCCTTCCCGATGGCTCGCGCGTCAACGTCATCGCCCCGCCGCTCGCCATCGACGGCACCGCGCTCACCATCCGCAAGTTCAAGAAGGACAAGCTGACGCTCGACCAGCTCGTGCGCTTCGGCTCGATCACGCCGGAAGGCGCGGCGCTCCTCCAGATCATCGGCCGCGTGCGCTGCAACCTCGTCATCTCCGGCGGTACCGGCTCGGGCAAGACGACGCTGCTCAACTGCCTCACCAACTATATCGACCGGGACGAGCGGGTGATCACCTGCGAGGACTCGGCCGAACTCCAGCTCCAGCAGCCGCATGTCGTGCGCCTCGAAACCCGCCCGCCGAACATCGAGGGCGAGGGCGAGATCACCATGCGCGACCTCATCAAGAACTGCCTGCGCATGCGTCCCGAACGTATCATCGTCGGCGAAGTGCGCGGCCCGGAGGTCTTCGACCTGCTGCAGGCGATGAACACTGGCCACGACGGCTCCATGGGCACGATCCACGCCAACACGCCGCGCGAATGCCTTTCCCGTATGGAATCGATGATCGCCATGGGCGGCTATACCCTGCCGGCCAAGACCGTGCGCGAGATCATCGCCGGCTCCATCGACGTCATCATCCAGGCCTCGCGCCTGCGCGACGGCTCGCGCCGCATCACCCACATCACCGAAGTGGTCGGCATGGAAGGCGACGTCATCGTCACGCAGGACCTGATGCGCTTCGAGATGCAGGGCGAGGACGCCAACGGCCGGATCATCGGCCAGCATATGGGCACGGGCATCGGCAAGCCGCACTTCTGGGATCGCGCCCGCTACTTCAACGAGGACAAGCGCCTGGCGGCGACGCTCGACGCGATGGAAAAGCCGTAAGGGGCAGGGATGTTCGGACTGGATATCACCATCGTCGCGATTTTCGCGTTGGCCGCGCTCTCCACCGCGGGCCTCGCCTACGGGCTGCTCTTCTCGCGCATCGAGGCGCAGAAGAAGGCGGAAAGCCGCGTTCGCCGCGTACAGGCCAGCGAGACGGACCAGGCCCGCGCGAAGGTCGCGCGCGACCGCATGCAGGAGCTTTCCAAGCGCCGCCGGTCGGTACAGGAATCCCTAAAGGATCTCGAGAAGAAGCAGCGGGAACAGACCAAGCGCGTCGCGACGACGCTGAAGGCGAAGCTCGCGCAGGCGGGCCTATCGGCCACGCCCACGAAATTCTACGTGCTCAGCGCCGTTTTCGGTCTCTTCGCCTTCGTGCTGACGCTCCTGGCGGGCGCCGGTCTTCTGATATCGCTCGGTGTTGCCTTCATCGCCGCAGTGGGCTTTCCCCGCTGGTTCGTCGGTTTCCTCATCAAGCGCCGGCTGAAAAAATTCCTTCAGGAATTCCCCAATTCGCTCGATGTCATGGTGCGCTCGATCAAGTCGGGCCTGCCGCTTACCGACGCCCTTCGGCTCATCGCGTCCGAGGGACAGGAACCGGTGCGCACGGAGTTCCGCAAGGTCGTCGAATCCCAGCAGGTGGGCCTCAGTGTGCCGGAGGCCTGCGCGCGCATGTTCACCAGCATCCCGCTGCCGGAAGTCAACTTCTTCGCCATCGTCATCGCCATCCAGAGTCAGGCGGGCGGTAACCTTTCCGAAGCGCTCGGCAATCTTTCCCGCGTGCTGCGCGAACGCCGCAAGATGCGCGAAAAGGTCGGCGCGCTCTCGATGGAGGCCAAGGCCTCGGCGGTCATCATCGGCGCCCTGCCGTTTATCGTGACGCTGCTCGTCTACTTAACCTCGCCGGAATACATCATGGTCCTGTTCACGGATCCGCGCGGCCATATCATCCTCGGCATTTCCGGGGTCTGGATGTCCATCGGTATCTTCGTGATGCGCAACATGATCAATTTCGACATCTAGGATATCCGGTCATGGTCGCCCTGCTCACCGATCCAGCGTTCCTTCTCCCGGCCTTCGTGGTGATCGCCATTCTGGCGACCTTCTATACGCTTGCTGCGCCCTATTTCGAACGCGGCGACCTCGACAAGCGCATGAAGTCGGTGGCGCTGGAGCGCGAGCAGATGCGCGCGCGCGAGCGCGCCCGCCTCAATGCGGAAGCCGTGCAGAACAAGGCCTCGCTGCGCGCCCAGCACAACACCTCGGTCCGTCAGGTCGTCGAGCGGCTGAACCTGCGTGAGGCGCTGGTCGATGCCAATACGATGAACCGTCTGCGGCAGGCGGGCTACCGCTCCCAGAACGCACTCAACGTTTTCCTCTTCGCGCGCTTCATCCTGCCTTTCGTTTTCCTGGCGCTCGCCGTCTTCTACATCTTCTATCTCGGCTTTCTCGGCGACAAGCCGCTGCCTATGCGCCTTTTCGCAACGATCGGGATCGCTTATCTCGGCTTCTATGCGCCGAATATATTCGTTTCCAACCAGGTGTCGAAGCGCCAGCAATCGATCCGCCGGGCCTGGCCGGATGCGCTCGACCTCATGCTGATCTGCGTGGAATCGGGCATTTCCATCGAAGTGGCCTTCAAGCGCGTCGCCGACGAGATCGCCATGGCCTCGCCGGCGCTGGCCGAGGAGCTGGTGCTCACAACGGCCGAGCTTTCCTTCCTGCAGGAACGGCGGCAGGCCTACGAGAATCTCGGCACGCGCGTCGGTCTCGACACGGTGAAAGCGGTAACGCAGGCCCTCATCCAGGCCGAGCGCTACGGCACGCCGCTCGCCCAGGCGCTGCGCGTGCTGGCGCAGGAATGCCGCGACCAGCGCATGAACGAAGCGGAAAAGAAGGCCGCCGCCCTGCCGCCGAAGCTGACCGTGCCGATGATCCTGTTCTTCCTGCCCGTGCTGATCGCCGTCATCCTCGGCCCCGCCGGCATCCAGGTTTCCGACCGCTTCTAACCCTCCGGACATGAAAACGCCCCGGTCGACGTTCTGTCGGCCGGGGCGTTTGCGTCTTGGGAGGGACGCTTGGTTGTCAGTTCGTGCCGCCGCTGTCGTCGGCCGCCAGCTTCTTCCAGGCGTTCTGCTGGGTCAGCATGGCGCGCAGATACGCGACATTGGCCTCGGCCTGCGCGGCGGTCAGCTCCTGGCGGGCGATGGTCTCGGCCTCCTGGAAGCGGCCCTGCAGGCCGACGGCGAGCGCGAGGTTCTGGCGCACGCCGCTGTCGGCGCCGGGTTGCTGGGCGGCCGAGCGCAGATAGGTCTCGGCAGTCTTCAGGTCGCGGGCGAGCACATAGGACATGCCGAGATTGGACAGGACCGAAGGCTCGTTCGGCTGGATATCGAGCGCTTCGCGGTAGCGCTGGCGCGCTTCGCCCGAGCGGCCGAGCTGGTCGAGGATCGCGCCCTCGGCGGATTTCAGCTTCCAGTCCGGCCGATCCGGGGTCTGGGCGCGCAGGATCGTGTCCAGCGCCTGCTGGAGCTGGCCGGCGGCGGCCTGCGCCTTGCCGTAGGCGGCGAGCACCTCGCGGTTGTTGGGATTGTTGATAGCGACCTGCTGCATGACGGCGAGCGCCTGGTCGTTGCGCCCGTTCATGCGCAGGACGCTGGCATAGTTCATGCCGACCTGCGGGTCCTTGGGGTTTTTCTCATAGGCCTGGCCGATGCTGTCGGCGGCGCTGCGCAGCTCCGTCGCGGTCATCGTGCCGACCGGCTTTCCGCTGTTCGGGATGGAGCCGGTGGTCATGTTGCTCTTGCCGGCGCAGCCCGCGACCGTGATGCCGATGGCAAGGAGGGCCGCGCCGGTCAGGAGCGTCGAGCGAAATGAAGGAGGGCAAGCGGCCATGATCAGTCCCCGAAGCGATTTCCGCATCCCGCGGCGGTTAAGGAATCACGCCGCAATCTCCGCTCCAGCAATAATCTGTTAACCCTAACAGAGTGTTAATTGCCCTCGTTCAGAGATTCGCTTCAAAGGTTCCGCCATGGCCCCCTTCCAGTTCATCGACAGGCCCTCTCCTTTCAATACGAAAGGCGGCAGGACCCTGCCGATCTTCGCCATCACCCCGGCCCATATCGAGACCGGGACGATCGATCCGATCGCGCTCGATTGGGCGAAGAAGGCCGGTTTCAAGGCGGAAGCGGGTGCGCTCCTGATGGTGCCGACGGAGGACGGGCATCTCGGCGGCGCGTTGTTCGGCCTCGGCAAGAACCCGTCGGACGCACCCTTCCTGACGGGCAAGCTCGCCCGCGCACTCCCGGCTGGCGACTGGCATATCGAGACCGCGCCGCTGACGGCGAACCGTCTCTCCCTCGGCTACGGCCTCGGCAGCTACCGCTTCGAGCGCTACAAGGCGTCCGCCTCAGAAGCGCCGACCCTGCTCATTCCGACCGATGCCGACGCGACGGACATCAAGCGCCAGCTCGCCGGCGTCTTCCTTGCCCGCGACCTCATCAACACGCCGACCAACGACATGGGTCCGGAAGTGATGGAGGATGTCTTCCGCGCGCTGGGCGAGCACTACAAGGCGAAGGTCTCGGTCATCACCGGCGACGATCTCCTCAAGGAGAACTTCCCGCTCATCCACACGGTCGGGCGCGCCGCCGCGCAGGCCCCGCGCCTGCTCGAACTGCGCTGGGGCAAGAAGGGCGGCAAGCGGGTGACGCTGGTCGGCAAGGGCGTCTGCTTCGACACCGGCGGCCTCGACATCAAGCCGGCCTCCTCCATGCTGCTGATGAAGAAGGACATGGGCGGCGCGGCGAATGTCATGGGCCTTGCCCTGATGATCATGGATGCCAAGCTGAAGGTGGACCTGCGCGTGCTGCTGCCGGTGGTGGAGAATTCCATCTCGGCCAATGCCTTCCGCCCCGGCGACATCTACAGGAGCCGCAAGGGCCTGACGGTGCAAATTGACAACACGGACGCCGAGGGCCGGCTGATCCTTGCCGATGCGCTCGCCTATGCGGACGAGGAGGATGCCGATCTCATCATCGATATGGCGACGCTGACGGGCGCCGCCCGCGTCGCGCTCGGCCCGGATCTTCCGCCCTTCTTCACCGACGACGAGGACCTTGCCCACGACCTCACCGAGGCGAGCCTTGCGGTGGACGATCCGATGTGGCGCATGCCGCTCTACATGGGCTACGACAAGGATGTCTCCGCCCGCATCGCCGACCTCACCAATGCTCCCTCGGGCGGCATGGCGGGCTCGATCACGGCGGCGCTCTTCCTCAAGCGCTTCGTGACGCGCAACAAGCGCTGGGCGCATTTCGACATCTACGGCTGGGCGCAGGCCGAGCGGCCGCATTCGCCTATCGGCGGCGAGGCGCAGGCGATCCGCGCGCTCTACCATCACCTGCGCAACGTCACCGCGTAAGCCCGAAGCTTCCCTTCGGGCGAATGATACGGTAGCGTAACGAAATCATTCGCCCGGGAGAAACCGCCGTGCCGGTAGATCTGTCCCCATCGCAGGCCCTCGGCCTCTGGCACGCGGTCACCTTGCAGCAGGTGCATCACGACGGGCGCGACCTGACGCTGCGCCAGCTTGCCATCCTGCTCGAAATCTATCTCGTGCCGCCGCCGCATACCGTGCGGGGGCTCGCCGCCAAGCTCGGCGTCACCAAGCCGGTCATCACGCGGGCGCTCGACACGATGGGCGAACAGGGCCTCGTCACCCGCCAGCGCGACGAGCGCGACAAGCGCAACGTCGTCATCAAGCGCACGGTGGAAGGCGCCCTCTTCCTCGAACGCCTCGGCGATCTTATAATCGCCACAGGCCGCAGCCAGACTTCCTGAAGGTTTCCGCGAGAAGATCATGAACGCCCAGCCAGACCGTCGCCTCCACGCCTATCGTCCCGATCTTGCCGAGGAGGCCCTGCGCGGCTCCGTCACGGCCGGACACTATGTCGCCGGCACGCCGGCGCGCCTTTCCGCCCCCGTCGCCTCCCTTCGACCCCGACCGGACGAGACGGCCGGCATCGATACGCAGGTGCTGTTCGGCGAGGGCGTCCGCGTGCTCGACCGGGCGGACGGCTGGGCCTGGGTGAAATCGGATTTCGACGGTTATGTCGGCTATCTGCCGGAAACGGCGCTGGATGCCACGGTGACCCCGGCGACCCACGTGGTCGCCGTTCCGCGCACCTTCGCCTATACCGGCCCGGACCTGCGCACGCCCACGGCCTTTGCGCTCTCTATCGGAAGCCGGCTAACGGTTGTCGGCGATAGCGAGACGCGCGGGACGCGCTATTTCACATTGGAAGGCGGGCAGTCCGTCGTTGCCGGCCATTGCCTGCCGGTCGGCGGGACGGCGAGCGACGACTATGTCGCCATTGCCGGCCGTTTCCTTGAAACGCCCTATCTGTGGGGCGGCCGCTCCGGCTTCGGGCTCGACTGTTCGGCCCTCGTGCAGCTCTCGATGATGCTGGCAGGAAAGAGCGCGCCGCGCGATTCCGACATGCAGGCAGCCGGCCTCGGCACGCCCATTGAGCGGGAAGAACTGCGGCGCGGCGATCTGGTGTTCTGGAAGGGCCATGTCGCCATCATGGAAGACGAGGCGACCATCATTCACGCCAACGGCCATACGATGAGCGTGGCGCGCGAGCCGCTCGCCGACGCCATCGAGCGCACCGGCTACCTTTACCAGCAGCCGACGGGCTATCGCCGTCCTGTTTAAAACAGCGTCTCGTAGGTGTCGGGCTTGAATCCGGCGGTCAGCGTGCCGTCGCGGTCGAGGATCGGGCGCTTGATCATCGAGGGCTGGGCGTGCATCAGCGCGATGGCTTTCGCGGCGTCGATGTCCTGCTTGTCGGCGTCCGGAAGGGCGCGGAAGGTGGTGCCGGAGCGGTTGAGCACGGTTTCCCAACCGAGCGCCTCGACCCAGCGCGCAAGGCTCTCCGTGTCGATGCCTTCCGCCTTGTAGTCATGGAGGCGGTAGGCAACGCCCCTTGCGTCGAGCCAGGTCCGGGCCTTCTTCATCGTGTCGCAGTTCTTGATGCCGTAGAGCGTGACCGTCACGTCTGTCTCCTCATGCTTTGCCAGCGCCTTCATAGAGCGCCGGCGTCCTTACGTCACCCCGAGATAGCGGCCGGGGCGATGGTTGATGGCGAGCGTCATGTTGACGACGACCGCGCCGAGCACGGACAGGGCGAGGCGGTCGAGCGGAATGACGAAGAAGGCGGCCGAGAGAATGGCAAGGTCTACGGCGAGCTGGAAATAGCCGGCGCGCAGGCCGAAACGGTCCTGCAGGTAGATCGCCACGACATTGATGCCCCCGAGACCCGTGCGGTGGCGGAAGAGGATGAGAAGGCCGGTGCCCGACAACGCGCCACCCATGATCGCCGCATAGAGCGGGTCGAGATGGGAAAACGAGATCAATTCTGATGTGAGCCGGCTAAAGATCGAGACCAGCGTGACCGCCGCAAAGGTGCGCAGCGTGAAGGCCCAGCCGAGCTTTTTCACGGCAAGGATGTAGAAGGGCAGGTTGATGGCGAAGAACAGCCACCAGAAGCCGATACCGGTCGCATATTGCAGGAGCAGGGCGAGGCCCGCCGTGCTGCCGGCGAGCAGCACGGCCTTGGTGTAGATCACCACGCCGAGCGCCATGAACATCGTGCCGACGAGGATGGCGATGATATCCTCGTAGGCGGAATGGCGCTCGGGCTGGGTTGCTGTCTCGACGCTCATCTTTCCCTCAGAGGCTCAGGAATTTCTCGATGACGGCATCGACTTCCGCCGTCTTGAGACCGGCAATGTTGATGCGGCCGGAGGTCGGCATGTAGATGGCGTGCTCGGCACGCAGCTTCAGGACGTCGGCCTCTTCCAGCGGCAGCAGCGAGAACATGCCCTCCTGCTCGCGGATGGCGGTCAGCACCTGCCAGCGGGCGGAAAGGCCAGCGGCAAGGCGTTCGCGGATCGCGGTGATGCGCAGGCGCATGGTCTCAATTTCGGCCTTCCAGTCGGCCGCGAGCGCCGCATCGCCGAGGATCGTGCTGACGATTGCCGCGCCATGGTCCGGCGGCATGGAATAGCTGGTGCGGGCGAGCGCGGCGAGGTTGCTGCGCACGGAAAGAGCGGTGTCGGGATTGCCGCAGACGGCATAGATCGCGCCGGTGCGCTCGCGGTAGAGTCCGAAGGACTTCGAGCAGGAGACGGACACGAGCGCTTCCGGCACGGTGGAGAGCAGCGTGCGCAGGCCCGCGGCGTCCTCGTCGAGGCCGCGACCGTAGCCCTGATAGGCGATGTCGACCAGCGGCAGCAGGCCCTTTTCCGCGATGAGGTCGGAAACGGCGCGCCACTGGTCGGCCGAAAGGTTTGCGCCCGTCGGGTTGTGGCAGCTGGCATGCAGCAGCACGGCATCGCCCGGTGCCGCGCCCGCGAGCGCTTCCATCATGCGGTCGAAGAGAACGGCCTGCGAGGGGATGTCGAAGAAGGGATAGGTGATGACCTCCAGGCCGGCGGCCTTGAAGATGCTGGCATGGTTCGGCCAGCTCGGCAGGCCGAGCCAGATGCCCTTGGTGCCCATGCGCGCCATCAGGTCGGCGGCAAGGCGCAGCGCGCCGGAGCCGCCCGGCGTCTGGAGAGCGGCGGTGGCGCGGCCCTTGCCGGCCTCGCCCGTCGTCAGCGCCCAGAGGCGGTCGAGGAAGACCGGGTCGCCTTCCGGGCCGACATAGGCCTTGGTCGGCTGCGTTTCGACGAGGCGGCGCTCGGCTTCCTTCACCGCGCGGAAGATCGGTGTCGCGCCCGTCTCGTCGCGATAGACGCCGACACCGAGGTCCACCTTGCCGGCGCGCTCGTCCGCCCGGAAAAGGCCGATGAGGGCGAGTAGCGGATCGTCAGGCTGGCGGGTGAGGGCGTCGAACATGGCCGGTTTCCTGTGTGGGTGGAGTGTGACAGCGGTGTAGGACAAAGTGCTCGCAAAATCGACTATGATATTGCGAGGAAAGCGCAAGAAGCTTTTGTCTTATTGCTGCATATCGATAGATTGATATGGGTTTTTGCGTGGAGGACAATATGGAGAAAAGAGCGGGCGGCGAGCCGGTGCTGGACCAGACGGATCGGCGCATCATCCGCCTGCTCGTCGAGGATGCCGGACTCTCCAACAACCAGCTCGCGGAGAAGGTCGGCCTCTCGCCCGCGCCGCTCTCGCGCCGGCTGGCGCGGCTGGAGGCGAGCGGCGTGATCCGCCACACGGTCATCGTCGATCCGCGCGCGGCCGGCATCGGTTTCCAGGCGTTTCTGGAGGTGACGCTGGAGCGCACGGCGCCGAAGGTGGGCGAGCGCTTCATCGATCTCGTGCGGCGCATGCCGGAGGTGGTGGAGTGCCATACGGTCGCCGGCGATTTCGATTTCCTCCTCAAGATCGCGGTGAAGGACGTCGCGGATTACCGACGGCTGCTGTGGAGCGAATTCGAGCGCATGGGCGAGATCAAGACGCTGCGCTCGACCATCCTGCTCGACAGTCCGAAGATGCAGGACAGCCCGCTTCCCTGAGATATTCGCGGAACCTTTCTTGGCGGCCGGAGGTTGCCGATGGAGGTAAAGCGCCCATATGATGGGCTGCGCCACGAAGGAAGGGCAAGTGGACAGGAAGCTGAACGACAAGGTCATGTCGGCCGCGCTGCTGGCGGCCATCCGCAACCGCCGCGGCCACCGGCCGCCGGAGAACAATCGCCCGGGCGACACCGTCATCGCGTCCTACAACGTGCACAAATGCGTGGGCGTCGACCGGCGTTTCGATCCCGAACGCACGGCAAGCGTGATCGCGGAGATAGACGCCGACATCATCGCCATCCAGGAAGCGGACAAGCGCTTCGGCGAACGCTCCGGCCTCCTCAATCTCGATGTGCTGGAGCGCGACTGCGGCCTCGTGCCGGTGCCCATCACCGCGCTGTCCTCCACCGGCCACGGCTGGCACGGCAACATGATCATGATCCGCAAGGGCGCCGTCGGCGGCGTGCGGCAGCTCAAGCTGCCGGGCGTCGAGCCGCGCGGCGCGCTGGTCGTGACGCTCGACCTGCCGCTTGGCAAGCTGCGGCTCGTCGCCGCGCATTTCGGCCTCCTGAAGCGTTCGCGCGAGCAGCAGGCGATGGCGATCCTCGCCTCTGTCGCGGAGGAAGAGGACATGCCGACGCTGCTCGTCGGCGATCTCAATGAATGGCGGGTCGGCCGCCGCTCCTCGCTATCGCGCCTCCAGCCGACCTTCGATCCGGCCTCCGGCGCGGTGCCGAGCTTCCCGTCCCGCTTTCCGGTTCTGGCGCTCGACCGGGCGCTCGGCCATCCGCACGATCTTGTCACCTCCGTCGAGGTGCACGACACGCCGCTCGCCCGCATCGCCTCCGATCACCTGCCGATCAAGGCGCATATCGATCTCAAGGTCGCTTCCGAGCGTTCTATAGATAGGGTGAGCCAAGCCATGTGATGCGCTCGACGAGGCGCTGGGCGAAGGGCCGCGCCGTGAGGTCTTCGAGCTTCACTTCCCTCGCCTGCGAAAGGGCGGCGTCGATGCGATTGCCGATGAGGTCGGCGAAGTCCGGATCCACCACCTCGATATCCACCTCGAAATTCAGCCGCAGCGAACGCGGGTCGATGTTCGACGAGCCGACATAGGACCAGGCGCCATCGACGACCGTGAGCTTGGAATGGTTGAAGGCGCCGGAGGCCCGCCAGATGCGGCAGCCGTATTTCAGAAGCTGGTCGAACTGCGCCGTCATGGCGAGATCGACGAGCTTGAGGTTATTGGCGGAGGGTACGACGATGTCGATCTCCACCCCGCGCCGCGCGGCGGTGACGATGGCGCTGATCAGCTCGCGGTCGGGCAGGAAATAGGGCGACATGATGCGGATATGCCGCTTGGCGACGGAGACCGCGCCCATCAGCATGCGGTGGTTCGTCTCAAGGCTCTTGTCCGGCCCGGAGGGCACGACGCGGGCGAGCATGCCGCTGTCGGGCGCGTCCGGCGGCGGGGCGATCTGCCAGGTCTCGCCGGAGAGGTTGTCGCCGCCGGAAAAGCGCCAGTCCTCGCAGGCGATGCGGAAGAGATCGCTGACGACGGGGCCTGTGAGGCGGAAATGCGTGTCGAGCGCCGCCGCCTCGCCGGAGAACTCCGTGCAGAAGCCGGCACGGATATTGAGGCCGCCGGTAAAGGCGACGCTGCCGTCGACGATGAGGATCTTGCGGTGGGTGCGCAGGTTCGCATAGGGCAGGCGCAGACCCATGACGATATTGCCGTTGAAGACGTCGACGGGCACGTTTGCCTGCCTGAGGTCCGAGACGATGGACGGAATGGAATAGCGCGCGCCGACCGCATCGATCAGCACGCGCACCGCCACGCCGCGCGCGACGGCTGCCGAAAGCGCCGCCACGAAGCGCTCGCCCGCGCCGTCGCGGTCGAAGATGTAGGTCTCCATGAGAATGGAGCGCTCGGCCGTGTCGATGGCGGCGAGCATGGCGGCATAGGCTTCGTCGCCGGTCGAAAGCAGCGCGATGCGGTTGCCGGAGGTGAGCTTGCAGCGGCCGACGGCATCGCCGAGGCGCTGCATGGCAGCGAGCGCCCCGCCATAGGCAACCTGCACATGCTCGTTGGAGACGTCGTATTCCGCCATATGGTGCCAGCCGGCGGCAAGCAAGCCCTCGCGGCTGAGGTTCAGCGTCTTGCGGCGGATGCGGTTCACGCCACCGACGGCATAGATGAGGGGGCCGACGACCGGCGACAGCATGATGACGCCGACCCAGCCGATGGCGGCCCGCACCTCCTCCTTCGTCATGGTCGCGTGGATGGCGGCCGGCACGCCGAGGACGATCGACAGGGCGACGAGGATATGCGGCCAATAGGTGGAGAGCGTCTCAAACATGATGTGTGCGGACCATCCCAAGGCGGCAAACGCTTTTGCTGCCTTTATATATTGCTCTGGATGATACGAATGCGAGGGGGAGGATAGTCCCCCTCGCGAAAGATTTTAATCTTCCAGCGTGCCGGGCTTGCGGTCCTTGCGCGTCGCCTCGTGGCAGGCAAGTTTCATCAGGTCCTCGCCGCGCCGCGCATAGCGGGCGGAGGCGCGGGTGGCGATCAGCCCGTCATGGCCGGCCTTGACCTCTATTGCACCGTCCGGCTCGCCCGGCCGGGCGATGAGTGTCGCCAGAAGATCGCCCGCCTTCACGGTCTCGCCGATATCGCGGTGGAAGAGCACGACACCCGGCGCGGGCGCCCTCACCATCTCGATATTGTCGAGCGGCACGGCGGGACCGGTATAGGCCTTCGCCTTGTGCGCCGGGTCGGAAACGACGCCGCGCCCGGCGAGGAAGGCCCAGAGGCCGCCTGCGTCGCGCTCTGCCATCGCGGGATAGACGTCGCGACGGCCGCGCAGCTCGACGGTGACGGCAAGACGGCCCGGCACGCTCTTCAGCTTCTCGCCGCCCTGGTGCTTGAAGGCATGGCCGACCGCCTCTTCGAAGGCGGTGCTTTCGCCATCCGAGAGGAACACGGCCTCCATGTTGAGTTCGCCCGCAAGGTCGGCGGCCTCCGGCCAGAAGGCCTCGTCGATATAGGCATATTGCAGGGATTCGTCGTCGCAGTGCAGGTCCAGCATGAGATCCGCGCCGAGCGCCATGTGCAGCAGAGAGCGCTTCAACTGGTCGGCGGCGCTGCGGCGGTCGAGGTTTTCCAGCAGCGTTTCCCGCCCGGCAAGGGCGACCAGCGGGAAATCACGGTTGAAATTGGTGCGCGAGGCAAGGTCGAACCGGCCACCCATCTCGCCGAAATGGTACTGGGCGAGACCGATGGCATTGGCCTGCGGCACGACGGTGATGTCGCCGCGGATCGCACCCTCGGCATCCGCCTTGCGCAGCCGCTCGAGGAGGAAGTGGAGGAGCGCCGTGCCGGGCAGCTCGTTGGCATGCAGCGCGGCCTGGATATAGACCGAGGGCGCCGCCTTGTCACTGCCCGCGAAGCGGAAGACCGGCACGCGCCATTCGCTGCCTGCCGTATCGCCGCTGATGATGATCTCGGAACGCTCCACGTCGCTTCTCCTCAGGTGGTTTGCGGCGTTTATGCGAATTGGCGGGGCAAGGCGCAAGCCCCGGCAAGAAACGGGTTGAAAGCGCGCGGGCAAAGCCCGATCTTGTGACGAAACGGGAACAGGAGCCGAAAATGACCGGCAAGACCCATTATCTGATCTTCGACACCGTGGGCGGCCCCTGCGGCATCGCCTGGACGGCGGCCGGCGTCGTGCGCTTCCAGCTCCCCGGCGAGGACGCCGCCACCACGCGCCGCCTGCTGCTGCGCCATCTGCCAGAGGCGGAAGCGGCCGAGCCGCCGCCGCCGGTCGTGCGCGCTGTCCAGGCTGCGCAACGCTATTTCGCGGGCGAGGAGGCCGATTTCACCGATATCCCGCTCGACCTTGCCGGCCAGAGCGATTTCTTCCTGTCGGTTTACGATGCGGCGCGGCGCGTGCATTGGGGTGAGACGACGACCTACGGCACGCTCGCGCGCGATCTCGGCGCCGGCCCGGAAATGGCCCGCGAGGTGGGGCAGGCCATGGCGAAGAACCCCGTCGCCCTCATCATCCCCTGCCACCGCGTGCTTGCGGCCGGCAACAAGGTCGGCGGCTTCTCCGCGCCGGGCGGGGCGTCCTCGAAGGTGAGGATGCTGGCGCTCGAAGGCATCTCCTTCGCCCCGCCGGAACCGGCGCAGCAATCGTTCGGATTTTAGGACCGACCGCCGTTCAGCCCATGCCGACCTGCAAATGGCACTCTTCCGGACATCCGGTGCTCACGTGCCGAAAGTACACTGCGCTTCGGGTCCCGGAAACGCAAAAGCCCCGGTGCGGGCACCGGGGCTTTCGGATTGCTTCATGGGGAGCGCAGCGCGCTCACTCCCACTCGATTATTGATTGGGATCATAACGCCTTGAAATATCGTCATTAAAAATATTTTTCGCGGCAATATACCGTCAGCCATTCCGCCAAAACGGCTGGCTTTTGAAATTATTGGATTTTTCCGGGATACCCCGAAAAACCGTACTTTCGGGATCTATCGTCAAGCGAGGAACGCAGGAAACAATCCGACTCGATCCGTGCATTCCGCCGATCTCGCGCTGTGACCCTATCATCGTGAAGGCCGACTGTCACCTCCGAGCCTTCCAATGAACCAGTGCCGGTGACGCTGGCCGAACTTGCAGCCCGTTTCAGGAATGGCTCACCGGGCGCTTATTCCGTCTCCTATCGCCTACCAAAAGCGCACCTTGCGTCCGCGACATATTCTCATTTTGGGGACGCGGTTGTGCGCCAAGGCGGAACCCTTGGGTCGCACCGGGCTAGACTACGGCCAACATGTCGATTAGTCTCGACACATGGAATCAGATGCCGCCATCCTCGCTTTCGCCGCGCTCGCGCAATCGACCCGTCTCGACGTGTTCCGTCTCCTGATGGAGCACGGACCGGACGGAGTACCCGCAGGCGAGATTGCCCGTAGGCTGGATGTCCCGCACAACACCATGTCCACGCATCTGGCGACGCTGACGCGCGCCGGCCTGATCGACGCCGAGCGCCACAGCCGGTCGATCATCTATCGGGCAAGGCTCGAGGCCGTGCATGCGCTCACCAGCTTCCTGGTCAAGGATTGCTGCGGCGGTCGCCCCGAACTCTGCGCGCCGCTGATCGCTGACCTTTCCCCCTGTTGCCCGCCGCAATCCCTCGCCGCCAAGGAGGCCGCCCATGACTGACCGCATCTACAACGTCCTCTTCCTCTGCACGGGGAATTCGGCCCGCTCGATTCTCGCCGAGAGCATCCTGACCAAAGACGGCGCAGGCCGCTTCCGCGCCTTCTCGGCCGGGAGCCAGCCGAAGGGCGCGGTCAACCCGTTCGCCCTGAAGGTGCTCGGAAGCTTCGAGTATCCGACCGAAGGCTTTCGTTCGAAGAGCTGGGAGGAATTCGCCCAGCCCGACGCGCCTATCATGGATTTCGTCTTCACCGTCTGCGACAGCGCCGCCGGCGAGGCCTGCCCGGTCTGGCCGGGCCAGCCGATGACCGCGCATTGGGGCATCGAAGACCCCGCTGCCGTTGAGGGGCCGGACATCGAAAAGGAAAAGGCGTTCGTCGCCGCCTTCCGCTACATGCGAAACCGGATTGCCGTCTTTACGGCTCTGCCCGTGGCAAGCCTCGACAAGGCCGCGCTTGGCACCAAGCTGCGCGAGATCGGCCGCAGCGAAGGCGCAACGTCTCCACGCCCTGACGTCGCGTGAGGCCAGTCATGGACGTCATCATCTATCACAACCCCGATTGCGGCACCTCGCGCAACACGCTTGGCTTGATCCGCAATGCCGGTGTCGAGCCGCATGTCATCGAATATCTCAAGACGCCGCCGAGCCGGACCATGCTTGAGCAGCTCATCGCACGCATGGGTATCTCCGCTCGTGCTTTGCTACGCGAGAAGGGCACACCCTATGCCGAGCTTGGCCTTGGCGACGCGGCTCTGACTGACGGTCAGCTTCTCGACGCTATGATGGCGCATCCCATCCTCATCAATCGTCCGATCGTGGTCACGCCAGAAGGGGTGAGGCTGTGCCGGCCATCCGAGGAAGTGCTGGACCTGCTGCCGCCGCAGCGCGGGGCCTTCGTCAAGGAAGACGGCGAGCGGGTGATCGACGAACACGGCCGCCGCGTCGCGGCGGCTTGAGGAAGACTATGTCCACCTTCGAACGCTATCTCACCCTTTGGGTCGCCCTGTGCATCGTAGCCGGCATTGCGCTCGGCCACCTCATACCGGGCGTCTTCCACGCCATCGGCGCGGCCGAAATCGCCAAGGTCAATCTGTCTGTCGCAGCGCTGATCTGGCTCATGATCGTGCCGATGCTGGTCAAGATCGACTTCGCCGCGCTCGGTCAGGTCAAGGAGCATTGGCGCGGCATCGGCGTCACGCTCTTCGTCAACTGGGCGGTGAAGCCCTTCTCGATGGCGGCGCTCGGCTGGCTGTTCGTCGGCTATCTCTTCCGACCCTACCTGCCGGCCGAGCAAATCGGCTCCTATATCGCCGGCCTCATCATTCTTGCCGCCGCACCTTGTACGGCGATGGTCTTCGTCTGGTCGAACCTGACCAAGGGCGAGCCGCATTTCACGCTCAGCCAGGTTGCGCTCAACGACACCATCATGGTGTTCGCCTTCGCGCCCGTCGTCGGGCTGTTGCTGGGTCTCTCAGCCATCTCCGTGCCGTGGGATACGCTGGTCCTGTCCGTCGCGCTCTATATCGTCGTGCCGGTGATCGCCGCGCAGGTACTGCGCCGCCGGATACTCGCCAATGGAGGCGAACCGGCGCTGAAGCGCTTCCTCGATCTCCTTCAGCCGCTTTCGCTGGTGGCGCTGCTCGCCACGCTCGTGTTGCTGTTCGGCTTTCAGGGCGAACAGATTCTTGCCCAGCCGCTCGTGATCGCGCTGCTCGCCGTGCCGATCCTGATCCAGGTCTATTTCAACTCTGGTCTCGCCTATCTCCTCAACCGGCTGGCCGGCGAACAGCATTGCGTCGCGGGACCGTCGGCTTTGATCGGGGCATCGAACTTCTTCGAGCTGGCGGTCGCGGCCGCCATCAGCCTGTTCGGCTTTCAGTCGGGCGCGGCGCTCGCCACCGTGGTCGGCGTGCTGATCGAGGTGCCGGTGATGCTCTCCGTCGTCTGGATCGTGAACCGCTCGAAAGGCTGGTATGAGCGCGGAGAGAAGCCCAGGGCCGTGGCCGAGGCGAAGCGCTGATGCTGCGCGATCTGCCCAACATCGATGGCGCATGCCTAGACGTGCCGACAATCGACCGGCTCCGGGCTGCGCCTTCGACCCATCCGCCGCGTATCCTCTTGCTCTACGGCTCCCTGCGCGAGCGCTCCTACAGCCGCTTCCTCACGCAAGAAGCCGAGCGCCTGCTCAATCACTTCGGCGCTGAAACGCGCATCTTCAATCCGCAGGGCCTGCCACTGCCGGACGGCGCCGAGGTCAACCATCCGAAGGTCCAGGAATTACGCGAGCTCTCCCTCTGGTCGGAAGGTCAGGTCTGGACCAGCCCGGAGCGACACGGCGCGATGAGCGGAGTGATGAAGGCGCAGATCGACTGGATTCCACTCTCGGTCGGCGCGGTGCGGCCGACGCAGGGCCGCACACTCGCCGTCATGCAGGTGTCGGGCGGCTCGCAGAGCTTCAATGCCGTCAACCAGATGCGGGTGCTCGGCCGCTGGATGCGCATGGTGACGATCCCCAACCAGTCCTCTGTCGCCAAAGCGTTCCAAGAGTTCAACGAGGCTGGTCGGATGAAACCCTCCGCCTTCTATGACCGGGTGGTCGACGTGATGGAGGAACTGATCAAGTTCACGCTGCTGACGCGCGATGTCTCTACCTACCTCACCGACCGCTATTCCGAACGCAAGGAGAGCGGCGAAGCCCTGATGCGGCGGGTCAATCTGACCGCCGCGACCTGAACCATCTAACGATCTGGCGTCATCGCCCGCGAAATGACCCAGCCAATGAGGTCTCCTGAATGGATCACAGCCCAGAGCAGTCAAAGGCAAGCGTCTCCGAGGTATTCCGCGTCTTCCTGAAGCTAGGGCTCACCTCCTTCGGAGGCCCGATCGCGCATCTGGGCTATTTCCGCGACGAGCTGGTGACGCGGCGAAAGTGGCTGAGCGAAAGCGCCTATGCCGATCTGGTGGCGCTATGTCAGTTCCTGCCCGGACCCGCCTCCAGCCAGGTCGGCTTTGCGCTCGGCCTGACACGGGCGGGTTGGGGCGGCGCGTTTGCCGCTTTCCTCGCCTTCACCCTGCCATCGGCTCTGATCCTCCTCGCGCTCGCCATGACGGCAACGCGGCTGGAAAGCCCGCTTGCGCTAGGCGTCCTGCATGGACTCAAGATCGTCGCCGTCGCTATCGTGGCGCAAGCCGTGTGGGGCATGGCGAAAAACCTCTGCCCCGACAAGGAGCGCGCCACCATCGCGGTCGTGGCCGTGCTTCTGCTTGCCTGGGCGCCAAGCGCCATCGGAATGATGGCCGCCATACTGCTGGGCGTAATCGCGGGGTTGGCCCTCGGCAAGGGACAGGTCACGATCGGCGACCATCTGCCGGTCCCGGTCTCACGCAAAGCTGGCCTGGCGGCCTTCGCGCTGTTCGTCGCCTTGCTGATTGGCCTGCCGGTCCTGGCGGGGCAAGCGCAAGGATGGGCGCTCGCCGACAGCTTCTATCGCGCCGGTTCACTGGTCTTTGGTGGCGGTCACGTGGTGCTGCCGTTGTTGCAGGCCGAAACCGTCACACCAGGATGGGTCTCCAATGGCGCCTTTCTCGCAGGCTATGGCGTGGCGCAGGCGGTGCCAGGACCGCTCTTCACCTTCGCCGCCTGGCTCGGGGCGATCATGGGGCCCGCCCCCAATGGTGCTGCCGGTGCGGCAATCGCTCTGGTTGCCCTCTTCCTGCCGGGCTTCCTGATCCTGATCGGCGCGCTGCCCTTCTGGGATCAGTTGCGCCGCACGATATGGGCGCAATCGGCCATGCAGGGCGCGAATGCCGCCGTCGTCGGCATTCTCGGAGCGGCGCTCTATTCGCCCGTCTTCACCAGCGCGATCGGCGGCATGCCGGACTTCGCACTGGCCCTGATTTGCTTTGTGGCGCTGATGGTCTGGAAAGCTCCGCCATGGGTTGTCGTACTATTGGCGGCCACGGGCGGGGCGGCGCTCACCTTGGTGTCGTGAGACAGCCCCATACTTTCCCCTGCATTCCTTATGTCGCCGAGCGATTTGCGCGTTCGGCGATGTCCGCGCATCGCTCGATCAAAACCTCGAACGGCTCGGCATCATCGAAGAGCAGCCCATCCTCGACCATGCGCACATAGTCTTCCTCCAGCGCCTTGGCGCCATCGCCGGCGGGGACCAGTTGCAAGCCGCCATTGACGGCTGCGCCATAGTCGATCGACGTGCGGTCAGCGGCCTTTTCAGCGAAGAACATCGACTTGTGGCGGGCAACCGCGTTCGCCAGTTCGCGATCCGCGAAGGCAGCGTCCGCAAGACCGGCTTCATCGAGCCGGGCGACATCATGCCAGTGCCGGGCGAAGCGGTCCCCACGCAGCCGGTCCTGGTGGCAGAAGACATGGATGGCGGTCGCCTTCTCCCAGAACGTCCGCTCGGCGTGCATGACGCGCGGACGCGCTGTCGGGAATATCAGGCCATCGATCAGGCCAGAGGCATCGCAGACGACATCGCGCAAACTGGCCGGCTCGCCCGTCGACCGCGCGCCGAACTCCAGCATGACACTGGGGGCGACATAGCCTGATCCGGTTGCGGTCGGTTCGTAGTCGATAAAGAGCCGATCACCTTCGACGCGGATCGCCGCAGCCAAACCTTCCGTTGCCAGGGCGTCAGCGATCACCGGCTGCACGACAGCGGCGACCCATTCCGGCAGCCGGCGACGAACCTCGCTGGACCAGCGCTTTTCCTCGCTTCGCGTTTTCGGCAGGGCCTCGCCATTGTCCCCGACCAGGTCGGGCGCAATCGCTCGGATGTCGTAGGTCAGATCGACATCTTCGGAAAACCGATGGATGACCTGATAGGCTTTCGACAGCGATGTGCCGCCCTTGAACACCAGATGCTCACCAAGCGGCGCCGCGTAGAGCGTGCTCAACGCCCACACCACCCAGACGTCCTTTTCGAACAGATGCGCGGGCCGCCCCGAACGATCCGCCGCGACGCCAAGGGCGTCGCGGCGATCCTGAGCCGAGAGGAGCAGGAAGGTTTCAGCCATAGGCCGCCTTCCCGACACTCTGTGCCAACCATGTCGGAAGCTGCGGCGCGGCCGCCACCAATTCGCCAAAGGCGCTGGGCGGCAACTTTCGCTTCAATGTCCTGAGCGCAGTTTCGGCTTTCTCCGGGCCGAGCCAGGCCAAGGCCCGGACGGCCTCTCCCGCCGGCCGGTTGGCCAGAGCCAATTGCCAGCGCGGGGCATGGCGCAATTCCACGACCTGCTTGCCGAGATTCATCTTCCGGCTGCGCCCGGAGGTCAGATAGACCGAACGAACCGGCACCTGCGTCGTCAGGCCAAGGGCGTTTGCGGCCGCCGCACCGTTCGAGACGATGGTCTCGCCACGCTGGCTGGCAAGGGCTTCCACAGCCTGTTCCACCGACGGCGCGCGCGTCCCGAACCGACTGGCGACGGGGCGGAGATAGACACCGCGCCCAGCCCGGATGAGTTGTTCGCGCTCGGCCAGACGCGACAAGGCCTGGTCCACCGCGGCGCGATTGCCGAGATGGAGCAGCCCTTTAGCGGACACAGAAGCGCCCTCGGGCAAACCCGCCATATGCGACAGAATCTGTTCGGTCAGCCGTGTCATCGTCCTTCTCCTGTCAGGAACATACGTAGTTTTCTGACAGTTTTCAAGGAAACACATCCGGGACGGAAAGCTGGGACAAGGGGGAAAGCCTTCCCCTGCGGTCGAGCCTTGGGTCTCGCCCGACCCCTTCTGCGGGGAGATCCCCGCAACGCCCCCCATAGAGTGAGAGTGCGGACGGGTTTCCCGTGACGGGTTGAGGGCTGGAGAAGAGGTCTCCGGCGCCCGTCGCGGAGAACCGCGATGTTCAGGAAAAACCACGGCGCCCGCGCCAGTTCAGGCCGGACGAGCCTCTATGACGACATCACCGACAAGATCATCGCCGAGCTTGAGGCGGGCCGCGCGCCCTGGGTCCAGCCATGGGGATCGGCCGCAGCCAAGGCGCCGCTCGCCATGCCCCGCAACGCTGCGACCGGACGGCACTATTCCGGCATTAACGTGCTCATCCTCTGGGGCGCGGTGATCCAGCACGGCTTCCCTAGCCAGAGTTGGCTCACCTTCCGCCAGGCGCTGTCGCTGGGCGGCAATGTCCGCAAGGGCGAGCATGGCACGACCGTCGTCTATGCCGACCGCTTCACGCCGGAGGACGAGAAGCGCCGCGCCCGCGAGACCGGCGAGGACGCCGCCGCGTTTCCCTTCCTCAAGCGCTTCACCGTCTTCAACGCCGCGCAATGCGACGGCCTGCCGGACGACATCGCCGCCATCGCTCCACCGCCGCCGCCTGGCCTCATCGAGCCGCGCGTCGAGGCTCTGATCGAAGCGACGGGCATCGATTTCCGCATCGGCGGCGATCGCGCCTTCTATGTGCCGGCGCACGACTATGTGCAGGTGCCCCCGCCGCAGGCCTATTTCGAGCCGATCAACTGGCACCGCACGGCCCTGCACGAACTCGGGCACGCCAGCGGCCATGCCTCCCGGCTCGGCCGCGATCTGACCGGCGGTTTCGGCACGAAGAAATACGCCTTCGAGGAGTTGGTGGCCGAGATCAATGCGGCCTTCTGCTGCGCGTCTCTCGGCATCGTACCGACCGTCCGCCATGCCGACTATATCGGCGCCTGGCTCGAGGTGCTGCGCGAGGACAATCGCGCCATCGTCCGCGCCGCCTCCCAGGCCAGCAAGGCGGCCGATTGGCTGCTCGGCTTCCTGCCGGATGCGGATGTCGGCATGGCCGGCCACGGACGGGAAGCGGCGTGATGGACACACATGGTGAAATCGGCCCACGCAAGGCTTAACAGTCCATTACTGACCTTGCTGTAGACTTCCCCCAGCCTTTGCAGGCAACAGGACGCAGTGGGATTCGAAACTCGTGATGGAAAACACCTTGGGGCCAGATAACGCCATATGGGATGATGGTGAATGGGTGAGCTGGGACGAAATCAATCAGCAAATTCAATATAAAGAGTGGCGCGCGCGCTATCCCAATGCCGACCTGTCGCTTGTATCGGTCTTTGAGTCGCTGATCGGCACCGCCGAGGAATATTACCATCTCACCGGCAGACACCTGCAAGTATATGGTGACATTGGCGAGCTGTATGGCGCGATCACCCATGGCATCAAGCTGCACCGCAATTACGCCAAGGGGTCCGATGGCCGTCTTGGCAATGACTTCGTTGAGGTGAAAACCATCACGCCATTCAAGAACTGTGATGTTGTCGAGATCAATCTTGAGCGCAATTTCAGCAAGATCCTGATCGTGAAGATCAACGCGGATTTTGAGGTGCGAGGCAAGTTGATCGACCGCAAAGCCCTCCCCAAAGGCAAGGTAAGGGGGCACCGGCTACGCATCGACTGGTCGCTTGTGGAAGCGTAGCCGGCGATAGCAAGCCGCACTCCGACATGAATGGATTGTGTGTGACCCAATTAATGGGAGGCCTCGCGCAGCGTAACGATCCTGAAAACCGGAAAGGCGGGAAAGCGGGACTCCGGCTTCACGCCTTTCCGCTTCTGCGGCGCTGCCCTTCTTAGAGTGAGAGGGCGGCGCTTCGCTTCGTGACGGGTTGGAGGTCGAGAGAGGGTCTCCCGGCCGCCCGTCGCGGAGTAACGAACATGGCGAGTGCCATCCAGAAGATCACCCTGTCGTCGGCGCGCGACATCCCCTTCAACAAGCTGGTGCTGAGCCAGTTCAACGTCCGCCGCGTCAAGGCCGGCGTCTCGATCGAGGAAATGGCCGAGTCCATCGCCCGGCGCGGCCTCATCCAGAGCCTCCATGTCCGTCCCGTCCTCGACGCCGATGGCGCGGAGACCGGAATGTTCGAAGTGCCTGCCGGCGGTCGCCGCTATCGCGCACTCGAACTGCTCGTGAAGCAGAAGCGTTTGGCCAAGACGGCGACGGTGCCCTGCGTCATCGGCGACGCCAACAGCGACATCCTCGTCGACGAAGTATCGCTGGTCGAGAACATGGAACGCGCACCGCTCCATCCGCTCGACCAGTTCCGCGCCTTTCAGGCCATGCGCGACAAGGGCATGACCGAGGAGGCCATCGCGGCGGCCTTCTTCGTCAACGTCACGGTGGTAAAGCAGCGCCTGCGCCTCGCCTCCGTCTCGCCGACCCTGCTCGAAATCTATGCCGATGACGGCATGACGCTCGAACAGCTCATGGCCTTCACCGTCAGCCCCGACCATGCCCGTCAGGGGCAGGTCTGGGACGCGATCAAGGATAGCTGGCAGAAGGAGCCCTATCAGATCCGGCGGATGCTGACCGAGACCGCGGTTCGCGCCTCGGACAAGCGGGCCGTCTTCATCGGCATCGAGGCTTATGAGGCCGCGGGCGGCGTCGTGCTGCGCGATCTGTTCCAGTCCGACGACGGCGGTTGGCTGCAAGACCCCGTCCTGCTCGACCGTATGGTGGCGGAGAAGCTGAAAGCCACCGCCGATCAGATCGCCGAGGAAGGCTGGAAGTGGATCGAGGTCGCGGTGAGCTTCCCCTATGGCCACGACCACGGCCTGCGTGAACTCGCCGGCGTTGCGGTCGATCTGACCGACGAGGAGCGTGCGACCCGCGAAGCGCTGCGCGAGGAATATGACCGGATCGAAGCGGAATATTCCGAGGCCGACGAGTTGCCAGACGTGATCGATCAACGTCTCGGCGAGATCGAGCAGGCTCTGGAGGCCTTCGAGAACCGCCCCGTCAGCTACGATCAGGCCGACATCGCAATCGCCGGCGCCTTCGTCAGCCTCGACGCCGACGGCTCGCTGTCGATCGACCGCGGTTATGTCCGCACCGAGGATGAACCCCAGGCCGAGCCCGATGGCGAGGCGTCCGGGGGCGACCAGCCCGATACGCCGGCCGTCCAACGCGCGGTCATCACCATCGGTGGCAAGCCCGCCGAGCCCGAGGACGATGAGGAAGACGGCATCAAGCCGTTGCCCGAGCGTCTCGTGATCGAGTTGACCGCCCATCGCACCCTGGCGCTGCGCAACGCGCTGGCGGAACATCCGCACGTCGCCATGACCATGTTGCTGCACAAGCTTCTGAGCGACACCTTCATCCACACCAACCCGTCCGGTTGCCTCGAGGCCAATGTCCGCCACATCTTCTTCTCGGCCCAGTCCGAGGAATTGAAGGACAGCCCATCGGCGCAGGCGGTCAACGATCGCCACGAACGCTGGGGGGATCACATCCCCGCTGACGATCAGGCGCTCTGGGCATGGCTGACCGATCTCGATGACGGCACGCGCCTGGAGCTTCTGGCGCTTTGCGTCAGCTACGGCGTCAATGCGCTGTTCGAACGTCCGAACCCCTATTCCGGCTCGGGCGTCAGCCAGCATGGCCTCGACGTGCGTCTGGCGCAGGCCGACCGGCTCGCACGGGCTACGGGCATGGACATGGTGGCCGCAGGCTGGAAGCCCACGGTCGGCAACTATCTCGGCCGCGTGACCAAGCCCCGCATTCTCGAGGCCGTCCGCGAAGGTGCCGGCGAGCGGGCCGCGCAGCTCATCGACCACATGAAGAAGGGCGACATGGCCAAGGAAGCCGAACGCCTTCTGACCGACAGCGGCTGGCTGCCCGAACCGCTGCGCCTGGCGTCCATCGATGGCGATCAGGCCGATACCGGCGAAGACACCGCCTTGCCGGACTTCCTCACCGAGGACGGCGAGGACGAAGACACCGGCGAGGATGAGGTCCAGCACGCCGTCGCCGCCGAATAGCGCGGATCGCGCGGGGCGGCGCCGTTCGTCCCGCGCATCCCACCCCGATCTTCCACACCGCCCGGTCCCACGCTCGACAGCCTGCGCGGCTGTACCGCGCGGGCCGGGCATTTCTCGTTTCAGGAGCCTGTCATGGCCGACTATTTCACCCATTTCTCGTGCCTGCTCGATGTCGGCACGCCCGAGAACGCCGCCCGCGCGCTCAACCTCTACAACCGCCTCTCCGAGGCCGGCGCATCGGAAGAACCGCCTTCCGACGGCTTCCTCCTCTCGATCCAGCCCGAGCATGGCGGCACGCAGCTCTGGATGCACGACGACGTCACCGGCGATCCCGAGCGCCTGATCCAGTTCGTGAAGCGCTGCGCCGCAGAATTCGGCCTGAGCGGCCGCTGGGGTTTCCAATATGCCAACACCTGCTCGAAGCCCCGGCTCGACGGCTTCGGGGGCGGCGCGCATGTCCTCGATCTCGCCAGCGGGGAGACCGTCGACTGGATCTACACCGATGGCTGGCTCGACCAGACACTCTCCGACGAGGGAGGCCCGCTATGAGCATTCCGTCCCATGCCCAGAGCAATTTTCAAACGCTGCTGCGCGCTGCCGGTGACGGCAACCTTGCGCTCATGGAATGCCTCGATGCCGTGACCGGCGCCCCGCGTTACGTCATCTGCGCGGTGGGACGAGACGATGGTGATTTCGTCTTCACGCCCTTCGGCCACCTCGCCGACGGCAATCCCTATGACGCCTACCTGCCGCCCGACCCCGGCGATCCTGGCGGCTTCATCCATCCGGGCACGCCCGGAGAAGCGCCATGATGGACATCGACGCCATCTTCGCCGCCGATCGTGAGCGACCGCCCGCAGAGCGCTCGCTTCCCTGGCTGGAAACCAGAGACGGCATCACCGTCGTCGTGGAACCCAAGCCCCATTGGGCCAGCGACATGCGGGCCTTCCGGGCCGAGGCTCGCGAATATTGCGCCTATGCCGATTGGACCGCGAACGGCGCGCGCGCCCGGTTCTTCCGGCACATCGACACCAGCGGCGATGACCTGATCCGCAAGGCGCGCAGGCTCGTCGCCCGCGAGATCACCGACGGACACTGGGCCTGACCCCTCAAAGCGCCTCTGCCGCTCGGCCGAGGCGCTTTTTTCATGTCGGCAGCGACGTGTTCGAGAGTGAGAGGGCCGCCGGGACGGGTTTGAGTCCGCGCGGTCGAGAGAGAGCGCCGTCCGGGCTTCCCGTTCCCGCTCTCCCGAGGTTCCGATCCATGAACATCATGTCCCCCGTAGCCGGTCCGGCTGCGCCCGTTGCCCGCGCGTCCGCCATCATCGCCGCCGCCCATCAGCTTCTCACCCTGCTCGAACGCGGCCAGCGGATCGACAACGCCAATCTCCGCATCGCCATGGAAACGGCCTTCGAGGCTTCCGACACGAGCGGCGCCTGGGACTGGAAGACGGCCTACGAAGCCTGTGAAGGCGCGACCGTCCTGTTCCTGCGCAAATACGGACGTGCGCTTTTCCGTAAAGCCGGCACTCCGGCTGCACGGCTTGCCGCCCTGTCGAAAATCACCGGTCTTCTGCCGACGCACACCCGTCGCTCCGAGGAAGCCCAGGCGCTTCAGCAATTCTCGACACCGGTCCCGCTCGGCCTCGCCGCTGTCGCGGCCGCCGCGATCACACCGCACGACATTGTGCTGGAGCCGTCGGCAGGCACGGGTCTTCTCGCCATCCTCGCCGAGATCAGCGGTGGCTCGCTGCTCCTCAACGAACTGGCGGAAACCCGCGCCGATCTACTTGGCCAACTCTTTCCAGCCCTTGCCGTCACGCGGTGTGACGCCGCCCAGATCGACGACCACCTTCCGACGTGCGCCATCCCTTCCGTCATCTTAATGAACCCGCCCTTCTCGGTGATGGCGAACGTCTCCGGTCGGGTCGCCGACGCCGCCGCGCGTCATGTTGCTTCGGCCCTGGCGCGGCTTGCCGATGGTGGGCGTCTGGTGACGATCACCGGCGCGAACTTCGGCCCCGAGCAACCGGCCTGGCGCGACACCTTCGTTCGGCTTCAAGAGCGTGGCCGCGTCGTCTTCACCGCGGCGATCCACGGCTCTGTCTATGCCAAGCATGGCACGAGCATCGAAACGCGGCTCACCGTCATCGACAAGCTGCCGGCCGAAGACCCGGCCGCGTTTCCCCTGTCCGCTGGCCTCGCGCCCGACGGCGCCACACTGCTCGCATGGATCGAAGCGCAGATTCCACCGCGCCTGCCGGTCACGCTGCCTGACATCGCGCCGCCCGTGTCGGGCTCGGCGCCCCGCACCGTGCGGGGTTATCTTGCGCGTACCGCCACGGAGCATCCGGCCGCACGCTCCACCATGGACCCGCAGGGCGTTGAACTCGCCTACGACACGATGGACTGGACGCCGCCGGAAGGCGCCCACCTCACGGATGCGATCTATGAAGAATACGGATTGCAGTCGATCCGTATTACCAGTTCTCAGGCGCACCCCACCAAGCTCGTGCAGTCGGCGGCCATGGCGAGTGTTGCACCGCCCAAGCCGGCCTATCGGCCGATGCTGCCCGCGAACATCACCGATCTCCTGTCGGACGCCCAGCTCGAAACCGTCATCTATGCCGGCGAAGCCCATTCGGACTTCCTCACCGGCTCCTGGACCGTCGATGCGACCTGCGATCTCGTGCAAGCGGCCAAGCCCGATGCCGAAAACGCCATGCGCTTCCGGCGCGGCTTCATGCTCGGCGACGGCACCGGGGCCGGCAAAGGCCGTCAATCTGCCGGCATCATCCTCGACAACTGGCTGCGCGGTCGCCGCAAGGCGGTCTGGATCTCCAAATCCGACAAGCTGATCGAGGACGCGCAGCGCGATTGGTCCGCGCTCGGCATGGAGCGCCTGCTGGTCACGCCGCTGTCGCGCTTCCCGCAAGGGCGGCCGATCACGCTGTCGGAAGGCGTCCTGTTTGCAACCTATGCCACGCTACGGTCCGACGACCGTGGTGAGAAGGTTTCCCGCGTCCGGCAGATCGTCGAATGGTTGGGCTCCGATTTCGATGGAGTGATCATTTTCGACGAGAGCCACGCCATGGCCAATGCCGCAGGCGGCAAGGGAGAACGCGGCGACGTTGCCGCCTCGCAGCAGGGACGCGCGGGCCTTCGGCTTCAGCACGCCCTGGCCAACGCGCGCGTCGTCTATGTCTCCGCCACCGGCGCGACCACTGTTCACAATCTCGCCTATGCCCAGCGGCTCGGCCTGTGGGGCGGTGAGGATTTCCCCTTCGCCACCCGCGCCGAATTTGTCGAGGCGATCGAGGACGGCGGTGTCGCGGCCATGGAAGTGCTCGCCCGCGATCTGCGTGCGCTGGGCCTCTATACCGCCCGATCGCTCTCCTACGATGGCGTCGAATATGAGCTGATCGAGCACGCCCTGACCGACGAGCAGCGGCGCATCTACGATGCCTACGCCAGCGCCTTCGCCGTCATCCACAATCATCTCGACGCCGCGATGCTGGCGGCCAACATCACCGGTAGCCCAGATAGTGGGGGAGCCACACTGAACCGCCAGGCCAAGTCCGCCGCCCGCTCGGCCTTCGAGTCCGCCAAGCAGCGTTTCTTCGGCCATCTGCTCACGTCGATGAAAACGCCCACGCTGATCCGGTCCATCGAACGTGACCTGAATGACGGCCACGCCGCTGTCGTCCAGATCGTCTCGACCGGCGAAGCGCTGATGGAGCGCCGGCTGGCGGAAGTCCCGACAGAGGAATGGAACGATATTCGCGTCGACATCACGCCGCGCGAATATGTTCTGGACTATCTGGCCCATTCCTTTCCGGTCCAGCTCTACGAGCCGTTCACGGATGGCGAGGGCAATCTGTCCTCGCGCCCGGTCTATCGCGACGGCCACCCCGTCGAGAGCCGCGAAGCTGTCGCGCGCCGTGACGAGCTGATCGAACGTCTTGCGTCTTTACCACCCGTTCCGGGGGCGCTGGATCAGATCGTGCAGCGCTTCGGCACAGATATGGTCTCCGAGGTGACGGGCCGTTCCCGGCGCATCGTCCGCAAAGGCGAACGCTTCGCCGTCGAAAACCGCGCGCCATCCGCCAACCTTGCCGAGACGGCTGCGTTCATGGACGACCTGAAGCGCATCCTCGTGTTCAGCGACGCCGGCGGCACTGGCCGCAGCTATCACGCCGAACTGTCAGCGAAGAACCAGCGTCTGCGCGTGCATTATCTGCTCGAACCCGGATGGAAGGCCGACGCCGCCATCCAGGGTCTGGGTCGCACCAACCGCACCAACCAGGCGCAACCGCCGCTGTTCCGCCCGATCGCCACGAACGTCAAAGCCGAGAAACGCTTCCTGTCCACGATCGCACGCCGGCTCGATACGCTGGGCGCGATCACGCGCGGTCAGCGCCAGACCGGCGGCCAGGGTCTGTTCCGGCCCGAGGACAATCTGGAATCGAGCTACGCCCGCGATGCGCTGCGGCAGCTCTATCTCCTGATCGTTCGCGGCAAGGTCGAGGGGTGCTCGCTGGGTCGCTTCGAGTCCGCGACCGGCCTGAAATTGACCGATGACAACGGCATCAAGGACGAGTTGCCGCCGATCACCACGTTCCTCAACCGCCTGCTGGCGCTGACCATCGAGCTTCAGGGCATCCTCTTCACCGCCTTCGAGCAATTGCTCGACGCCAAGGTGGCCGGAGCCATCGCCAGCGGCGTTTATGATGTCGGGCTGGAAACGCTGACGGCGGAGAGTTTCGTCGTCGCTGAGCGCACGACCATCTACACCCATCCGGCAACGGGTGCGCAGACGCGGCTGCTCACCATCACCGAGCGCCGCCGAAACCAGCCAACCACGCTCGATACGGCGCTCGGCTGGCTCGACGATCCGCATGCCCGGCTGCTCATCAACGCGCGGTCGGGACGCGCTGCTGTCCAGGTGCCGGCGCCGTCCATCATGCTCGACGATGGCGAGATCGAGCGCCGTGTCCGCCTGATCCGGCCGATGGAACAGCACCACGCAAGCCTCGCCATGATGGAAGACAGCCATTGGCAGGAAGCCGCTCGCGACAGCTTTGCAGCGGTCTGGCAACGTGAAGTCGCCGAAGTGCCGGCCTATACCGATGGCACCATCCACATGGTCAGCGGTTTGCTCCTGCCGGTGTGGAAGCGCCTGCCGAACGAGTCGACGCGCGTCTATCGGCTCCAGACCGACGATGGCGAACGCATCATCGGGCGACGGGTTTCGCCCGCCTGGGCCATGAATGCCGCCTCGACGGGAACGGCCAACCTCAGCAGCGATGATGCCTATGCCGCTCTGGTGGACGGTCGCACCATCCTCGACCTGGCCAGCGGGCTCCAGCTTCGCCGCGCGCGCGTCATGGGCGCGAACCGGATCGAACTGTCCGGCTTCACCGACACCATGCGGGATCGCCTGCGCGCCTATGGCCTCTTCAGCGAGATCATCTCGTGGAAGCTGCGCTTCTTCGTTCCGGTCGATGCCTCTGGCCCCGCCATCATCGATAAGCTGCTCGCCACCTATCCGGTCGAGCGGATCAGCGAGCGTGAGGCAGCGTGATGGCTCGGCAGGACGCTTCTGAACTGGCACACAGTCTCGGCCGACAGGCCGAGGCGGTCTGCCGCCACTATCTCTCCAACGGCCACCGGCAGGGCAACTACTGGCAGGTTGGCGATGCTCGTAATGCCGCAGGCCGCTCCATGTTCGTGCGCCTGCGTGACACACCGAAGGGACCAGCGGGCAAATGGACCGACGCCGCCACCGGCGAACATGGCGACCTTCTCGACATCATCCGGGAATCGCTCGGCCTCATCGACTTCACAGACGTTGCTCAAGAGGCGCGCACCTTTCTCAGCCTGCCGCATCCCGAACCCGAGCCGGTATCACGCCGCGGACTGGCGCCAGCGCCATCGGGGTCGCCCGAGGCAGCACGCCGTCTCATCGCCATGACGCAACCAATCACCGGGACAATCGTGCAGACCTATCTGCGCAGACGCGACATTACGCTTTTGCACGGAACCGGAAACCTGCGCTTCCACCCCCGCTGCTACTACAAGCCCGACGATGGCCCGACCGAGACCTGGCCCGCCATGATCGCCGCCGTCACCGACCTCGCTGGCAAGATCACCGGCGCGCACCGCACCTGGCTTGCGCCTGACGGCTCCGACAAAGCCCCCATCGACACACCGCGCAAGGCGATGGGCGATCTCCTCGGCAATGCCGTCCGCATCGGTGTGCCCGGCAGCGTGATGGCGGCAGGCGAAGGTATCGAGACCATGCTGTCGCTCCGGCAGGTCCTACCCGATATGGCGATGGCGCCGGCGCTCTCGGCAGCACATCTGGCCGCCATCCTGTTCCCGGCGACTTTGCGGCGGCTCTATATCGTCCGAGACGACGATCCGGCCGGTGACGGCGCGCGGGACATACTGATCGAACGGGCGAACGCCGAGGGAATCGAGGCCATCCCACTGTCGCCGGCATTCGGGGACTTCAACGAGGATCTGCGGCGGCTCGGTATCGACGCACTTCGGGCAGGCGTTCGAGTGCAGCTCGCTCCAGAGGACGTCGCACGCTTCATGAACCTGGCCGCTTAGCCGGAAGGGGCTGACAGGTGGCGCGCAGCCCCCATGCCGCAACGATGCGCCAGTGACGGCAAAAGGACCGCGCCTCGGCCTTCGAGAGGGCGATCGGCCATCAGCCGGGCCGGATCAGCAATGGCTGCGGCCGACGATTTTCCGGCGGCGCATGTCCACCCCACGCGGCAAGCCGCGCGGGGACCCCGAACCCGCGCCTTTCCATCGCGAAACAAAATCGCCGGCCTTCGCCATCCTCCGCTGGCGCTTCGGCCCTACGCTCCGCTCCGGGTGCAGGTCCGTCCCGCCCGACGGCTTCGTCGCCATGAAGGCCGCGACGGTCGCGGTCCTTGCCGACGGAGCATCCCATGAGCGAGCACGACGACTACGAACCGCACCACGAGTCATCCCCGACCGACCATCTGATCCAGGACTTGCAGCTCCACGGCTATCGCCCCTCCGAAGACGAGTTGGACCAGCGCCCGCCACCGGAAGACCGCATCATCGAAGGCGCCGTCGCCGACATCTTCGACGCCCTGGTCGCCACGATCACCGACACCAGCCTCGACTTCGATCTCCCCGATCTCCTCTGGTCGACCGTCAATATGTTCCACCGCGCCGTGGACCGCATCGAACAGAAGCTCGACGACAACGAGCAGGCGCAAAGGCAGCTTCAGCGCGAACAGGATGGCTCCGAGGTGAAGTCCCTCCAGCTCGAGCGTCTCATCGACATCGGCATGAACCTGATCGACCGCCGCGACGGCATGGAAACCTTCCGCGAAGCCGCCGCTGGACGCTACCTCATCGCCACCGGCTCACCCTGGTCGCAACGCACCGGATCACGGGTCAACCATCGCAACCTCACCGCGTCGCTGATCGACAGCCGGGATTTCCTCGCCGCCAGGAGGCGCGCAGATACCGAGGTACTCGTACCCGCCGGCCCGAAGATCGCCTTCTCGGGCGGCGACACCGCCGACCACAAGCAGATCTGGGCCAAGCTCGATCAGATCCATACCAAGCACCCCGACATGGTGCTGCTGCATGGCGGCTCGCCGAAAGGCGCCGAAAAGATCGCTTCCCGCTGGGCCGACAGCCGCAAGGTGCCGCAGGTCGCCTTCAAGCCGAACTGGACGAAGCACGCCAAGGCCGCACCGTTCAAACGCAATGACCAGATGCTCGGCATCGTGCCGATCGGGGTCGTGATCTTCCCCGGCACGGGCATTCAGGACAACCTGGCCGACAAGGCCCGCAAGATGGGTATCCCGGTCTATCGGTTCGGCTCGGGCGGCGCGTGAGCGCCGCCGGGACCGGCCGCCTTGAAAAATGATAGCAATTCTTATATTATGCCATCATCGCTATCAAACTTGCAGGAGGCGCTATCATGCCCGCAGTCACGATCAGGAATCTGTCCGACGCGACGCATCGCGCCCTCAAGGTGCGGGCGGCGCAGCACGGCCGCAGCGCCGAAGCGGAAATGCGCGACATCCTCGAAATGGCTGTCCGCCCCGATACGCGCCTCCGGCTCGGCACGGCGCTCGCGGAACGCAGCCGTCGCCTTGGCTTGACCAATGAGGATGTCGAGGCCCTCGACCAGGCGCGTGACAAGGCGCCCGCCAAGCCGATGAGCTTCGAATGATCCTCCTCGATACCAATGTCGTATCGGAGGCGATGAAGCCCGCTCCCGACGATGCCGTGCGCGCATGGCTCGACGAACAGGCGGCGGAAACACTCTTTCTCTCCAGCGTCACCATCGCCGAGCTGATGTTCGGCATCGGCGCGCTCCCCGAGGGCAAGCGCAAGGAGCGTCTCACCGAAGCCCTGGATGGGGTGATGGAACTGTTCGCAGACCGCGTCCTCCCGTTCGATGTCGATGCTGCGCGCCGCTATGCGGATCTCGCCGTCAAAGCCCGAACGGCCGGGAAAGGCTTCCCTACTCCCGACGGCTATATCGCGGCGATCGCAGCCGCCAAGGGCTTTGCCGTCGCCACGCGCGACAACAGCGCATTCGAGGCCGCGAATGTCACGGTCATCGATCCCTGGAAGGCCGGGCGCTGACATCCGGCCACCGGCAGCGCAGGTGAGGCCAGCCGAGCCGGCGGCAACAGCCCTCGCGGCAAGCAGACAATCCGGTCTCCTGATCGGACGACCACCCCCGCTTCAAGACGCTGATCCTTGGGTTCAGCCGATGGCCTGACGCCATCAACCCGTAAAGGGTCGGACTACGCATAGCGTGCCGCCGCTCCGGCTTCGCCTGCACGGTGATTGCGGCCACCGGCCGAACTCTTCGGGCGCCTGTCAGCGGGGGATGGACCTCCGCTCAAACAGGAGCCAGATCGATGTCCTTCCAAACCGCTCACGCCTTCGCCTTCAGCCTCGCTACCACCCTGATGGCGGCCATCGTCATCTATCGCGCCGGAGACGGCACGCTCTCCGTCACCCCGACGTCGGAATATGATGGCGATGAAAACGCCATCGTCGGCGAAATCGACCCCTTCGCCTCATGAGGCGAACCGGGTCGCGCAGTCGGCGGGCGCTTCACGCTTCTGCTCCCCCCGCAGCTCGAATTCTGCTAATCTCGCGTGTGCGCCGTGGTGGTGGTGGAGGCGCATCCGTCTGACATTTGACGAAAGACACCACCATGATCTTCATCGGCATTCTCCTCAGCATCGCCGCCATCGGCTTCCTCTGCTGGCTCCTCTTCACGCTTGCGGTGTTCGCTCTTCCGTTCTTCGCGGGCGTGACTGCCGGCACATGGGCCTATGGCACAGGCGCGGGCTGGCTCGGCGCGATTGTCGTCGGCTTTGTCGCCGCCGGCCTGACCTTCGGCATCGGCCAATTCCTGCTCGCCACCGTCCGTCCGACCTGGGCACGCCTGCTCATCGCCGCAGCCTTCGTCGCCCCGGCCGTCGTCGCCGGATTCCATGCCACCCATGGCATCGTGAAACACACCATGCCATCGGAGACATGGCAGACCGTGTTCTCCGTCATCGGAGCGATCGCGGTCGGCATCGTCGCCTTCGTGCGCATCACTGGAATGGCGGCCTCCGACCCATCTGCCGGGCATGTGTCCCACGCCTAAACCCGCAGCGCCCATCGCGGCGGGATCCAGCGGCATATACCTTTGCCCTCCACGCCATCTGGTCGCCCGATGGGGAAGCGGCATCGCGAAGCATCGGCTGCGCCCACCTGTCACGGAACGAAGGAGCGCGTCGGGGCGGCAACGACATCGTGGCCGGCAGCCCCTCAGCGTCGAGGCGTTTCGTCAGAGCTGGCGGAATGGCGAAATGCGCAGCGCAGGCCTGTTCGAGGGAGGTCTACGCCTGTGATCGCCGGTCGGACTTCCCGGGCCAATGCGAAGGTCGCCGCCGTCTCCGCCGTCGGTCCGTCCGGCACCCGCGCCAAAACGGCCCCTTCAATGGCCTGATCTGGCCGAAGGACGGCTTTGCCTCGAGCGCCTAAGCCACAACGGCTGGCCCCGACTTTCTTCCCCTGCCGGCTGCGCCGTCATTCCTCGCGAAACAACAAAGTCGCGCCTGCGCCATCCTCCGCTTTGCTGCGGTCGCAAGCGATGTGTCGTCGCTCGCCTCCGTCCGGTCGATCGCCATCGAGGCCGCAATGGTGCGGGCTCGAAACGGAAAACGGAGACTTACAATGGCGACCATCGGCACCTTCAAGAAGACCGGCTCGAACGAATTCGGCGGCGAAATCGTCACCCTCAGCGTCCAGGCCAAGGGCGTGCGCATCGTCCCCGACCTGCGCGCCAGCGGCGAGAACGCCCCCAGCCACCGGGTCCTGGTCGGCCGCGCCGAGATCGGCGCCGCCTGGTCCAAGCGCTCCAACGAGGGCCGCGACTATCTGGGCCTCAAGCTCGACGATCCGAGCTTCAACGCTCCGATCTACGCCAACCTCTTCGATGACGAAGACGGCGAAGGTTACTCGCTGATCTGGTCCCGCCCCAACGGCCGCCGCGCAGACTGAGGCGGCGTCACAAGGCCCCGGCCGAGAGGTCGGGGCCGCCTTCCTGCTCAAATCGCACCCGATCGCAGATGCGTGCCCCAAATAGTCGGGTCACACCGAAGGCGCGCGCTCCAGCTTTACTGCAAAAGCCAGCCCGCAGAACCTTCGCTTCACTGACGACAACGCCTCGATTGCCCGAATCAGCAAATCGCGCCAGCACGACACGGCCCTTCGGCAACCTCTTTGAGCTGGCAGAAACGGGCCAATACGACTAAAATAGCCGTAGTTCTGGAGCGCGCGCCGGTTGCGATGGGAGGTGATCATGCATGATCACCGCCCGACAATCACGGGCCGCACGCGCGTTGCTGGGTTGGACACAGGAGACGCTCGCTGACAAGGCCCGCCTATCGCTGACCGCGCTCAAGCGCCTCGAATCCGAAAGCGGGCTCGATGTGTACGAGACGACGCGCGATCAGGCACGCAGGGCCTTGGAAGCTGCCGGCATCGTCTTCCTGTCGACCGACCGAGGGCAAGGAGTGCTGCTGGTCGATGATCGCGGAAACAAGCCGAACCGATCTACAGGCTTACGCTGACCTGTGGGCAGCCAGGTTCCTCATCATTCGCACTGCCTCCATTTCGGATCAAACATGGATAATAGACAGGCACCGCATATTCGCCGAGTCTGCACCATGACCGCACCATTCCAGGACCTAGCGCCATCGGGGCAAGATCTCACCGATTACGACAAGTCGCACGCCAAACTATACATGCGCTTGCTGGATGCGGCCGCTGACGGCGCGCATTGGGAGGAAGCCGTGCGGGTGCTGTTCGACCTCGATCCCGCCCGTGAACCCGAACGCTGCCGCCGCATCCATGACAGCCACCTCGAACGCGCCCGCTGGATGACACACACTGGCTATCGGCACCTCCTGCGACCGGCTCACCGCTGAGAGGTTTGCGAACCGGCGTGATGCCCTTTCGACATCACGCAATGCCCTCCTCCGGGCTTCCAACACCCTCGTCGCGCCCCGAAAAATCACACGCTCGACTTACGCGCACCACGCGGGAGAGTTGATGCGATGAGGCCCGATACATCGAACTGGCGAGACGACCGCAGCTACGATTTCTTCGATACACTTCCGATCGAGGGTCTCGCCTGGGAGTGCCTTCGCAGATACCGCCCTTATCAGGACGATTACGCCAGACTGGTCGATGCTGGCGCCGAGACTCAGCCGCTGCCTGACGACAGGCAGCAGCGCTGGGGGTTGCGATTTCCCTGCAAGACCAGGTCGTTCTGCCCTACAGCAACAGGTGGTGTGGTCGCCGCAGAGCGATCCCGCCGTCCTCTTTCTGACAGCGCGGCCGAGCTTTCTGCCGTCCAGCTCAAACAGCCTCGCCGACAGGTTCGCTGCGGGACGTGATGGCCCTGAAGGAGCCTATGCCGGTCTTCCCGAGCACGACCTCCAGCTACTCTTCCTACCCGGCATATCCGCACACGACCAGCTTGCGGCGGTCGTCCCCATCGATGACGACATCCTCGATCGCATTGATGCGCTGACACGCCTCGCGCGCGCCTGGCTCCAGCGTCCGCCATTGCGCGACACGCGCATGACCGCCGAGCAGCGCCGCCGCTTTCGCCTCAAACTTCGTGCTGCTGACGGCCGCATGAACGGCGCGACCTATCGCGACATCGCCATCGCAATCTATGGCGCGGCGCGCATCGATACTGACCCTTGGAAGACCTCGCCGCTGCGGGATGCCGTGATCGCCTTCGCCGAAGCCGGATTGGCCCTCATCGATGGCGGCTATCTGCACCTGCTTCGGCATCGTCGGCGCACCTAGCCTGCGCCACCGACAGGGGTGGGGAATTTAGCCATCCCAAGTCCCCCATCCATCCCGCCGGAGGTTCTCCGCCACCGTTGTCGCTGTCAGCCGCTGATCGCCAGCGGCCCCCAGCAACCCCACGGAGGCCCGCCCCATGCGACCCGATACCGCCGCGCTCCCGCCACGCTACCTGCGGACCAAGGAAGCCGCTGAATTTCTCAGCCTGTCCGCCCGCACCCTCGAAAAACACCGCACCTACGGCACTGGTCCGGCCTATCACAAACTCGGCGGGCGCGTCGTCTATTCAGTCGACGATCTGGAGACCTGGGCCGAGCGCGGCGCCGTGACCTCGACGTCCGATCCGCGCGGCTCCGTGCTTCCCGCAAAGCGCCAGACGCTACCGACCGGCCAGATCGCCGGCCGACACGCACGCTGATCGTGGCTGGTCCCTTTCATGGTGGTGCGTCGTCGTGACCCTTCGGAGCGTGGGCAGCTCGACCTGTTTCGCGCACTTCCCGGCGACTTCGCGCCACGAGACGCGCAGGATCTCATGGCCTATCCCTTCTTCTCCCTCTCGAAATCACACCGCATAGCGCCGATCAACTTTTCGGCGGGCGGCGTCTCCATCCGGGTAGAGGCCGTTCCCGATCATGGCATGGCCACGATCTGGGACGCCGACATCCTGATCTGGGCCGCCAGCCAGATCGTCGAGGCCCGCGACGCGGGCCTGCGCACCTCGCGTCTGATGGCGGCGACACCCTATGAGATCCTCACCTATGTCGGGCGCGGCACATCCATGCGCGACTATCAGCGGCTCAAGGCCGCGCTCGACCGGCTGCAATCGACCACCATCTCGACGTCGATCCGCCAGCCCGCCGAAGGCCGCCGTCACCGCTTCTCGTGGATAAACGAGTGGCAGGAGCGCACGGATCGCCAAGGACGACCGGATGGCATCGAGCTGATCGTCCCCGACTGGTTCTACAAGGCCGTCCTCGATGACGCGCTCATCCTCACCATCGATCCGGCCTATTTCGATCTCACCGGCGGCCTCGATCGCTGGCTCTACCGCATCGTGCGCAAACACGGCGGCCGTCAGCGCGGCGGCTGGCGTTTCGACCTACGCCACCTCCACCTCAAATCCGGCAGCCTGTCGCCGTTCAAGCGCTTCGCCTTCGAACTGCGTGACATCGTGCGGCGCCAACCACTGCCCGGCTACGTCCTGTCGCTCGAGGTGGAAATCGGCGGGCGCACGCTGCTGGCTTTCGAGCCACTGGCCGCCTATGGAAAACCTGTGGATGGCCTCGTGCTATCGGGAACCCGACCTATCGTGCCATCGGGAACCCGAGGCTCGTGCCATCAGGAACCCAGTCCGGCTTTAACGTCTGGAAATCGTGGGCGGATTCGCGCCCTTAACTTAGAGTCTAACCAAGAATCTAACTTTGAAGAGCGCGCGCGCGATGTGGAAAACCTCATCCGTACCGCCGCAGCGAACCTCCGCGCCGCCGGCAAATCACCGCTCAAGGGTGCTCCAGCAGCTCAGACGGGCCGGAAAGAGAGCGAACCGGCTTCCCCCGATCAGCTTCCGCTCCTCGATCGGCCTGGAGGTGCGCGATGATCGTCGCGTTCCTCAACCAGAAAGGCGGTGTCGGCAAGACGACGCTGGCGCTCAACCTTGCCGGCGAACTCGCCGGGCGCGGTCAGCGCGTCACCCTGATCGACGCGGACCCACAGGGCTCGGCCCTCGACTGGTCTGAGCAGCGCAGCCATGAGGGCCTGCCGCGCCGGTTCGGCGTCGTCGGCCTGGCGCGCGACACGCTCCACCGCGAAGCGCCGGAACTGGCCCGCGATGTCGACCATGTCGTCATCGACGGCCCGCCGCGTGTCGCAGCCCTCATGCGCTCGGCGCTGCTCGCCGCCGACCTCGTGCTGATCCCGGCGCAGCCGTCGCCGCTCGACGGCTGGGCATCGGCCGAGATGCTGGCGCTGCTCCGCGAAGCCCGCGTCTATCGCCCGGAACTGGTCGCCCGCTTCGTGCTCAATCGCTGCGGTGCGCGCACCGTCCTGGCCCGCGAGACCGCCGAGACCCTGGCCGATCACGATCCACCGTTGCTCGCCACCACCATCGGCCAACGTATCGCCTTCGCCGCCGCCGCGCAGACCGGCCGCCTGGTCGCCGAACTCGCCGATGCGACATCGGCCGCACGCGAGATCGCGGCCTTCGCCGATGAACTCCTGCGTCTGCGGATCGACGGGGGCGCACAATGAACGAACGATCCCCCCGTCGCGGCTTCGCCGCACGCCCCGCCGATCCCGACCAATGGATCAAGGCTGCGGACGACGCACCACGCGCCGCTGACGTCGCTGCGTTCACCGCCAGGCTCACCATCGATGTGACGCCCGAACTGCGCGGCCGGATCAAGATCGCCGCCTTCGGGCGCGGCGTCACCGTCGCCGACATGCTGCGCGAGCTGCTCGCGCGTGAATTCCCCTCGACACCAGGAGACACCACATGACCGGCACTGCGGCTCCCCGCATGCGCGGCGGCCCGCTGCCGTCAGCGCTCCCCAATGACAGCATGACCCACGTCGAACTGACGTGGATCGAGAAGAAGATCGAATACTGGATCAGGTTCGGCCGTGAGGCGCATGAACAGATCCTCGACCGCCGCCGGCGTGTCGTCTCCTTCCGTCCGAACACCGTATTCGCGTTCGTGCGATGGGCGGCCAACGACTTCGGCACGATCATCTCGCGCATCGACATCGTGCGCGGAGTCGAGCCCGGAGAGCCCTACCAGACGCTGCCTTTCGTCCGGCCGGGCGGTGAAATCCTGCTCAGGATCGACGGATGGCCGAAGGTCGAAGACGTGCTGCGCCACGTCGATGCCATCGAAGCGATCGGCATCGAGGCGGACGCCGTTTCGCCGGAACACTGGCGTCACGTCCACAATCGGATGGCGGCTGGACATCAGCCGCGCCCCTATACGCTCGACCAGCATCGCGCCTTCCTCCTGCGCCGGAGGACGCGGTCGTGACGCGCGCCGGTCTCTTCCTCGTCATGGCTCTCGCGACCGCGGGCATCAGCTATCCGGCGCTCACCCCGATGCCGATCAAGCTCCTGTGGAACGCATCGGCGAGCGCCCCCATCGGCTTCTACACGATCGACGTCGATGGCCCGTTCGACGTCACCGATCTCGTTGCCGTCGATGCGCCCGAGCCGCTCGCGACCTTTATGGCCGAACGCGGCTATCTTCCCAAAGGCGTCCCGCTGCTGAAGCGCATTTTCGGCGTTTCCGGGCAGACCGTTTGCCGCTCGAACCTCTCCGTCACGATCGACGGCGTCGAGATGGGCGATGCGCTGCCGCGTGATCGCGCAGGGCGCGACCTGCCGATCTGGCAGGGCTGCCGCCGTATCCCGACCGGCGAAGTCTTCCTCATGAACTGGCAGGTCCGCGACAGCCTAGACGGTCGCTATTTCGGCCTGACCTCCACCGACCAGATCATCGGCCGCGCCGTCCCCCTGTGGACCGACGAGGACGGAACGGGCCGCTTCGAATGGCGCGCACCGACGCGATGAACACCTCGCCATCGGCGGGGGCGGCGCCCACCGATGGCTTTCCCAACGTCGCCGCAAAGGGAAGTCATCATGCCTCAGATTGGTCAATTCACGCGCCAGGACACGGGCTTCGCCGGCAAGCTGGAGACGTTCACGCTCTTCCGCGATGTCGTCATCGTGCCGGCAGAGCCCTCCGATGCCGAGAACGCGCCGGATTACCGCGTTCACGCCAGCGACGATGGCAAAGCCGAAGTCGGCCCCGAAATCGGCGCGGGCTGGAAACGCACCGGCGAGCGCGCGGGCGAATACGTTGCCGTACTGATCGACGACCCTGCGCTGCCGCAGCCGATCCGCGCCAATCTGTTCCGCGACGATGACGCCGGGAACGCCTGGTCGCTGCACTGGTCGCGCCCGCGCGACCGCGCCGGGAAGGACTGACCGATGTCCGGTCCACGTCCGGCGATAAGCCATCGGGAAGCGCGCGGGCGGCATTACGCCGTCCGGCGCATGGTCTTCCTTCTCCTTTCCGGCCTGGCCCTCGCAGCAGGTGCAACGGACGCCGCTCTTGCCCAGTCTGTGTCGGCAGCGCGCACGGTCGCTGGCGATCCGCACGCCGCCTTCGTCACCGAAGCCTCGCAGCGCTTCGGCATTCCCGAACACTGGATCGTCGCCGTCAAACGCGCCGAAAGCGCCGGCGATGTGCGCGCGGTATCGTCGGCTGGCGCGCTCGGGCTGATGCAGGTCATGCCCGATACCTGGGCCGCGCTTCGCGTTCGCTATGGGCTCGGGCGTGATCCCTACGACCCGCGCGACAACATCCTCGCAGGCGCTGCCTACCTGCGCGAAATGTTCGACCGCTATCGCACGATCCCCGCAATGCTCGGCGCCTACAATGCGGGGCCTAGCCGCTACGACGAATACGTCCAGACCGGCCGCGCCCTGCCCGCCGAAACGCGCGCCTACATCGCGCTGCTGGCTCCGCAGCTAGGCACGACATCGCCGGCGAGCGCGCCATCGGTTGCGCCGCCACCGCCGCCGGATTGGCGGGAAGCGCCGCTCTTCGTCGTGCGTTCCGCCGACGCTCGTTCGGCAACATCGCCATCGGAAAACGCACGGTCGAACGATAGCCGCTCCTCCATCGCGGCACGCGCTCTCGATACCGCCGAAGACTCGAACGCCGCTATCGTTGTCGCCCGCTCTGACGGTGGAGCGCCCCGATGAGCTGCGGAAGCACCCGTCGCAGTCTGTCGCATTCCTGCGTGACATGGAGGGCACAAGGGGGAGAGGCAGGCATCACAACCGCACGATGGCAGGATAAAAGGCCGCACATTGCGCGGCGGTCGGGCGGTTGTTTTTGCAGGATATTTTGGCGCGCTCCGCACATTGCCGTGCTCATCGGCAATGTGCGCCTGACGCCCAATTGCCTGTATCAGCGCGATTTTTCGCACATTGCGGCCTCGCGTCATGGCCGATGACCACGAGTTTCGTGTTCGGCCTGGGCGCATCCGGTCAACCCGCGCGCAGTCGGCTCGGCCCTTCATCGCGCAGGCGCTGGCCGCTGCGAAGAAGGCGGGCGGCTGCGTCTCGCGCTCCGGGCGCGTCGTTGCCGCCAATCGCTCGCGCTTCGGCCGCGGCCAGCGCGCCAGCATCCAGGCGAACCGCCTCATCACCGCGCGCACGCGCGGCGCAGTCATCAAGGCCCGCGTCGTGCGGCACTCCGGCCGCACCGCGCCGCTTGGCACGCATCTCGATTATCTCCGCCGCGATGGCGTGACCCGTGACGGAGAAAAGGCCCGGCTGTTCGGGCCGGGAACGGAGGAAGCTGATGGCCGCGCCTTCGCCGGGCGATGCGAGGATGATCGCCATCATTTCCGCTTCATCGTCTCACCGGACGACGCCGTGGAGATGTCGGACCTCAAGTCCTTCACCCGCGATCTTGTCGGCCAGATGGAAAGGGATCTGGACACGCGGCTCGATTGGGTCGCGGTCGATCACTGGAACACCGAGCATCCTCACGTCCATCTGATCGTGCGCGGCGTCCGCGACGACGGCCAGGACCTCGTGATCTCGCGCGACTACATCAAGGAGGGCATGCGTGATCGCGCGCGTGACCTCATCACACAGGAGCTTGGCCCGCGCACGGATCTCGATATTCGCCGCACGCTCGAACGCCAGATCGAGGCGGAGCGCTGGACACAGCTTGATCGGCAGCTTGTCCGCGACGCTGGAAAGATCGGCGTCATCGATGTCGCCCCGGAGGTCGGCCGCCAGCCCGACGCCTACGCCGTCGAGAAAGTGGGCCGCCTGCGCAAACTCGCAGCCCTCGGCCTCGCCAGTGAAGTCGGACCTGGCCAGTGGATGATCGACGATCAGGCTGAGGTGACGCTGCGCCAGCTCGGCGAACGCGGCGACATCATCAAGCGCATGCACCGCGCACTCACCGAACGCGGTATCGACCGCGGCTCGGGCAACTACGTCCTGGCAGGGGAAAGCCTCGATGTGCCGGTCATCGGCCGTCTGGTCGAGCGCGGCCTCGATGACGAGCTGAAGGGAACGGCCTACGCCGTGGTCGACGGCGTCGATGGCCGGACCCACCACATCCGCTTGCCGCATCTCGATGCGGCGGGGGACAGCGCGCCGGGCTCGATCGTCGAGCTGCGCACCTTCGAAGATGCTCGCGGCGAACGCCGCGTCGCGCTCGCGGTCCGCTCCGATCTCGATCTCCAGCATCAGGTGAACGCCTCGGGCGCGACCTGGCTCGACCGGCAATCCATCTCCCGCGAACCCGTCGCCATGTCGGAGGGCGGCTTCGGCGCCGAGGTGCGGCACGCGATGCGACAACGGGCGGAGCATCTGGTCCACGAAGGTCTCGCCGAGCAGCAAGGCCGCCGCGTCATCTTCAGCCGCAACCTGATCGAGACGCTTCGCCGCCGCGAGGTGGGCGCTGTTGCCGACCGGCTGGCGAAGGAGACAGGCCAGCCGTTCAAAGCGGCCGGCAATGGCGAATATGTCGCCGGCACCTATCGCCAGCGCATGACGCTCGCATCCGGCCGCTTCGCGATGATCGATGACGGCCTCGGCTTCCAGCTCGTGCCCTGGTCGCCGTCCCTCGAAAGCCAGCTCGGCAAGCACGTCTCCGGGGTCGCCCGAGGCGACGGCGGTATCGACTGGAGCTTCGGCCGCAAGCGGGGGCTCGGCCTCTAATCACCTAAGAAGAAAGGACCGCAGCAATGTCCGCGACCAAAATCCTGTGGGGCCAGATCGCCATCGTCTTCCTCATCGTGCTGCTCACCACCTGGGCGGCGACGCAATATGTCGCATGGAGCCTCGGCTTTCAGGCGCAGCTCGGCGCGCCCTGGTTTTCCCTGTTCGGCCTACCGATCTACTATCCGCCGGCGTTCTTCTGGTGGTGGTATTTCTACGACGCCTACGCGCCGGAGGTCTTCGCCAAGGGTGGGATGATCTCGGCGTCGGGCGGCTTCATCGCCATAGCCGTCGCCATCGGCATGTCGGTCTGGCGCGCCCGCGAAGCGAAAAGCGCAGCGACCTACGGCTCCGCCCGCTGGGCCGGAAAGGACGAGGTGAAAGCCGCGGGCCTGCTCAGTCCCGACGGTGTCGTGCTCGGCCGCTATGACCGCGACTATCTCCGTCATGACGGCCCCGAGCATGTGCTTTGCTTCGCCCCGACCCGATCGGGCAAGGGCGTCGGCCTGGTTGTGCCGTCCCTGTTGACCTGGCCGGGCTCGGCCATCGTCCACGACATCAAAGGGGAAAACTGGCAGCTCACGGCCGGTCTTCGCGCCCGGCACGGCCGCGTTCTGCTGTTCGACCCGACCAACCCCAAATCGTCGGCCTACAATCCGCTGCTCGAGGTGCGCCGCGGCGAATGGGAAGTCCGCGACGTTCAGAACATCGCCGACATCCTGGTCGATCCCGAAGGCTCGCTCGAAAAGCGGAACCATTGGGAGAAGACCAGTCATGCCCTGCTGGTCGGCGCCATCCTGCATGTCCTCTACGCCGAAGACGACAAGACATTGGCCGGCGTCGCCGCTTTCCTGTCCGATCCGAAGCGCCCGATCGAGTCGACGCTTGCCGCGATGATGAAGACCAGCCACCTCGGCGAGGCAGGGCCGCACCCCGTCATCGCCAGCGCCGCGCGCGAACTACTCAACAAATCGGACAACGAACGCTCGGGCGTGCTCTCCACCGCCATGTCGTTTCTCGGCCTCTACCGCGATCCTGTCGTCGCCGAGGTGACGCGGCGCTGCGACTGGCGGATCAGCGACATGGTGGGCGGCAAGCTCCCGACCACGCTCTACCTTGTCGTGCCGCCGTCCGACATCAACCGCACCAAACCGCTGATACGCCTGATCCTCAATCAGGTCGGTCGCCGTCTCACCGAGGATCTGCAAGCGAAGGCCGGGCGGCATCGCCTGCTGCTCATGCTCGACGAGTTTCCCGCCCTCGGCCGCCTCGATTTCTTCGAGTCCGCGCTGGCTTTCATGGCGGGCTACGGCCTCAAAAGCTTTCTGATCGCTCAATCGCTAAACCAGATCGAGAAGGCTTACGGCCCGAACAATTCGATCCTCGACAACTGCCATGTGCGCGTTTCCTTTGCGACGAACGACGAAAGGACCGCGAAGCGGGTCAGCGACGCGCTCGGAACCGCGACAGAGATGAAGGCGATGAAGAATTACGCCGGGCATCGGCTCTCGCCCTGGCTCGGCCATTTAATGGTGTCGCGCTCGGAGACCGCGCGACAGCTCCTGACACCAGGCGAGATCATGCAGCTCCCGCCGAGCGACGAGATCGTCATGGTCGCCGGGACGCCGCCGATCCGGGCGAAGAAGGCGCGCTACTATGAAGATGCCCGCTTCAAGGAACGCATCATGTCACCGCCGGGACTGGCGCGGCCTGCTGAAGGTCGGCCCGACGATTGGAGCAAGCTGCCGATCCCCGCGCGCCCGGAGATGACCGAAAACGCTGCGCCAACGACGAGCAGTGACGATGAAGAGGATTCCACCGAGTCCGAGCGTCGGCATCAGCCCGAACTCAACCGGGTGAACCCCATCGAAAAGAAGGCGCCGATCGACAATGAGTTTGAGATCGATTTGCCTGACGACACAGAGGACGCAGCCGCGCGCAACCAGCGGCTGACCCGCGTCATGCGCGGCGTTGCCCGCCAGGTCTCGCTCGATCCCAATGACGGCATGGAGTTGTAGCACCATGCCCGGACGCAAGAAGAAGGTGCCGATTTCCGTCTATCTCGACCCCGACATCATGGCGACGCTATCGGACTATGCAGGCCGTCGCGAACAACCGCTCTCCCTGATCGCCGAGGCCGCCATCGCGTCCTTCCTGTCGCCGGACGACGCGGAGCGGCGTGAAGCAGTGATCGCCAAACGCCTCGACCAGATCGATCGCCGTCTCAACCGCATGGAGCGCGACATCGGGATCTCCGTCGAGACCATGGCCGTATTCATCCGGTTCTGGCTCAACACGACGCCGGCGCTGCCCGAGCCCGCAGCCCAGGCAGCGCGCGCCATGGTCGGGAAGCGCTACGAGGCGTTCATCGCGGCCCTTGGACGGCGCTTGGCTCAGGGACCGAAACTTCGGCAGGAGATCGTTGAAGATGTCGGCGAGTCGCCGCCGAACGCGACAGAGAGCGATCCATAGGCTTCAGCGCGCGTGGATCAATAGCATCGTCCGACCGCCGTTCTCCTGTATTTGCACGCCACGCTGCTACGACGGTCGATACTTGTTGAATCGGCTCAATTCGCGGCTCTTTTAATCACCCCGATCCGGGGACCCTCTTTTCCAGCCCCGTCAGGAAGCGGGGCAGGAATGACCAATATCAGCCAGAAGCCGGAGGCGTTCGCGCGCGGTGCGCGCATGCTTCGCACCGCGCTCGGCTCGACCATCACCCATCTTCTCGAAGACCCGGTCGTCGTCGAAATCATGCTGAACCCGGACGGCCGTCTCTGGGTAGATCGCCTCTCCGAAGGGCTGGCCGATACGGGTGAGACGCTGTCGCCCGCCGATGGCGAGCGCATCGTGCGGCTGGTTGCTCACCATGTCGGCGTCGAGGTGCATCCGCGCAGCCCGCGAGTCTCGGCCGAGCTTCCTGAGACGGGAGAGCGGTTCGAGGGCTTGCTGCCACCCGTTGTCGCCGCACCGACCTTCGCCATCCGCAAGCCCGCCGTCGCAATCTTCACGCTCGACGATTATGTGGCCGCCGGAATCATGTTCGCCGACCAGGCGGCGACGCTACGCGCAGCCGTGATGGCGCGCGCCAATATCCTTGTCGCGGGCGGCACCTCCACTGGCAAAACCACGCTGACCAATGCGCTTCTGGCCGAGATCGCCAAGACGGCGGATCGCGTCGTCATCATCGAGGATACCCGCGAGCTTCAGTGCGCCGCGCCCAATCTTGTCGCCATGCGGACCAAGGATGGAGTGGCCACGCTCTCGGAGCTGGTCCGCTCTTCGCTACGCCTGCGCCCCGATCGCATTCCCATCGGCGAGGTGCGCGGCTCTGAAGCTCTCGATCTCCTGAAAGCATGGGGAACCGGGCACCCCGGCGGCATCGGCACGATCCACGCCGGGAGCGGCATCGGCGCGCTGCGCCGCCTTGAACAACTCATCCAGGAGGCCGTCGTCACGGTCCCGCGCGCCCTGATCGCCGAGACCATCGATCTCGTTGCCGTCCTCTCCGGCCGCGGCTCCGCGCGCCGGCTCGCCGAACTCGCCCGTGTCGAAGGGCTCGGCCCGGACGGCGACTACGCCATCACCCCCGCAACCCTTGACCGCACAGGAGCGCCAACATGATCCGCACCACTATGCGCGTTCGCCGCTATGCCGCGACGGCCGCCGCCTTCACCTACATCAACCTCGTCCTCGTTCCCGCCGCCCATGCCTCCGGCTCGTCCATGCCGTGGGAAGCACCGCTCCAGAAAATCCTCGAATCCATCGAAGGGCCGGTCGCCAAGATCGTCGCCGTCATCATCATTATCGCCACTGGCCTGGCGCTGGCGTTCGGTGACACGTCCGGCGGCTTCCGGAAGCTGATCCAGATCGTCTTCGGTCTCAGCATCGCGTTTGCGGCGTCGAGCTTCTTCCTGTCGTTCTTCTCATTCGGCGGCGGGGCGCTGGTCTGATGGCGGCGGCGCTCGAACAACTCAACGCGGTGCCGGGTTTCACCGTCCCGGTTCACCGGGCGCTGACCGAGCACATTCTGCTCGGCGGCGCACCGCGCGCGCTCGCCATCCTGAACGGCACGCTGGCCGGAGCCGTGGGCCTCGGCCTGCGCCTCTGGCTCGTGGGTCTGCTGATCTGGGTCGTTGGCCATATCGCAGCCGTGTGGGCTGCAAAGCGCGATCCGCTCTTCGTCGAGGTCGGCCGCCGCCACCTGCGCATCCCCGCTCATCTGTCCGTCTGAGGAGGCGCATCGCCATGATGAATCTTGCCGAATATCGCCGCACCGCAACCCGCCTCGCTGACTATCTGCCCTGGGTCGCGCTCGTCGCCGAGGGCGTCGTGCTTAACAAGGATGGCAGCTTTCAGCGCACGGCCCGTTTCCGCGGCCCTGATCTGGACTCCGCGGTCGCTGCCGAACTGGTCGCCGTCGCCGGGCGGCTCAACAACGCTTTCCGCCGTCTCGGATCGGGTTGGGCTATCTTCGTCGAGGCGCAGCGGCACGAGGCGTCGATCTATCCGGCAGACCTGTTTCCCGACGCAGCCGCGGCGCTCCTCGATGCCGAGCGCAAAGCCGATTTCGAGGAGGCCGGCGCGCATTACGTCTCCGGCTACTATCTCACCATCACCTATCTGCCGCCGGCCGAGGACGCCGCGCGCACCGAAGCCTGGCTCTATGAGGGCCGCGAACGCGCTGGCATCGATCCGAAGGAAATCCTGAACACCTTTGTCGACCGCATCGATCGCGTGCTGGCGCTGCTCGACGGCTTTATGCCGGAATGCCAGTGGCTCGATAGCAGCGAGACCCTAACCTATCTCCATTCGACCGTCTCGACCAAACGGCACCGCGTCCGCGTGCCCGAAACGCCGGTCTATCTCGACGCGCTGCTCGCCGACCAACCGCTCACCGGCGGCCTGGAGCCGCGTCTCGGAACGGCGCATCTGCGCGTTCTCACCATTGTCGGTTTCCCAACCGCGACCACACCCGGCATCCTCGACGATCTCAATCGGCTCGCCTTCCCCTATCGCTGGTCGACGCGCGCCATCCTGCTCGACAAGACCGACGCGACCAAGCTGCTGACCAAAATCCGCCGCCAATGGTTCGCCAAGCGCAAAAGCATCGCCGCAATCCTGAAAGAGGTGCTGACCAACGAGGCGTCCGCGCTGGTCGATACCGACGCCTCGAACAAGGCGGCGGACGCCGATCTCGCCCTCCAGGAACTCGGCGCTGACTACGCCGGCCAATCCTATGTCACCGCGACGATCGCGGTATGGGACAACGATCCCCGAATTGCCGACGAGAAGCTTCGCCTCGCCGAGAAAGTCATCCAGGGCCGCGACTTCACGGCCATGGCTGAAACGATCAATGCCGTCGATGCCTGGCTGGGCTCATTGCCGGGACATGTTTACGCCAACGTGCGCCAGCCCCCGATCTCGACGCTGAATCTCGCCCACATGATCCCGCTCTCGGCGGTGTGGGCGGGGCCGGAACGGGACGAGCATTTCGGAGCGCCCCCCTTGCTGTTCGGCAAGACCGAGGGCTCGACCCCGTTCCGGTTTTCTCTCCATGTCGGCGATGTCGGTCACACGCTCGTCGTCGGCCCGACCGGCGCCGGCAAATCGGTGCTCCTAGCCGTCATGGCCTTGCAGTTCCGGCGCTACGCCGGTGCCCAGGTCTTCGCCTTCGACTTCGGCGGTTCGATCCGCGCCGCCGCGCTCGCCATGGGCGGTGATTGGCACGATCTCGGCGGCGATCTCACCGAGGGCGTGGACTCCTCGGTCTCGCTGCAACCGCTCGCGCGCATTCACGACACGCCCGAACGCGCCTGGGCGGCCGACTGGATCGTCTCCATCCTGATCCGCGAGGGCATCGCGATCACCCCCGAGGTGAAGGAGCACCTTTGGTCGGCGCTGACCTCGCTCGCATCGGCGCCGGTCGAGGAGCGCACGATCACCGGCCTCACGGTGTTGCTCCAATCGAACGACCTGAAGCAGGCCCTGCGACCATATTGCGTGGGTGGCCCCTATGGGCGGCTACTCGACGCCGAGGCCGAACATCTCGGCTCGGCATCGGTGCAGGCGTTCGAGATCGAGGGACTGGTGGGGACTGGCGCGGCACCCGCCGTCCTCGCCTATCTCTTCCATCGCATCGGCGACCGTCTCGACGGCTCGCCGACGCTGCTCATCATCGACGAGGGCTGGCTCGCACTCGACGACGATGCCTTCTCCGGACAATTGCGCGAGTGGCTGAAGACGCTGCGCAAGAAAAACGCCAGCGTCATCTTCGCCACGCAGTCGCTGTCCGACATCGACAACAGCAACATCGCCCCGGCCATCATCGAGAGCTGCCCGACAAGGCTCCTCCTGCCGAACGAACGCGCGATCGAGCCGCAGATCACGGAGATCTATCGGCGCTTCGGTCTCAACGACCGCCAGATCGAAATCCTCGCGCGGGCCACGCCCAAGCGCGACTATTACTGCCAGTCGCGGCGCGGCAATCGCCTGTTCGAGCTGGGCCTTTCCGAAGTCGGCCTCGCGCTCGCCGCCACCTCCTCCAAGACCGATCAGTCCGAGATCGCGCGCACCGTCGCCGAGCATGGCCGCGAGGGCTTTCTCGCCGCCTGGCTGCGCCTGCGCGGCGCCGAGTGGGCCGCAGACCTCATCCCTGACCTCACGAACCTTACCCCCCAGCAGTCCGAGAAGGAGTAATGACCATGAATACGCTTCGTTCACGCCCGCGCGCGCTGTCGCTCGCGGCCTTCATCCTGGCGATACCGCTCGCCGCATCGCCGGTGCTGACCGCGCCAGCGCACGCGCAATTCGGTTTCGGCGGTATCGTCTATGACCCTACCAACTACGCCCAGAACGTCCTGACGGCGGCGCGTTCCCTCGAGCAGATCAACAACCAGATCCGCTCGCTTCAGAACGAGGCGCAGAGCCTCATCAACCAGGCCAAGAATCTGGCGAATCTGCCGTACTCGGCGCTCCAGCAGATTCAGCAGAACGTCCAGCGCACCCAGCAGCTCCTCAGCCAGGCGCAGAACATCGCCTTCGACGTTCAGAACGTCGATCGGATGTTCCAGCAGCAATATGGCAGCGTCTCACTGTCGTCGTCGGACGCCAAGCTCATCACCGACGCTCGCTCGCGCTGGCAGAACACCGTCGGCGGTTTGCAGGACGCCATGCGCATTCAGGCCGGCGTCGTCGGCAATATCGACAGCAATCGCACGCAGATGTCGAACCTCGTCAGCCAGAGCCAGGGCGCGCAGGGTGCGTTGCAGGCGACACAGGCCGGCAATCAGCTTCTCGCGCTGCAATCGCAGCAGCTCTCCGACCTGATCGCGCTGATCTCCGCCAACGGCCGGGCCACGGCGCTGACTGACGCGGAGCGCGCGGCGGCGGCCGATCAAGGCCGGGAGCAGCGCCGCCGCTTCCTCACGCCGGGCGCGGGCTATCAGCCCGGCAACGCGCAGATGTTCGGTAACGGCAACTGAGGTCGCGGCCATGGACGGCAAGATGCTGGTCCGGCTGGGCGCCATCGTTTTCGTATCGCTCGCCATCACGGCGACGGCGATCGAGATGACCCGGAAGGACGCGGCCCCTGAAACGGAGCGCGTCCACGCTGTCGAACCCAAGCGCGATGCGCTCCGCGAAGGGCAGCGCCGGTGCCAGCAGCTTGGCCAGGCAGCGGCGAGCGATACCGACTGCATGCGTATCTGGGCCGAGAGCCGCGATCGCTTCCTCGGCCGCCCCCCGGCGCCTGCCGTCCCGACAACAGAAGGACGGTGAACCATGGGCGGCGCAGGTGTCATCGACAATTTCCTCGGGGTCTTCACCTCCTACATCAACAGCGGGTTCGGACTGCTCGGCGGCGAGGTCGCGTTCATCGCCACAACGCTGATCGTCATCGATGTGACGCTTGCCGCCCTGTTCTGGAGCTGGGGCGCGGAAGACGACATCATCGCCCGGCTGGTGAAAAAGACGCTCTTCGTCGGCGTCTTCGCCTATCTCATCGGCAACTGGAACAACCTCGCCAAGATCGTCTTCGACTCGTTCGCGGGCCTCGGCCTCAAGGCTTCCGGCACTAGCTTCACCGCGCAGGATCTGATGCGACCCGGCAAGGTCGCGCAGACCGGGCTCGACGCCGCGCGCCCCTTGCTCGAATCCATCTCCGACCTGATGGGCTGGATCGCGTTCTTCGAGAACTTCATCCAGATCGCCTGCCTGCTGTTCGCCTGGGCGTTGGTGCTGCTCGCCTTCTTCATCCTCGCGATCCAGCTCTTCGTTACCCTGATCGAATTCAAGCTGACGACGCTGGCGGGCTTTGTCCTCATCCCGTTCGGCCTGTTCGGCAAAACCGCCTTCATGGCCGAGCGCGTGCTGGGCAATGTCGTCTCATCCGGCATCAAGGTGCTGGTGCTCGCCGTCATCATCGGCATCGGCTCAACGCTGTTCAGCCAGTTTACGGCCGGCTTCGGCGGCGCAACGCCCACCATCGACGACGCCATGGCGATTGTCCTTGCCGCGCTATCGCTACTCGGGCTTGGCATCTTCGGCCCCGGCATCGCTGCCGGTCTTGTCAGCGGCGGACCACAACTCGGCGCCGGTGCGGCGGTTGGCACCGGACTTGCCGTCGGTGGTGCAGCACTCGCAGCTGGTGGCGCGGCAGGCCTTGCCCTGAAGGGAGGAGCGGCTGCGATGTCCGGCGGCGCTGCCGCCGTGCGGGGCGGAGCGGCAGCGGCAGGCGGAGCCGCCGCGGCCTACAGCGTCGGCTCGCTCGGCCAGTCTGGCGCAGCCGGTGTCGCCTCTGGTCTCGGCGGTGTCGCTCGCGCGGCCGGAGCAGCCGCCGTGTCGCCCCTGAGACGCGCGACGGCGCGCGCCGCCGAAGGCGTCAAGTCCAGCTTCTCCGAAGGTGCGAAGACAGGCTTCGGGGCGACAGGCGGCTCCTCGACCATGAGCACGATACCCGGCTCAGGCTCCGCAGGCGAAACCGCAGCCGGAGCGCCCCGCGACGGTCCGCCCGACTGGGCCAAGCGCATGAAGCGCCATCAGTCCCTCAGCCACGGAGCCACCCTCGCAGCGCACGCCGTCAAATCCGGCGACAGCCATGGCGGCGGCTCTTCCATCAATCTCTCCGAAAGTAACCGCTCATGAGCCTCTTCAAACGACCCGCCGCCCATTATGGGAAATCGCCCGAACCCGAAACACCCTATCAGCGCGCCGCGCAGGTCTGGGACGATCGCATCGGTTCGGCCCGCGTCCAGGCCAGAAACTGGCGCATCATGGCCTTCGGCTCACTGTTCCTGTCGGCCGGCTTCGCCGCCGCGCTGGTCTGGCAGTCGGCGCGCGGCACCGTCGTTCCCTGGGTAGTGCAGGTCGATCGACTCGGCCAGGCGCAGTCCGTTGCACCGGCGTCGGCCGACTACCGGCCGACCGATCCGCAAGTGGCCTGGCATCTTGCCCGCTTCATCGAGCAGGTCAGAAGCATCCCGGCCGATCCGATCATCGTGCGCCAGAACTGGCTGCGCGCCTATGACTGGACCACGGATCGCGGCGCCGGTGCGCTCAACGACTATGCCCGCACCAACGATCCCTTCACCAAGGTCGGCAAACAGCAGATCGCCGTCGAGGTTTCGAGCGTCATCCGCGCATCGGCGGATTCCTTCCGCGTGGCCTGGACCGAGAAGCGTTACGAGAATGGCCAGCTCGCGGGCACGGAGCGATGGACCGCCATCCTCACCATCGTCATCCAGACGCCGCGCGACGCAGACCGGCTGCGCTCCAATCCGCTCGGCATCTACATCAACGCCATCAACTGGTCGCGGGAGATGTCCCAATGAGCACGTCTCTGCGCATGTCCGGCTCTCCGGCTTTCCGTAAATCCGCTTTGGCGATGATGCTGCTCTCGGCAACGATGCTGGCGGGCTGCGCGACCTTCAAACCACCCACCATCAGCTACGACAGTGACGTGCCGCCGCTCCCAGCGGTGCCGGCGGCGGTCACGGAACAGCCGCCGCGTCCGCTGCACACGCCTCCTGCCTGGACGGTCGCGCATGGTGGAACCGCCGCGAATACGCCGAGCGGCCGCGTGGAAAACGCCAATGCTGCGGCGCGTGTCGAACCGCGACGCGAGGGCTATTATAACGCCATCCAGATCTATCCCTGGAGCGAAGGCGCGCTTTACCAAGTCTATGCCGCGCCCGGCCAGATCACCAACATCGCGCTCGAGCCGGGCGAAAGCCTGACCGGCGCAGGTCCAATCGCCGCCGGTGACACCGCCCGCTGGATCATCGGTGATACCGAAAGCGGTTCCGGCCTCTCGCGCCGCGTCCACATCCTCGTCAAACCGACGCGCCCCGACATCACCACGAACCTGGTCATCACGACTGACCGCCGCATCTACATGCTTGAGCTGAGGGCGGAGGCGAAACCCTATATGCCGGCCGTTGCATGGGCTTATCCCGCGCTACCGGCATCGCAGCGCGGAACGGTCCCTGCGACGCCTATCATTCCCACTGCCGCCGCGCGTCACTACCGCTACGGCATAACCGGCGACACGCCGCCCTGGCGGCCGGTCGCCGTCTATGACGACGGCAGGCGTGTGTATGTCGAATTTCCACGCGGCATCGCTCAAGGAGAGATGCCGCCGATCTTCGTCCTCGGCACCGACGGCGAGCCGCAGCTCGTCAACAGCCGCATTTACCAAAACATCCTGATCGTTGACCGCATCTTCGGAGCCGCCGAACTGCGCCTCGGCAGCGGCAAGCAGCAGCAGACCGTCAGGATCGTGCGAACCGATGGGAAACCTGCATCATGAGCGACACCGACCACGACAATGCCGAACCGCTGGACCAATCGACGCCCGCCGTCGATACGTCATCGTCCATGCGCCTGCGGGCGGAACCTCCGCGTGTCACCCGGCTGTCGCGCAAAGTGCTCGCCGGCGTCGCCGCAGTTGCCCTCGTCGGTATCGGCGGCTCTCTCATCTACGCGCTCCAGACCCGTGACCCCGGCAAGAGCGCCGACGAACTCTATTCGACCGACAACCGCACCACGGCCGACGGCCTGGCCGGCCTGCCACGCGATTACACCGGCCCGGTCCTCGGCCCGGCGCTGCCTGGAGACCTCGGCCGCCCGATCGTCAGCGCGCAAAATCAGGGGCATCCTGTCGTGCCGCCCGCCATGGCGGCGCCGGGGCCTGATCCTGAGGAACAACGTCGCCTCGCCGAATTGGAGGCCGCACGCACCAGCCGCGTGTTTTTCCAGGCCGGTCCGGCCGCAACGTCGGCGACCGCTGGCCCGAATGTCCCGGGATTTGCCGGCGCGGGAGCTGGCACACAACCAGGTGCCGAGACGGCTCAAGATCGACAACTCGCATTCCTCAATGCTCCCGTCGACCGCCGCACCACTGCGGCCGACCGCATCATGGCGCCAGCATCGCCCTATGTCCTCCAGGCGGGCGCGGTCATCTCGGCCGCCCTCATCACCGGCATCCGCTCCGATCTGCCTGGACAAGTCACCGCGCAGGTGACGGAGAATATCTACGATAGCCCGACCGGGCGCATCCTCGTCATCCCACAGGGCACGCGGATCATCGGCCAGTACGACAATAGCGTCCAATACGGGCAGAGCCGCGTGCTTCTCGTCTGGAACAGGCTCATTCTCCCGAACGGCCGGTCCATTGTGCTCGAACGTCAGCCCGGAGCCGATACCCAGGGCTATGCCGGTCTGGAAGACGGCGTCGATTACCATTGGTGGGATCTCGCCAAAGCGGCGGGGCTCTCGACGCTTCTGTCAGTCGGGTCTGAGCTTGCCATCGATGACCAGGACCGGCTTCTGCGCGCCATCCGCAATGGCGGCCAGGACACGATCAATGATGCCGGGCAGCAGATCGTTCGGCGCCAGCTCAACGTCGCGCCGACACTGACGATCCGGCCCGGATTCCCTGTCCGCGTGATCGTCACCCGCGATCTCGTCCTCGAACCTTACGGAGGCTGACATGACGAAATTGAAGCTCGGCCCGATCACCGAGGAAAAGCCGGTGAAGGCCACGCTGGAACTGCCCGCTTCGCTCCACCGGGATCTCGCGGCATATGCCGAGCTGCTGGGAAGGCAGACCGGCCAGCCTGTGCGCGATCCCGTCCAGTTGATTGTACCGATGCTGGAGCGCTTCATCGCCACCGATCGCGGGTTCGCCAAGGCCCGGCGCGCGAAGCCCGCGGGCGATGCCAGTTCATAAATCCACGCCCTGACGACGCGCCATCATCTTCGCCATGCTGACAAAGCGCCTGAGCGCCGGATTGTCGTTCTTTGGCGACCACACGCCGTTGAAGGGAAGGACTTCGCCGATAATCGGCCGATAGCAGATACCCGGCACATGGGCTGCTGTCGCCGCCTCGCTCATGACCGTAAGCCCGCTGCCGATCGCGACGAGCGTCAGCAGATTGTCACGCCCGACAAACTGCGCCTGAATCTTCGGGTGATGGCCGAGATCGGCGACCCGCTGGACCAGATAATCATGGACCTCCTGGCCCGGCGGTACATCGCTGACGATGAAGGTCTCGTGCGCCAGATCATGCCACTTCACCTCCTCCTTCCGGGCAAGGGCATGTGCTTCCGGCAGCACCACGAAAACACGTTCCGACCAGAGATAGGTAGTCTCGCATCGAGGCCACTCCAACGTCCCTGTCAGAAAGGCGATGTCCAACCGGAACTGCCGGATCGCGGCGACATGCTCCGCGGGATTGCCGTCAGCAACCTCGACATGCACGCCGGGGTGCTCTGCCGCGAAGGTCCGGAGAAGATCTTGCAGAAACCCCGAGGCCAGGGACGAGAAGATGCCCACGCGCAATTGACCTTCCGTGCCGCGACCCACCGCGTCCACGATCTCCGCGCCTTCATTGATGTATCGAAGAACCTTTTGGGCTTTCGACAAGAGCCGCTGTCCGGCAACGGTCAGACATACACCGCCGCTGTGACGGTGAAACAGCGCAGAGCCGAGCCCGTCTTCCAGGTCGCGAATCCGGCGGCTGATCGTGGACTCCTGTACGCCCAACGCTACGCCCGCCTTGCGGAAACTCCCATGCTCGGAAGCCGCCACGAAATACCGCAGATGTCGAAAGTTCATACTCACACCTGGAAATCGTCCGGGGAGCCCCCTTATCCCGAATGCCTGACAAAGACGCTGCGAGGCTTGTCAAAGCGATTTCCCAGCGTGGCGACAAAGTTCGTCGGCGCTCCCCGGCCATACCAGAGAGCGCCGACCGGCTATCACTCTACGGATTTCTCTATGAATCCAAGTGTATTGGCATTCTCGACCAGCGTCCGAACCTTGGCGCGATCGAGACCGTCCGGCACTTCGGCGTCAATCTCGAGCCGGATCTTCACCTGGCTGCCCGGCAACGTGGTGAGTTGCTCGACGATTGCTTCGACGATCTGATGGATGTCTCGGGCCGGACGCTCCGGTGAGATCATCACGGCGCCCGAGAAGCGCGTCGGCTTCTTTTCCGGTTGCGGAGCCGAGGGCACGTCATCCGCAGGCTGGCCATCAGGCGCCGGCGTGCTGCCGCCGGTTCCTGGGGTAGCGTCGCCGGACCCAGGCTGCACGGGAGCCGGCCGATGCGCCTCGGCCACCTCTGGCCTCACGATGACGCTATCGCCGTCGATCACGACCACGGCGCTTACCGCGCGCTCGATCGCCAGCCCCAGATAGGTGTCCGACTTCTCGTCCCATCGCTCTGCATAGGCGAAGGGGCCAGGCAACATGCCGTTCACGGCAGCCTGCACAGCCTTGACCAGGACGCCCTGATCCTTGATGCGTGGCAGATAGATGTAGCGGTTGAGATATTCCCGTAGATCTTTCAGCGACAACCACGGCTTGTCGTTCCAGATATATTTCTGGAGGTCACGGTCGAGGCGCGACGGCCCCAATTCCGTGAGCAGGCCCTCCTCGGCCACCAACTTCTTGCTGGCCCGCGCCAACAAACCGTCCTGAGCCGGGATCTTGCCCGACACCCACTCCCAATCCGCCTGGGCGCTCTCCTGGGCGGGATAATGGAGATAGCACCATGCCTCCTTCAGGCGGGTCTTCATCGTCTCGTTCGCTTCGGCCAGTTTCGTCTTGGCCAACGCGCTATCGCTCTGGGTAAGGTTCAACCGCTCCGTGTCGCGGACGATCTCCCCCCAGGCCAGCGAAGCACGAACAGCGTCTTTCAGATGATCGAGCTGACGGCTTTCCGCGGCAATAAACACCAACATGTTGCGATAGACGCGCGGCGTGCTGCCGCGCTGCGTAAGAATGTCCTTGGCCTCGACCAGCGCGTCAGAGCCATCGCGGCCATTGTGGGGATATTTGACACCCAGCACGACGGCGCGAACACCGCCGGCTTCATCGGGAACTTCGGCTGACGAAGCTGGCGCGACCTGCACGGCATCGAAATGCCCGCGATCGGCAAGGCCGTTCACATATTTTCCGAGTTCCGCATCGATCGTCACATCGACCAGCGCTGCCTCGATCTGCGCGGCCTTATCTGCCGCGATACGATTGAGGCTCGCCGACATCGAGTACCAGTACCGGCCAAGATCGGCGTGCATGAACTTGGCCTGGTTGGTCAGCCGCCTGAGCGCATCGCCGAAGATCGTCGGGCGTTCGCCAGGCTGTACGACGCCGAGGTTGATCTGCTTGTCGTCGAGGCCGGTGTTCTGTTGCTGCGCCGTGGGCGCGGTGCCCATGAAGATCGCGCGCGCGACGCGCCGCGTCGCCGAATAGCGGTTCAGGTTGGGCGCCGACTGATCGACCTTGTAGGGCGTGGACGTCGTGCCATCGACATCGCCGGCGATGATCGCCTGCCAACTCACGTCAAGATAATGGAGCAGTTCCGGCTCCACGCGCGGCGAACTTACCGCCACGCTGCCGGGCATGATCATCACCGACGGATCGGCATTCATCCATAGCTCGTGAATGGCCTGCGCCATCAGGCGGAGCACGCCGCGTGTGCGCTGGAACTTTTCGAGCGAACCCCAGCTCGTATAGAGCTGGTCGAACAGCTCGGGGTGGATCGGATACGCCTTCTCCAGCTTGCGCCGGTAATCCTCGTCCGCGCAGCCTTGCGGAAAATCGTTGGCGTTCTCGCGGTAGAGCTTGGCGAACTGCTTCAGCGTGTTGTCACGGTGATGGAACTTGTCGCCAGGGATGTCCTTGAACAGCCGCCGCCTGACGATCTCATAGCTCTCCTCCTGGCTCGCTGGCCGCCACGAGGACTCCACGCGGCTGAAGGTCTGCTTGAGACGCGCCAGCGCTTCCTGACCTCCTTCGCCGCCAACCTCGATCTGCGAGGCCGGCAAAGATGCGACCAGCAGCGTGCCGGGACTGGCCTTGACCGCCTCGGTCAGCGACTGGACGAAGGACAGGTTGGCATCAAACGATCCCGAGGGCAGCCCTTCGACCTTGTAGATCTGACGCAGGTAAGCGACCCATTCGTCGATCAGGATCAGGCAAGGCGCATATTTCTTGAAGAGCGCCTCCAGTAGGTTCGAGCCCGGCGCGATGCCGCTGGCGTCATTTTCCGCAACCATTGCATAGGCATCGGCGCCCCCGAGCTGCCAGGCGAGTTCGCCCCATGTGGTGCGAATCTTCCGATCGCCCTCGGCGTGGAGGACGTCCTGCGGCCCGCGCGACGTGCCGACGAGCACGGCGCGGTTGATGGCATTCGGCACGCTGAGCCCCTGCTTCTCCAGCAGTTGATCGAGGCCGGAGAGGTCCTGGACCGGGGTCGGCCCCGCCATGTGATAGAGCGCCAGCATCGAGTGCGTCTTGCCGCCGCCAAAGTTGGTTTGCAGTTCGACCACGGGATCGCCGCCGCTGCCGGACAACCGCTTCGCAGCCCCAACCAGCAGGGTGCTCAAGCCTTCCGTCAGATAGGTACGGCTGTAGAACTGACGCGGATCGCGGTATTCCGGCGGCGCGCTCCCCGAATGCACTTTGGCGAGGTCGGCCGCGAACTCCGCCTGCTGGAACTCGCCGGTGGCGACATCCTGGTGTGGCTCGACGATTTCACGCCACGGCAGCAGTCCCGCCACGGTCTCGACCGAAATCTCAAGACGCTGGGTTTTCCGCCGCTCTTCGTTGCGCTGAAGCTCGGTAAACTTCGTGCGCAGGATGGTGTCGCGCATCTTGCCGAGCTGCTCGGCCGTCTCGCCGGCGCTGATCGCTTCCATCAGGCGCCGCATGGAATCGAGCGCGCGTTCGGCGTCGTCGTAGGTGAAAGTCTCGTTGTGCGAGAGCTTGTTGCGGACATCGCCTAGCTCATTGACCAGCGAGCGTTCGGCGCGGCCAAGCACCGCCTTGAACGCCTCGCTCCAGAAGCGATCCATCGCGTTGAACAACGCGGCTTGGTCCCAGCCAACTTCGCCACTGCTGTTGGGACGCAGGCTTGGCAGCTTCTCAAGAACCTGGACCTGCCAATGCCCCTTGAGCGAGGTTTCGAGCCTCTTTTCAACGAAGGGGATCAACGCCGCAGGCAGCAGCTCCATACCCTCAAACACATATTGGCGCGTACTTTTTGCCACGTCCGTTCCCCCTTAAATATCCAGCCGGATCTGACGATCGCCGCGCGTATCGTGGATGGCCGCCGCCGCCTTCGTCAGCTCGGCCCAGTCGGCGATTAGGGCGTTGTAGGCCGTGGCCTCCTTCGCATCCTTCCGCTTGTTGGCGCTGATGTCGTAGAGGCAGTAGGCGAGATCCTTCACGGCCTCGGCCTGGGCGCTGATCTTCTTGAGCAGGACGGCGGTGTCGTCGGAAATGCCGTTCTCCTCATGCCGGCGGACCAGATGCTGGAGGCACTCCCAGACCGTCAGGTGGCGGTCGTCTTCCGGGTCCCAATCCTCGTCGAGTTCATCGCGGGCGAGAATGCGGACTTTGCCGGCGGCGCTTTCAACGATGCCAGCGTGCTTGACGCTATCGACCGAGATGCCCCGCGCGCGGGCGAGATTGTCGGCGATCCCGTACTCTCCCTTGCCGGTCCCGTTCTGCTCGAACCAAGTGATGGCAAATCGCGTGTCCGCGTCGAACTCGCCCTGGATGCCGCCGAGATACTCATCGAGTTCCCGATTGATGAGCTGGAGCGCGGTCTTCACGCTCATCGGGCTATCGTCGGATTCGAGAACAGCTTTGTAGCGCGAGAACACGCCCATGCCGGGGCCGATGGCCGATTGCGGCATATCCGCTGGCGCGATGTTGGCGGCTTGAAGCTCGGCGATCGCCGGTGGCAATTCGCGTTTCAGGGCGCGGATGAACTCAGCACGGGTGACGACCTCCGCCGTGCTCTCCTTTTTCCGGCACACCAAGACGACCGAATTTGCCAGAGCATTGGTGCCAGTAGCGATTGTCCGGGCTGAACGCTCCGTGCGAACAGGCCAAGTGCCGACAATCGCATAACCCGCTTCAATCACTGCCTGAAGGAAGGTCGCCCACCCCGTCGAACTCAAGCCATCCTGTTCAACCTCGCTCTGCTTAAAAGCATAGTAGATCGTAGCAGGAAACGACGATGACGATTGACGCGCGAGACTCGAGATCGCCGACGTCATACCCGTGAGGAAGTGCTCTTCAGCTTTCGCTTTCCCACCATGGCGATATGGCGTCGCCACCAGTTCCTCTTCTTTGGGAACAGAGATGGTGCTTCCGAGATCAGGATATACATCTTTAATGTTGCGCCTGAGCCAGACATAGAAATAGTCGGACAGATCTGCGTAACCGATATTATCGTAGTATGGCGGATCGGTCGAAACGACTGCCCCATCCGGCAAACGCACATTCTGCGCATCGTGCTGAATCTCGGTGCCGGAGGCATTCGGCCCCAGACCAGAAAGTGCCTTCCAGACCCAATCGACAGCGCCGAGATAATTTCCTGTGCTATCGCTGAAGACATTGCATTCAGCGAAATCCCAGGTCATCGGGATCGCCTGCCGAGCAAATGTGAAGCGGATAAACTCCGATGACGACCATGTGGCTATAGAACTGCCAGCATCGGCAAGCCGATCAATCGCAAACGACACATACACGCTGACTGCTTCAGCATAGGCTTTGGCGCCATTGCCTCCGTCACGCAACGGTGTGGGGTCCGAAGAGATACCACTGGCGAGCGCATCCGTCTCGATCTGCCATCGGACCTCATGCACCAAATCGCTAAAAGTATTCAGGGCCACCAACTGCCGGTCAGTGAACAAATCACCGAAGGTTTCCATTCCGTAGGCTGGCGGTGAAAACCAGCGAGGATTCTCTGGTTGACGTTGTTCAGGCTTCCATTGCGGCTCGGCGGAGAAAGCAACCGTTTCATGCTCCGCTACCGGCGCGACTGTCAACGGCGGAGTAAAAACCGGCCACGGGGCGGAGCAAAAGTCGGCCACCTTGGCGCGCGCCTGAGACCGCCGGGAGGGCGTAGCCCGAGCGGGGGTCTCCGGCGCGCGCGGCGATTTTCAGAGAAGGCGTCAGCCGGCCTTTCGGGCGCGGCTTTGGGCGAGACGGTAGCTGTCGCCGTTCATCTCGAGGATGTTGACGTGGTGGGTGATGCGATCGAGCAGGGCGCCGGTCAGACGCTCGGACCCCAGGGTTTCCGTCCATTCGTCGAAAGGCAGATTGCTGGTGATCATGGTCGCACCGCGCTCGTAACGCTGGGAGATCAACTCGAACAACAATTCCGCGCCGGTCTTGGACAGCGGCACGAAGCCCAGCTCATCGATGATCAGCAGCTTGTAGGCTGCCATCTGCTTTTGGAAACGGAGCAGACGCCGCTCGTCACGCGCCTCCATCATCTCACTGACCAGGGCGGCGGCCGTGGTGAAGCCGACGGACAGCCCCTTCTGGCAGGCCGCCAGTCCGAGGCCGAGTGCGACATGCGTCTTGCCCGTGCCGCTGGGGCCGAGAGCGATCACGTTCTCGCGGCGGTCGATCCACTCGCAACGTGCCAGCTCCAGCACTTGCATCTTGTTCAGCTTGGGGATGGCTGTGAAGTCGAAGCTGTCGAGGCTTTTGACGACAGGGAATTTGGCCGCCTTGATCCGGCGTTCGACCTTGCGGCGATCGCGTTCGATCATCTCCCGTTCGGCAAGCCGGAACAGGTAGTCGATGTGGTCGACGCCCTCGGTGGCGCATAACCGGGCCAGCTTCTGATACTCGCGCTGGAAGGTCGGCAGCTTCAGGGTCTTGAGATAGTGGGCAAGCAGTATCTCGGGTGCTTCGGTGCTCATGCCGCTTCTCCCGCATCAGACGACAAAAGCCGCATGTAGGCTTTCGCCGAGGTCTTCTCGACCGTCGCCCTCGGCAGGTAGGGATAGATCGCCAGGTCCAGTCGAGGTGGCCGTCGCTCGACCCGGCACAGGATCAGATGCTTGACCGCATCGAATCCGATTGCGCCGAGCTGGATTGCCTGCTTCACCGCCGCATGCAGGTCGGCGAGCTCGAAGCTCTCCAGCAGGCGCAGAACCTGAACGTATTCCCGCCGACCATGCTTGGCCATGCGGCCTTCCATCAGCCGGCGCAGCGTAGCGAACTCTTCCGGCAGGTCCCAGCCTTGCAGAGGGGCGGCCTGATCCAGGGAATTGATCTTCTGCTCGATCAGCGGCAGGTAGTGGATAGGGTCGAAGACGACGTCTTCCCGATCCCAGCACCGCGGATGGCGAGCAATGATCTCGCCACGGCAGCCGATCACCACCTCGTCGACATAGCCCCGCACCCAGACGTCCTGATGACCGTAGGCGACCGGCACGGAATAGTCGTTGGTCTTGTATCGCACCAGGGACTGGGCCGTTACGCTGGTGCTGGCCTGATCGCAGGCATCGAAGGGTGATGTCGGCAATGGACGCATGGCCGCCAGATCCCGCTGCAGGCGCTCGCCGATCGTCTCGCTCTCGCCGCGCAGCCTGTCGCGCTGGCGTTTGCGGCACTGCTCCTCCAGAAAGGCGTTGAACGCATCCCATGTCGCAAACTGCGGGATCGGCACCATGAAGTTGCGCCGGGCGTAGCCCACAAGGCCCTCGACATTCCCTTTGTCATTGCCCTTTCCCGGCCGCCCATAGCGATCCCGGATCAGGTAGTGGGACAGGAAGCCGCTGAACAACACCGCCCGCTTGCGTGTACCGTCGGGCAGGATCTTTGCGACCAGGCAACGGTCGTTGTCGTAGACGATCGACTGCGGCACGCCCCCGAAGAAGGCAAATCCATGGATGTGACCGTCCACCCAGGCCTCGGCCACCGCCGCCGGATAGGCCCGAACATAGCAGCCATCACTATGCGGAAGATCCAGCACGAAGAAGCGGGCCTTCTGTTCCACACCGCCGATCACCACCATCGCCTCGCCGAAATCGGCCTGCGCGTGGCCCGGCGGATGGGCAAGTGGCACGAACACTTCCTGCCGGCGCTGATCCCGCTCGCGCATGTAGTCCTTGATGATCGTGTAGCCGCCGGTGAACCCGCACTCGTCGCGCAGGCGGTCAAATACCCGCCTGGCCGTATGCCGCTGCTTGCGCGGCACCTTCAGGTCCTCGTCGAGCCAATGCTCGATCGTCGAAACAAACGCATCCAGCTTCGGACGCCGGATCGGTGATCGCCGCTGGTAACCGGGTGGCGTCGAATACGACACCATCTTCGCCACGCTGTCGCGCGATATGTTGAAATGCTTCGCCGCCTGACGCTGCGTCATCCCTTCCGAAACAGCCAGACGAACCTTCAGATATAGTTCCACGGTGTAGATCCCCTGTCCCTCCTGCGATCATTGCAGAAGGAAGATAGGTGGCCGGATTTTACTCCGCCCGCAGCAGCATTATGCCGCCGCTACCGTGGCCGACTTTTGCACCGCCGCTCTCACCGCAAACGCATCCTGCGCCCTGATCCACATACCGGGATCGTTCCGGACGCGCTTCTTCTTCAGCTTGAAAGAGCGGCGGTTCCATACGTTGTCGCCGACATATTTCTCGTTGATGAGAATCTGGTGGACGGTTCCCCTGGTCCAGGGTCGCCCAAGGTCGGTGGAAATACCCCGCCTGTTGAGATCGGCCGCGATCTCGCTCTCGCTATACCCTTGATGGACGAACGCCCGGTAGATTTTGCGAACCAGATCGACTTCCTCGGCCGGGCCGAGTGTCAGGATCACGCGGTCAGTCTGGAGACTCTTCTGCTCGCCGCGTTCAAGACACCCCTTGATAGCGCCGTGCTCATCGATGAGCGTTCGCCGTAGTCCAAAACCCGCCGGGCCTCCCTGACGATACCCTTTCTCGATCAGGCGCCCCTGGCCGGCGAAAACCTTGACGGAAAGCTCACGGCTATATTCCCCGGCCATGGCGCTCTTCACGCCCTTGATGATGGCCGCGATCGGGCTTCCGTCATTCTCGAACTGTTCGGCGCAGTATTGGACACGAACGCCGGCGCGTTTGCAGATATATTCGTAGTAGGCGCTTTCGTCGGTGTCCTGGAAGCGCCCCCAGCGGCTCACGTCGTAGACGAGGATCATCTCAAAGTCGGCGCGGCCTTCCACGACGTCCGCGATCAGCCGCTTGAACGCATCACGACCATCGACGCTGAGCCCGCTCTTTCCTTCGTCGGCGTAGGTACAGACGATCTCGATTCCGCGCGCCTCGGCATAGTGCTTGATCGCGTCGGATTGGTTTTCCGTCGAATACTTCTGATGATCCGTCGACATGCGGACGTATTCGGCAGCCCGAAGAGGACGTTCGGGCTGCTCTGACCGATCATTATCGTAATCTCTCCGGCTCATCACATTACGCCTCACGAACTTGCCTGCGGCGGTCCGGGCGACCTACCGCCGCAGCGCATGACGGGCCTCTGCCGTCACTCCGCACTGGAACAGTTTAGATGCGGAGAAAACGGAAGATGTTGCCGAAAACGGGCAGGAAATTACCCCTATGGACAGGCGTTCTTGGCGGACGCGAAGTCTATGCGCGGACCATCGCTGAGCTGCTACGCAAAGAGCATGGCGACAGTCGCCGCGCGATTAAGCAGCTCATGCGCCAGACGGACGCAAGCGAGCGAACCGTCAAGCACTGGCTTTCAGGCCAGCACGGGCCAGACAGCGTCTATTTCCTGCGGCTGGTGGTCTCGTCCCCAGTCATCAGGGCCTTCGTTCTCGGCCTGGTCGATGGGCCGGCAGCCATCCCGTTGACCGGCCCAGTGGATCGCATTTCCCTGGCTAGAGCCCGTGAAGCCTATGCTGCCGGGGAAGCCGCAGGGGGACGATCGGCAACGGGCGCGCGGAAAAATGTCCCTGAACGTGTCCCTGAACGCGACCCTAAAAATGTCCCTGATCGAGCCGAACTCAACGAGCGGCAGCACTGGTTTCTCGACCGAGTCGGGGAGGTCCGAAGTGACGCACGGGATATTGCGGCGGTGTGGGCAGTCAGCCTGAAAACTGCGCGTCGGGACATCGCCGCGCTCAAGGTGGCTGGTCTCATATGCTACGTCGGCTCACGCCGGAAGGGCCGGTATCGACGATCATCCAAATGAACCGATTGGCGGTCTGGCTGGGCGCGGCGATGGCCGCGCCTTTTCCGATATGCACGCCAGAGCACGATACCGTTCTACGCCCCTCAATCCGGGCTTTCTTTCAACGTCGTCTATCGACTTCTATCCGTCGAACCCAATGGCTGACGGAGTCCTCTGATGAAATCACAAGAACCTCCCGCCGTGACACGGACCATCCGGCGGCATGAGCTTCGGCAAATCGTCCCGTTGGCCGACACGACAATCTACGACATGGAGCAGCGCGGTGAATTTCCGCAGCGCTTCTATCTTACGTCTCGCTGCGTGGTCTGGGACCTCGCCGAAGTCGAAGCCTGGCTCGAGGAGCGCCGCCGCGCCTCACGCGCGAAAACCGTGAAACGCGCGCCCATGCCCGATGTCCAGCTTCGCAAGACGCGCCCCATCAAACATCCGGCTCGGGCGTAAGCAGGTCCATTGTCGGCGGATAAAGGATCGGCGTGTATTTCTCCCCCACGACCCAAGCGTCCACGATGTTGGACCATTCCTGGATCATATGCCGGCGCTGATGCTCATATTCCGCCTTGTTGTAGATGCCCCGTGACGATCGGCCATCCTCGTGCGCCAAGCACTTCTCGATCCAGTCGCTGTTGAAGCCCAGTTCGTTCAGCAGAGTCGAGCCGGTGCGTCGGAGATCGTGAACCGTAAAGGACTCCAGCGGCATTCCTTCCTTCTTGGCCCGCACCACCACCGCCGTCGTGACCCGATTGAACGTGGCCCGCGACATCGGCGCGTCAGCGTCGTAGCGCGACGGCAGGACGTATTTCGAGTTACCGGCGCAGGTCTTGAGAGCGATGAAGATGTCGAGCATTTGCTGCGATAGATAGACGTTGTGCGCCTTCGAGCGCTTCATTCGCTCCTTGGGGATCGACCAGACGGCGTTCTCAAAATCGACCTCGTCCCAGACTGCATCCTGCAATTCGCTCTTTCGCACCATCGAGAGCAGGATCAGCTTTATCCCGAGACGGATCGTCGGCAGCGTCGGGACATGCTCAAGCTGTCCGAGCATGATTCGGATCTCCGCGGGGGATAGCGACCTGTCCTTCGGCACGAAGGTCGCGATCGACGATGGGCCAACCTCGTCGGCCGGGTTGGCGACCTTCTCCCCGTGCAGGATGGCGAAGGCGAAAACCAACTTCACAATGTCTCTGACGTGGACCGCTGTTGCCGGCGCCCCGCGTTCCTTTACCTTCGCGCACAACCCGCGCAAATCCTCCGGCAGGATCTCGGTTAGCAGTCGATTGCGAAACGCCGGGAGGATGTCGCGCTCGAAGATCGACCGCCGCATCGCGCGTGTACTGTCCGCCATCCTCGCTTCCTGAAGCCAGCGTTCACCGAACTGGCCGAAGCTCTTGGCTTCCTTGATCCTCCGCTTCTCGCGCTGCTTTTCCTGCGCCGGCGAGCGACCCTCGGAAATCGCGCGCTTGGCATCAATCAGCTTCTCACGCGCCCGGGCCAGAGACAGACCCGCCGGGCCATAACGACCCAACGTCAAGGTCTCCCGACGGCCGTTGAGCCGGTAGTCCAAGCGGAACACGATTGACTCTGAAGGTTGGACCACGACGTACATACCGTCACGATCCACAATCTTGTATAATTTATCTTTTGGTTTCAGTGCCTTGATGGCGGCGTCGGTCAGCATCTGCACCCTCCAGATCGGTCAAAAAATGCAGGAGAGCACCCAATTATACCGTCAGGCCAAAATTAGGCCGCCTGACAGGATTTTTATTCAGCACTTACAAATGGTTAGGCCAAAAAATATACCGTCAGAAGCTCTCTTGCCCCTGACGGTATATGCGTTTTTCGGTTGAGACAAGACGCGCCATACCGCCAGCCATACCGTCAAACGGGAGGCTAACCCCGCGATAGATGCTGAAAGTCTCAGAGGGATTTTTTCAGCATTTTCATTGGCTTATGTCGCATTATAGCGTGATTTCGGATACGCCCGGAGGGGCAAAAATTATTCCCACTCGATCGTGCCCGGCGGCTTCGACGTCACGTCGTAGACGACGCGGTTGATGCCGCGGACTTCGTTGATGATGCGAGTGGCGGCGCGGCCGAGGAAGTTCATGTCGTAGTGGTAGAAGTCCGCGGTCATGCCGTCGACGGAGGTGACGGCGCGCAGCGCGCAGACGAATTCGTAGGTGCGGCCGTCACCCATGACGCCGACGGTCTGGACGGGGAGCAGCACGGCGAAGGCCTGCCAGATCTTGTCGTAGAGACCGGCCTTGCGGATCTCGTCGAGATAGATGGCATCGGCTTCGCGCAGGATCTCCAACTTGTCGCGGGTGATGCCGCCCGGGCAGCGGATGGCAAGGCCCGGACCCGGGAAGGGGTGGCGGCCGATGAACGAGTCGGGCAGGCCGAGTTCGCGGCCGAGCACGCGCACTTCGTCCTTGAAGAGTTCGCGCAGCGGCTCGACGAGCTTCATGTTCATGCGCTCGGGAAGGCCACCGACATTGTGATGCGACTTGATCGTGACCGAGGGGCCGCCGGTGAAGGAGACGCTTTCGATGACATCAGGATAGAGCGTGCCCTGCGCGAGGAATTCCGCGCCGCCGAGCTTGCCGGCCTCTTCCTCGAAGACCTCGATGAACAGGCGGCCGATGATCTTGCGCTTGGTCTCGGGGTCGGAAACGCCTTCCAGCTCGCCGACGAAGCGGTCTACGGCATCGACATGGATGAGGTGCAGGTTGTAGTGCTCGCGGAACATGGCGACGACGTCGGCCGCCTCGTTCTTGCGCATCAGGCCGTGGTCGACGAGGATGCAGGTGAGCTGCGGGCCGACCGCCTCATGGATGAGGAGGGCCGCGACGGATGAGTCGACGCCGCCCGAAAGGGCGCAGATGACACGCTTGTCGCCGACCTGCTCGCGGATCGCTTCCACGGCGCGGGCGCGGTAGGCGGACATCGACCAGTCGCCCTTGATGCCGGCGATCTTGTGCACGAAGTTCGACAGCAGCTTGGCGCCATCGGGCGTGTGTACCACCTCCGGGTGGAACATAGTCGTGTAGTAGCGCTTCGCCTCGTTGACGCAGATGGCGAAGGGGGCGTTTTCGGAAACGCCGATGATCTCGAAACCTTCAGGGGCGACGGTGACGCGGTCGCCGTGGCTCATCCAGACCGGATATTTGTTGCCGACTTCCCAGAAGCCTTCGAAGAGCGGGCTGTCCTTCAGGATCTCCACATCGGCGCGGCCGAATTCGCGGGCATGGCCGCCTTCGACGGTGCCGCCGAGCTGGGTGGCGAGCGTCTGCTGGCCGTAGCAGATGCCGAGGATCGGCAGGCCGGAATCGAAGACGATCTGCGGTGCGCGGGGGCTACCCTGGTCGAGAACGGAAGCGGGGCCGCCGGAGAAGATGATCGCCTTCGGCTTCATGCGGTGGAAGGCTTCTTCCGCCGACTGGAAGGGGATGATCTCGCAATAGACGCCTGCTTCGCGCACGCGCCGCCCGATGAGCTGGGTCACCTGGCTGCCGAAATCGATGATGAGAACGCTGTCGGGATGAGCTGTCTGGGTCATGGCGAGCCTTTAAAGAATATCCGCGCGGCGCGCAACGGGGAAAAGCCGGATTTTCAGCCGTTGCGAATGACGGTTCCGCCTGCGATGGCCGCTTCCAGTAGATCGACGGCGGCGGCGAGCTTTTCGTCGATCACATGCAGGTATTCCGTCCAGTCGCCGATATGGGTGAGCTCGGCCTTGCCGTCGGAAATGCCGCGAAGGCCGATGAGCGGGACGTTGAAGGCCTGGCAGGCGCGCAGTTCCGCATAGGTCTCCATCTCCACCATGTCGGCGTCGATATCGGCATAGGCCGCGCCGGAGACGATGTTGGCGCCCGTTGAAAGCCGCGCGGTCGGAATGCCGGGGATGGTGAAGGGCAGGGCGACTTCCACGGGCAGGTCGAGGAAAGGCGTCGCGCCCTTGGTGAAGCCGAGGGGCGAGGCGTCCATGTCGCGATAGGAGACCGATGTCGCCTGGTAGATGGCGGTCTGCTCCAGCGTGGCGGAGCCGGCCGAACCGAGTGAGACGACGTAGTCGGGAAGGTTTCCTTCCGCTTCCAGATGGCAAAGGGCGAGCGTCAGTTGCACGGCGGCCTCGACCGGGCCGACGCCGGTCATGAAGGGCGCGATGCGGGCTTTCAGGTGTGGGCCGTATTCGGCATCGGCGGCCATGACATAGAGGATGCGCCTGTCCGCGACGGTCTTGAGGGTGAAGCTCATTCGGCGATGTCCTCGCGGCCGCGCACGACCATCATCGTGCCGGTCATGGATGCGATCAGCTTGGCGGGGCCGTCGGAGATGGCATAGCCGCGTCCATCGGCGACGATGATGTTGCTGCCGGGCTTGGTGACCTCGCCGCGGAAGAGGAAGCACTCGCCGCGCCCCGGCGACATGAGGTTCACCTTGAACTCGATGGTGAGGATCGAGGCGTCCGCGTCGATGACGGAATAGGCGGCATAGCCACAGGCCGTGTCCAGCGCGGCGGAGATGACGCCGGCATGCAGAAAGCCGTGCTGCTGCGTCAGCTTGTCGTCGAAGGGCAGCTCGATCTCCACCGTGCCGTGCTCGACGCGGGTCAGCTCCGCGCCGATGAGCCGCATGGCGGCCTGCCGCTCGAAGCTCCGTGCGATGCGGCCGGCGAAGTCAGCCGAAGGAATGCCTGTCATAATGTGCCCGTGTCTCAGCCCGATATGGGCGGAGGTTTGCACGGCGCATGCTGCACTGCAAGCGTCCCCGTCAGTTGAGGGCGATAATCGCCGCGTTGAGCGCGGTGGCGAAGGCGACCCAGGCGAGATAGGGCATGAAGAGCAGCGCTGCCGTGCGGTCCTGTCGCCAGGAAACGGCGATGAAGCCCGCGACGGAAATCAGGAGGCCAAGGATGATGATCACAGCCGATGTCGGGTCCTTGAGCCCGAAAAAGACCGGTGACCAGGCGAAATTGAAGATCAGCTGGGCGAACCACAGCCGCATCGCCATGGAGCGGCGAAGGGTGAGCCATGTCCGGGCTCCGACCACGCCGACGATGATGTAGAGGATGCTCCAGACCGGTGCGAAGACCCAGTTCGGCGGGTTGAAGGAGGGTTTGGCCAGCGACTGGTACCAGTCGCCGGGCATGTTGCTGGCGCCGATCAGGAGGCCGCCGCCGAGAACGAGGATGATGAAGGCGAGATAGACGAGGGGCTTGTTGCTCATGCCGGGGAGGTAGCGCGCCGCGGCCCATCGTCCAGAGCGAAAATCAGCGGGGCCTGAGGCCCGCAATGTGCTGGTCCCAGGCGACGTCTTCGCGCCGGCCGGCAAAGTGGCCGTCATAGGAGGACACGGCAAAGCCATGTGGCGCGGCGGCGATGCCGGCGGCATCCGCGACGGTTTCTTCCTTGAGGACGCGGCCGGTCCGAGCGTCGAGCATGACGAAGCGCCCACCGTTCGGCGACGTGAGGCCGACGAGCCCTTCCCGCCGGTTGACGGCGATGGCGCCGACATAATTGGCAAGGCCGATGGTCGTCTCCTCCGGCAACGAGAGGAAGGTGAGGTCTTCTCCCTTGCCGAAATGACCGACGAGCGGCGGCAGGTCGTTGCGCGGGCCTTCATACTGGCAGGCGAACCAGATGCGGCCCTTCTCGTCGAGATCGACATGGCGGGTGGAAAGCTGGCGCAGCTTCTCCGGCAGCGCGTGCCGCTCGATGAGCGCGCCCGTCGCGGCGTCGATCAGGGCGAGCGAGGGTTCCATATGGTCGAGATTCAGCTTGGTGCGGCCGAAATCCGGATGGGTCTCGATGCCGCCATTGGCGGCGATCAGCAAGCTGCCGTCGTCGCTGACGGACAGGTCGTGCGTGCCGATGCCGAAGGTCGAATATTCGCCGATGCGGCGGTAGCCGTCGCGGGCGTCGTAGAGGCCGATGACGCCGCGGTTGGCGTCGAAATCGTTCTCGCTGGCGTAGAGGAACCGTCCGTCCGGCGAAAAGCAGCCATGGCCGAAGAAATGCCGGTCCTCGGCGGCGGCGATGGTGATGGGGGCCGCCGTGCCGGAACGGTCGATCACCAGCGCGAAGGTGCCTGGCCGGCGTGCGAATGCGACGAGGTGTTGCGTTGTGGGCGAAAAGGCCATGCCATGGCTGCGGGCCGGCAACGGGGTGCGGTCGATGATCGTTCCGTCTTCTGCAAGCACGGCAATGCCTAAGCTGCCGTCAGGCTCCCGGTAGCCGGAGGCGAAGACGGCGTCGGTGCGCGACAGCGCGAAGGCCGGGCGCGCGGCGAGCGACGCCGCCCAGGCCGCGCCCGCCATGCGCAGGAAAGCGCGGCGGTCGAGGGACGCGCTGGGGCGGGCCGTCATCAGTCGCCGTCCGCGAAGGAGAAGCCCGCGCCAAGGCCGATCGCGCCGCCATATTCGCCGTTGAGGCGCAGGATCAGGTCGCGTGTGTTGACGAGCAGGAACGCGATCTTCTGCTGTTCCTCGGGGGTCGTGACGGCCTTTTCGATATCGCTGTCGACGGTGGGGGCGACGCGTTGCAGCGATTTCAGCACGAAATCGATATTGCCGCCGATGGAGGCGAAGTTCGGATCGATGAGACCGACCATGCCGGATTTGTCGAAGAGCGTGCGCAGGCCCTCGATATTCGCATCGATCGAGGTCCAGGTATTGCCCGAGCGCCAAAAGACCGCCGATTTCGGCCGCGCTGTGCCGCCATGGCGATAGAAGGTCTCGATCCGCTGGTCGCGCACCGCCTCCGCGCCGTGCACGAGAATGCCGAGGAGAGCGGTGACGGCTTCCTTGCCGGTGCGGAAGACCGGGTTCTGCGGGCCGGGATGCTTCCAGTCGCGCTGCACGCCGTCAGGGGCGTCCCAGGCAGCGGCAAGACCGCTTGCCGTCGTCCGGATATGGCTGGCCACGGCGGCGGCGTAACGGCAGCGGAAGCTGTCCGGCTTTTCCATCAGCGTTTCGGATCCGGTGCCGAAGAGCGCGAATTCGAGCGCGCCAAAACCCTGGATGGCGACGCTCTTGCCGCCCATGGCCGCGGCGTCGGTATCGGCCTCGTCCTGTTTCTGCAGCAGCGCCTGCACCTGCTTCAGGCCGGTGCCCTTGCGGTCGGGATAGAAGAGGATGCGTTCGAAGCGGTTGTCGTCGAGAACCGGGCCGATGCGCACGATCTCGATGCGGCCCCAGTCGGCGACGGCCTGCCGGAAGGCGGCATCCACCGCCTTGCGGCTGGCATCGGACGGGGCCTTGCAGAAGGCTGTCGTCGCTTCGGCGAGGCCGCCGGCGGAAGCCTCGAAGGCGCGGTAGCCGGGGCGGATGACCTCGTCGACGGCGCGCGTCATCACGTCGACGACGCTTTCGTCGGTGAGGTCGGGCAGCACGGGCATCGAGCCTTCCTGCGCCAGTGCCGGTGGGGCGACGGAGAGGAGAAGGCTTGCCGCAAGGAGCGCGGCGAACCGCGGGAAGGGAAGGCGCCGGTTGGTCATCAGAGGCTCTCCAGGAAGGTCAGAAGGGCGTCGCGGTCGTGTTTTTCCAGCGCGGCGAAGCGGTCGCGCGCAGCCTTGGCCTCGCCGCCGTGCCACAGGATGGCCTCGGTGAGGTTGCGGGCGCGCCCGTCATGCAGGAAGAACGTATGGCCGTTGACGGTTTTTGTAAGGCCGATACCCCAGAGCGGCGGCGTGCGCCACTCCCGGCCATCGGCAACCCCGACCGTCTGCCCGTCGGCAAGGCCTTCGCCCATGTCGTGCAGCAGGAAATCGGAATAGGGCCAGATGAGCTGGAAGGCATGGGCCTTGTTCCCGGCATCGCGCCGGGTCACGAATTTCGGGTTGTGGCAGGAGGTGCAGCCCGTCTCGTAGAAGACGCGCTTGCCGGCAAGCGTTTCGGCGAAGCTCGCCTTGCGCCGCGCGGGCACGGCGAGGTTCTCCGCGTAGAAGGTCACGAGGTCCATGACGGGCGGCGGCGCTTCCGCGTCGCCGAGCCGCTTCTGCACGCCGTCCGGGCGCTCGAGGCAGGCGGTTTGAGCGGGCGTGCAATCGCCCTGATGCAGCGGCACTTCGGGCGTTGAAATGCCGATATCGAAGGCGAAGGCCTCGGCGCTCTGCTGGCGCACGGTCGCCGACTGCGCCTTCCAGCCGAAGCGGCCCAGCGCCTGCCTGCCGGTCTTGGGGTCGATGGCGATGGCGGCCTTGCCGCTGATGCCGTCCCCGTTGGCGTCGTCGGGATCGGCCAGCGCAAGGATATCGGCCTCGTGGATCGCCTGGATGAGGCCGAGGCCGAGCATCGGCTGGGTGACGCGCGGCGAGAGCGTCGTCGCCGGATCGAGGTCGCCGTAAGCGAGGTTCGCCACGGAATAGGCCGGGCGGCGCAGCGTGACGATCTCGCCGCCGGCAAGCGTCACGGGCTCCTCGGCGTAGTCCATCACCATGTGCCCCTCGGCCTTGAGGCCGGGGACGGCGCGGTCCTGTAGCTGGCGGCCGTAGATCGGGTCCGGCAGGCTCATTTCGGAAAAACGCTTCAGCGCCGCCGCTTCATCCGGGGTCTTCGCGGGACGGGCAAGGCGCAGGAACATCGAGGTCGCGTCTTCCGCGCCCTCCGGCGGATGGCCGCGGCCGTCCTTGATATGACAGGTCTGGCAGGAACGGGCGTTGTAGAGCGGGCCGAGGCCGTCGGAGGCCTGTGTGGAGGAGGGGGAGGAGACCCAGAGTTTCTGGAACAGCGCATTGCCCAGCTTGAAGGTCTCGCGTTCCTCGAAGGTGATGTTTTCCGAGAAGTGGGAGAAGCTGTCGATGTCGATTTTCGCGAGCGACGTCGCCGCCCCGCCGGACATCGCCTCGTATTGCTCCGCCTTGGAGAAATCCGTCGCCGGCGCCGTCACCGCCGCAACGCGCTTGCGGTCCTTCGCGGAGAGGTCGTCCCGTTCCCGGCCGGTGGAATGGGCATGGCCCAGAACGAAAACGCCCGCCGCGACGGTGAACGCGGCGCAAACCGCGAGCAGACGACGGGGAGGGCGTTCTGTCATGTATGGGATCGGGCCGCCGTCCCGAAGAGAGGCGGCCCGCCTTCCTGCTTATTTGAAGACAGCGCCAGGATTATCCAGGCTGTCGGAGCCTTCAAGCTCGATCTTGCCGAGATCCAGCGACCCGATGACGCGCTCGATGGTCTTGGTCTGGTCGATCAGGCTGTCGATGGCGGCCTGGACGACCTTGTTACCCTCTTCGTTGCCTTCGCCGATCATCTGGTCATAGGCCTCGCCGCCTTCCGCGCGGTCCACCAGCGCCTTGAAGGCGGCATGGCTGGCGTCGAGCTTGCCCTTCAGCTCCGTGTCGAGCGCGGCGTCCTTTTCCGCGACGAGTTCGGAGAGCGACGGGCCGGTCATCTTCGTGCCGTCAGGACGGGTGTATTCGCCCGTATAGACGGTCTGGATGCCGACGACGTCGTAGTAATGCGAGTTGTGCGTGTTGTCGGAGAAGCAATCGTGCTCTTCTTCCGGATCGTGCAGCAGCAGGCCGAGCTTCATGCGCTCGCCGGCCAGTTCGCCATAGGAGAGCGAGCCCATGCCGGTCAGCATGGCGGTGATGCCGGCCTTCGGATCGGCGGTCACGTTCTTGGTGGCGTCGCCATCGGCGGCCCATGCCTTCACCATCTCCTCGAGATCGGTGACGAGCAGCGAGGTGGCGGACTTCAGGTAGGCGGCGCGGCGGTCGCAATTGCCGTTGGTGCAATTGGCCGTATCGTAGTCGCTCGCCTGGCGGTTGCCCGCGCCCTTGCCGGTGCCGTTCAGGTCCTGGCCCCAGAGCAGGAATTCGATGGCGTGGTAGCCGGTCGCGACATTCGCCTCGACTTCGCCCGCCTCGTGCAGTTCCTGCAGAACCGCCGGGGTGATCGTCGTGGCGTCGATGGTCTTGCCGCCGATCTCCAGCTTCGGATTGGCGATGACATTGCCGACGAAGAGGGCATTTTCGTCGCTCTCCGTGCCGTAGCTCGGGTCGACATAGTCGATCAGGCCTTCATCGAGCGGCCAGGCGTTCACCTTGCCTTCCCAATCGTCGACGATCGGGTTGCCGAAGCGGTAGGCTTCCGTCTGCTGATAGGGAATGCGGGACTTCAGCCAGGCCTCGCGCGCCGCCTTCAGCGTTTCGTCGCTCGGCTTGGCGATGAGGGCGTCGACAGCCGCATCGAGCGCCTTGGCGGCGTCGAGGGCGTCGGAATATTTGGCGTGGGCGATCTCGGCATAGTGCTTGACGATCGCAGCCGGATCGGCGGCCGCATGGGCGGAGCCGATGGCAAGGCTGGACGCGGCGGCAGCAAGCACAAAGGCGGCCGCGCGAAGGAAGGAAGTGGTCATGACGTCTCCTGGTGTCCTGTTTGACGTGTCCCCCCGACACCGGGGCGGCGGACGGCCGCTGTCCGGATGGCCCGGCGGCGGCCGGGCTCGGGTTATTCAGGCCTTGCTGTCATGGACCAAATAAAAACTGGTGTCAAAGTGTATAGTTTAGAACGGTTTCAAGGTGTTCCGGCGCTTTCGCGGGAAAACAACCGCTTCAAGCCTTGCGACTCATAGCACAGAAGAAGAAGCCGTCCGTATCCGTCGAGGCGGGCGTCAACGTCACGGTCCTGCCGTCGCGCGAGCGGGGCTGCGGCTTGTCCGCGCCGAAGAGCTTGCGCCAGGTTTCCTCGACCGGCTGGATCTCGAAGCCGGGATTGGCCTTGCAGAAGCCGTGCACCTGCTCCTCGTTCTCCTGCGGCAGGATGGAACAGGTGACATAGAGCAGGAAGCCGCCGGGCCGCACGAAGGCGCTGGCATTGGCGAGTGCTTCCTGCTGCTGGGTCAGGCGTTCCTCGAGGTTCTTCTCGGTGAGGCGCCATTTGGTATCCGGACGGCGGCGCCAGGTGCCGGTGCCGGTGCAGGGCGCGTCGACCAGCACGCGGTCGAAGCGGCCCGCGAGCGGCGAAAGGCTGGAAAGGTTTTCGTGGACCTGCACGTTGCGGGTGCCGGCGCGCTTCAGCCGCTCGATGATCGGGGCGAGGCGCTTGCGGTCCGTGTCATAGGCGTGGACCTGGCCCTTGTTGTTCATCGCCGCCGCCATGGCGAGGGTCTTGCCGCCGCCGCCGGCGCAGAAATCGAGCACCTGCTCGCCCTCCTGCGGCACGACGAGATCGGCGACGATCTGCGAGCCTTCGTCCTGCACCTCGAACCAGCCCTTCTGGAAGGCGAGGTCGGCGGTGACGTTCGGCAGGCGCGAGGGGCCTTCGCCGGCAGGAATGCGGATGCCCTGGCGGGCGATGGCGGAGGCGACGGCGGCGTTGCGCTCCAGCGCCTTCAGCACCTTGTCACGGCTTGCCTTCAGCGTGTTGGCGCGCAGGTCCAGCGTCGGCCGGTCGGCGAGCGCCTGGGCTTCCGCGAGCCAGGCATCGGAGAAATTCGCTTCGAAGGCGGGCTGGATCCATTCCGGAATGTCGCCCTGCACATGCGGGGCGGCCTCATCGAGGTTGCGGGCATGGAAGGCGGCGAGCTTTTCGTCGGAAAGCGCCTCGGGTGCGAAGCGGTCGCCGTCGAATTCGGCGGCGAGGGCTTCCGGGGCAAGGCCCCACTGGCGCAGCAGCACGGCATAGCCGAGGGCGGCCGGGCTGTCGTCATCCATCAGGAAGGCGTGCGACAGCTTCATGCGCAGGGCGTCATAGACGATGTTGCCGATGGCGGCGCGGTCGCCGGAACCGGCGAACCGATGGGACAGGCCCCAGTCCTTGAGCGCATCGGCGACGGGGCGCCGCCGCGTCTCGATATCCGTCAGAACCTCGATGGCTCCCGAGAGTCGCCCACCCAATCGCATCCGTTTTCTCCGTTTTGCGTCGTGGTAGCGGCGGAATGCGCCGAGAGCAAGCCGGCGCAGTCAGATTTGCTTGAGGCTCAGCCGATGACTTCGTAGCAGATCTTGGCGTGGCCGGAACGGATCATGCCGATGTTGGAAGCCGCCGCCTTGGAAAGGTCGAGCACGCGGCCGCGGACGAACGGACCGCGATCGTTGATGCGCACCACCACGCTCTTGCCGTTGTTCGCGTTGGTGACCTTCACCTTGGTGCCGAAGCGCAGGCTGCGATGGGCGGCCGTCATGAGGTTCGGATTCATGCGTTCGCCGGAAGCGGTGCGCGAGTGCAGCGCATACCACGAGGCGCGACCGCAGCCGGCGGCCTGAGCGTCGGAGAATGTAACGAAGGTGGAGGAAAGGGCGACGAGCGAAGCAAGCGCGAGACTGGAGGACTTGAGCATCATGTATCGGATGACCTTCCGGGAAAGTTGTGAATTTCCGCTGTGTTGGTCGCCCTATGAAGAAGCAAAAATGGCGAAAACGTGCCTCAACCGGTCGCAATTGCTGTCGAGGTGCCGCCGGATATACAGTCCATCGCCAGCGATGGATTTTTAGTCTTCGTTAATGGGTCCGAAAAGAATCTTGCGAATCAGTGACTAAACTGAATCGACTTGAAAGCTGGAATGGTCGTGCGACGTTCCTGCAAATTTTCGGAAAAAACTTTCAATATTAGCAATTTCTACGCAGTAATTCGGCGGCAAAAATGAGGCGGATAAATTTTAGGTTGTATTAAATCGCAAAACGAGGCCAGCCGGCCCCACCCGTCAGCCTTGCCAGCGGCCCGAGGAATGGAGTTCCGCAAGCGACTGGCGATAGTTCGGGAAGCGGAATTCGAAGCCGGCTGCCTTCAGTTTCGCGTTCGAGACGCGTTTGTTCTCTCCGTAGAAAGACCGCGCCATGGGGGAAAGTTCCGCCGTCTCGAAAGGAATGTCGGGCGGGGTCGGCAGGCCCATGAGCCGGGCGGCTTCCGCCACCACGTCCTGCGGCGGGCCGGGCTCGTCGTCGGTGATGTTCCAGACGCCGCCAAGACGGCTTTCGGCGAGGAAGAGCGCCGAGCGGCCGATATCCTCGACGCGGATGCGATTGAACACCTGGTCCTTCTTGACGAGCCGGCGGGCGGTGCCCTCTTCCATGTTGCGCAGCGCGTTGCGTCCCGGCCCGTAGATGCCGGCAAGGCGCAGCACGGCGACGGGCAGGCCGGACGCCTTGCCGAAGTCAAGCCAATGGTCCTCCGCTTCCACCCGTTCGACGGAGCGGGCGGAGACCGGGTTCAGCGCCGTTTCCTCGTCCACCCAGCCGCCCTTGTGGTCGCCATAGACGCCAACGGTGGAGAGGTAGCCGGCCCATTCGAGCTGCGGCATGAGAATGGAAAGAGAGGGCGTGCCGGCACGGAACAGCGGATCGCCGTCCTTGCCGGGGGCGATGGACTGCACGACATGGCTCGCCTGCGCCATCCCGGCGGCAAGGGCTTCGGAAATGGCGCCGCCATCATAGACGATGGGTTCGACACCGCGCTTGCGCAGGCTCTCCGCCTTCTCCTCCGACCGCGTCGTGCCGGAAACCGTAAAGCCGGCCTCCCTGAAGACGTCGCCGATGGCCCTGCCGGAGAAGCCGGCGCCGAGGATCAGGAGGTGCTTGCTCATCGCTCTGCCTTCGCTCTTTCATATTCCGCGCGCACGTCCTCGTCCGCGTCGTCAGCCCTTCCTGCCGCAAATTGCCGGAATTCGGAAGCCGTCATCAGGCGGGAGAGCGCCCATGCGGCCATGCCGCGCACCACGGGTGCGGCATCGTTCGCAAGGCGGATGCAGGTCTCGACAAGGCCGCGGTCGCCGGAATTGCCGGCGGCGATGAGCGCATTGCGCACGAAGCGGTCGCGACCGATGCGCTTGACCGGTGAGCCGGAGAAATGGGTGCGGAAGCCGGGATCGTCGAGCGTGAGGAGGTCGGCGATGGCAGGGGCCTTCAATTCCTCGCGCGCGACGAGCTTCATTTCGGACGCGGCGGCGGCGAACTTATTCCAGGGGCAGGCGGCAAGGCAATCGTCGCAGCCATAGATGCGGTTGCCGATCTTCTCGCGAAGGTCGGGATCGATCGGGCCTTTGTGCTCGATGGTAAGGTAGGAAATGCAGCGCCGTGCATCGATCTTGTAGGGTGCGGGGAACGCGTCAGTCGGGCAGGCTTCGAGGCAGGCGCGACAGGAACCGCAATGGTCGCGCTCCGGCTCGTCGCGGATGAGATCCGCCGTGGTGAAGAGGCTGCCGAGGAAGAGCCAGGAGCCGTGCGTGCGGCTGACGAGATTGGTGTGCCTGCCCTGCCAGCCGAGGCCGGCGGCGGCGGCGAGTGGCTTTTCCATGACGGGAGCGGTGTCGACGAAGACCTTCACATCCGCCCCGCCGCGCGCGGCAAAGCGCGTCGCCACTTCCTTCAGCCTGCCCTTCATGATGTCGTGGTAGTCGCGGTTCTGCGCATAGACGGAGATCGCCGCGCGGTCCGGCATGGCGTGGACGGCGCGGGGATCGTGCTCCGGGCCGTAGTTCATCGCGAAGACGACGATGGAGCGCACATCGCTCCACAGCACGCGCGGATCGGCGCGGCGGGCCTCGGTCTCCGCCATCCAGTCCATCGTGCCATGATAGCCGGCGGCGAGGAAGTCGGCGAGCCTTGCCGGGGCCTCAGGGATGGAATCCGGCCCCGTGATGCGACAGAGGTCGAAACCCTTGTCGGCAGCCTCGGCCTTCAGGAAATCCGTCAGGCGGCGGCGTTGCCTGTCCTCGCCCGACATCGTCCCGTCCTCAGAAGTCGAGGTCCGCGTAGTGCGAGACCGGCGTGACGCCGCGCACGCGCTCGGCCAGCAGCGGACGGAAGGAGGGGCGGGACTTCAGTCGCTGGTACCATTCCTTGGCCTGCGGGGCCTCCGTCCAGTTGATCTCGCCCATATAGTCGAGAACGGAAAGACAGGCGGCGGCGGCAAGGTCGGCATAGCTCAGCCGGTCGCCGGCAAGATAGGTGCGCGAACCGGCGAGCCAGGAGAGATACTTCATGTGCTGGCGGATATTGGCGCGCGAATTGCGCAGGATCTTGCTGTCCGGCGGACCGCCGCCCTGGTCTGCCGTCATCTGCAGCTTGAAGATACGCTCGCGCACCAGCGGGCGCGTCACGTCCTGTTCCATCTTTTGCAGGAACCATTCCGTCAGGCGGCGGATTTCCGCGCGCTGGAACGGGTCCTCGGCCAGCAGTCGCCGGTCGCGCTTCAAGACGCCGTGGGTCTCGTCGAGATATTCGGAGATGATGCTCGCGCCGCAGAGCGCCCGCATGCTGTCATCGACATAGACGGGCAGCGTGCCGGCCGGGTTGAGCGCCAGGAAGTCACGCCGGTTTTCCCAGGGCTGTTCCTCGGCCAGTTCCGTCTGGAACCCGTATTCGGCAAGGATCAGCCGGACGAAGCGGGAGGCGGCGGACATCGGGTGATGATAGAGTGTGGGCATGAACGCTGCTTTTCGACTGACAGGCGGAAAGGGATTGCCGGGCCGGCCGCCTCATGCGGAACTGATTTGGCCAAGGCTGATTTGACGAACCTATAGAAATTTGGTGGTACAAACACAAGCGAATCGGGCTTTTTGCCGTATGCCCGCTTTCGCGATGTGCCTTTCCTTCTCTTTTCCCCTAGGAACCTCCATGGCAGACCAGTCCATCGTCAGTGCCCTCATCCTCGGTCTCATCGAGGGGCTGACCGAATTCATCCCGGTATCCTCCACCGGCCATATCCTGCTCGCCGGGCATTTCCTCGGCTTCAAGTCGCCGGGCAATACCTTCGCGGTCCTGATCCAGCTCGGCGCGATCCTCGCGATCCTGTCGGTCTATGCCGCAAAGCTGCTGCGTATCGCCTTTGCGCTGCCCTCCAGCCCGGAAGCGCGGCGCTTCGTCACCAGCGTGCTCATCGCCTTCCTGCCGGCGGCCGTCATCGGCGCGCTGGCGCATGATTTCATCAAGACCGTGCTCTTCGAGACGCCGATGCTGATCTGCATCGTGCTGATCATCGGCGGCGTCATTCTCTACATCATCGATCGCCTGCCGCTCCAGCCGCGCTATACGGATGCGATGAAGTATCCGCCGTCGCTCGCCTTCAAGATCGGCCTGTGCCAGTGCCTCGCCATGATCCCCGGCACCTCGCGCTCGGGCGCGACGATCGCCGGCGCCCTGCTGATGGGCACGGACAAGCGTTCGGCGGCGGAATTCTCGTTCTTCCTGGCGATGCCCACCATGGTCGGCGCTTTCACGCTCGATCTCTACAAGAACCGCGATGCGCTCTCGTCGGATGACCTGCTGGTCATCGGCGTCGGCTTCATCGCCGCCTTCATCGCGGGCCTCTTCGTCGTGCGCTCGCTGCTCGACTTCGTATCGCGCCGCGGCTTCACGCTCTTCGCCATCTGGCGGATCGTCGTCGGCACGCTGGGGCTGATCGCCCTGCTGATCTGGGGATAAAGGCCGGCTTCGGCCGGCCCGTCAGGGTCGGCCAGGGCTTACTCGACCGATGCGGTCGTGCAGGGATCGACGCCATAGGCCGGCGAGCAGCCGGGCTTGCTGGCGGAGACCGTCGAGGGGGCGGCAAAGGATCCGATCACGATGATCAGAGCCGAAAATCCGAAGAAGATTGCAATTGCCTTGCCCATTTGCGCCGAAAGCCTCTCAAAGTGCTGAAATGCGCCGCTTCTGTCTCTTGCGTATGACGCGGCGCGGGCGGTGTTTATTCGCTGACCCGGCCACAATCAATATCGTGACATGCTGAATCGCGCGTAAATGTCGCAACGCTTTTTTTAAGCGCTGCATAAGTGCAACAGCATGCCCAAAGCGCTTTTGGAAAAACGAACCGGCCGCCGCGGGATCGCCCTCGCGACGGCCGGTCTCGACATCATGAAAAAGGATCAGGCCGTACGGTCGATCTTGGTGAACTGGCCCTGCGGGCGGTAGCGCACGAGGTAGCTCGGCAGGATCGCCTCGGCCAGGACCGGCTCGATACCGAGGCCTTCCAGCGTGCGGCCTTCCTTGCGGGCGGCCTCGGAAACCACGTTGTCGGCGCGCAGCAGCTTCACCTGGTCGGAGGTCAGCGGCGGCTTGACGAAGGGGATGAGCGAGGCGACGGAGCCGATCAGCGAAGCGATGCCGAAGGGCAGCGAGACCAGCGGGTTCTTGCGGTCGACGACGCGCAGCATCATCTCGAGACACTGGCGGAAGGTCAGCACTTCCGGGCCGCCAAGTTCGTAGACGCGGCCACGCTCCAGCGCGCCGTCCACCGAGCGGGCGACGGCTTCGGCGACGTCGTTGACATAGACCGGCTGGAACTTCGTGTGGCCGCCGCCGATCAGCGGCAGGAACGGCGCATAGCGGGCCATGGTGGCGAACTTGTTGAAGAAGCCGTCTTCCGGGCCGAAGACGATGGACGGACGCAGGATGACGGCATCCGGGACCGCGCGCAGAACGGCGGCCTCGCCGCGCGCCTTGGTGCGGGCATAGGCCGAGGCGGAGTTCTCGTCCGAGCCGATGGCCGAGACATGGGTAAGCGGTGCGCCGATGGCGCGGGCCGCTTCGGCCACCGCGCGGGCGCCGAAATCCTGTACCGCGTCGAAGGTGTTGCGGCCGGTCTCGAAGAGGATGCCGACGCAGTTGATGACATGGTCGGAGCCTTCGACGGCGCGATCGACCGACTGGCGGTAGCGCAGATTCGCCTGGACGAAGGAGATCTGGCCGACGCCGCCGATCGGCTGCAGGAAGCCGGCAAGGTCCGGGCGGCGCACGGCGACGCGGATGCGGTAGCCGCGGCGCGCCAGCGCGCGCACCACATGACGCCCGACGAAGCCCGAACCACCGAAGACGGTGACGAGCGGCGGAAGGTTGGACAAGGTCATGAGGCTGCTCCTGAAGAACATTACGGGTAGGTGAGGCCTACATAGCCCAAACGACCGGCAAGGTGAAGCGCGGCGAAGCGTCTCTCATGCCGGTTTTGCAAGGGCTTGCGGCTTTGCGGTCAAAGGCCTTCGACAACCACCATCTCGGCATCGGCCACTTCCTGGCGGATGGCGGCGGCGATCTGGTATTCGGGCGAGTTGTAACAGTCGACGGCGGCCTGCAGCGAGGGGAACTCGATGATCACGTTGCGGGCGCGCACGCGGCCTTCAAGCTGCGCGAAGGCGCCTCCGCGGGCGATGAAGTTCGCCCCGTATTTCTCGAAGGCCGGCTTGGCGGCGGCCACGTAATCCTTGTAGCGCTCGGGGTCGCGTACATCGACCTGTGCAATCCAGTAGCCCTTGGGCATGTCTTACTCCCTCTCTAAGCTTTGATCGCGCCGTCCATCTCGGCGAGGATCGCCTTGGCGGCGGCGAGCGGGTCGGCGGCCTTGACGATGGGGCGGGCGACAACGAGATGGCTGGAGCCGGCCTTCAGCGCATCGGCCGGCGTCATCACGCGCTTCTGGTCGCCGGCGTCTGCGCCGGCCGGGCGGATGCCGGGGGTGACGATGGCCATGTCGGGACCGAGGATCTTGCGCACGGCGCTCGCCTCTTCGGCCGAGCAGACGACGCCGCCCATGCCGGCGATGCGGGCCTGTTCGGCGCGGCGCAGCACCAGCGTGTGCGGATCGTATTCATAGCCGGCGTCGATGACGTCCTTGGCGTCCATGGAGGTCAGCACCGTGACGCCGAGAAGGCAGAGGTCGGAGCCTTTCGCGGCGGAGACGGCGGCGGCCATCGCCTTCGGATAGGCGTGCAGGGTCAGCATGGACATGCCCATCTTGACGATGTTCTCGACGCCCTTGGCCACCGTGTTGTCGATGTCCAGCAGCTTCATGTCGAGGAAGACCTTCTTGCCGTCCTTGGCAAGGTCGCGGGCAAATTCCAACCCGCCGGCAAAGACCAGCTGGTAGCCGATCTTGTAGAAGAGGGCGGTGCTGCCCAGCGTCCGGACCACCTTTTCCGCCTCCGCGATGGTCGGTACATCGAGGCCAACGATCAGGCGGTCGCGCGCGGACATGGTCACATCCCTTTCCAAGATTCCATTGCCGTCCAGTCGCATGAGACGCGACTGTCCGCAAGAAGGAAAGCGAAAAGATCGCCGCCGCTCAATGGGTGCGGCGGTAGGTCCAGAGCTGTGCCGGCGGGATGTTGCGCACGACGAAGTCGAGATGGCTGATCTGGTAGCGGTCCGGCATGGCGACGACGGGGGAGAGCGGGCCATAGGAGATCTGCACGACCGGGCGGCCGACGGGAATGCGCGATAGCAGGTCCTCGATCAGCGAGACGCGCTGGTGCATGGGGAAGTTCAGCAGCGGCACGGCGGAGATGACGCTGTCGAAGGTGGCGCCGCTGAGGTCGCCGAGTGTCTTGTCTAGGTCGAAGGCGTCGCCGTTGATGAAGTTGACGCCGTGGAAGCGTTCGACGAGGTGATTGTAGAAGTCCGTCGAGAATTCCACCGAGGTCAGCTTTTCCGGGGCAAGGCCGGTCTGGAGAATTGCCTTGGTGATGACGCCGGTGCCCGGGCCAAGCTCAAGGACAGGCAGGCCGGAGGCCGGATTGACGACGCTCGCCATGCGGCGCGCGGTGACGGAGGAGGTGGGGATGATCGAGCCGACGGCCCGCGTGTTGCTCATCCAGCCCTTGAAGAAACGGATCTCGTCGTCGAACTTCCTGCCCAGCCGTTCCTTCACCTTCACACGCAACGTCATGCCATCCCCCTTCATGGTCGCTTCCTCGGCCGGCGGCGGGTGTCATACCCGTCCGCATTGTTCGGCGCTTGCGAATATGTGACGCGGTTTGCGTCAAAAACAAGTCTGATTGCGCCGCCGCCGGCAAGTTTCTCGCGAGCGGCATCGCTTCTTGCAAAAGAACCCGCCGGGCGGCCGGCGGGTTCCTGAAACGGTTTCCCTGTGCCGCAAAGGCGAGTTTACACGCGCATCGGCATGAGCACGTAGAGCGCGTCGTCGCCGGCAAGGTCGCGCACCAGCGTCGGCGAGCCCGGATCGGCCAGCATGAAGACGGCTTCGGAGCCGGAAAGCTGCGCGGTGATGTCGAGCAGGTATTTCGCGTTGAAGCCGATCTCCAGCGGGTCGTTCTCGTATCCGACCGGTAGTTCTTCCGTCGCGCTGCCCGAATCCGGGTTGTTGACGGTAAGCGTCAGCTGGCCGTCGGTCAGCGCGAGTTTCACGGCACGGCCGCGCTCGGAGGAAATGGTGGAAACGCGGTCGACGGCCTGGGCGAAGGACTGGCAGTCGATCTTCAGTTCCTTGTCGTTGCCCGCCGGGATCACGCGCTGGTAATCCGGGAAGGTGCCGTCGATCAGCTTGGAGGTCAGCACGATGGAGCCGATGGTGAAGCGGATCTTGGCGTCCGAGACTTCGACGGTGACGACGAGGTCGGGGTTGTCCACCAGCTTCTGCAACTCGCCGACCGTCTTGCGCGGGATGATGATGCCCGGCATGCCTTCCGAACCCGACGGTGCTTCCACGTCGGCGCGGGCCAGGCGATGGCCGTCGGTGGCGACGGCGCGCAGCTTCAGTTCGCCCTTGCTCTCGATCGTGTGGATGAAGATGCCGTTGAGGTAGTAGCGGGTCTCCTCGGTCGAGATCGCGAACTGCGTGCGATCGATCAGCATCTTGAGGTCCGTCGCCTTGAGGCGGAACGTGTGCGAGAAGCTGCCGGCGGTGAGATCCGGGAAGTCCGACTGCGGCAGGCACTGCAGCGAGAACTTCGAGCGGCCCGAGGCGACCGTCATCGACGCGCCGTCGGCGCTCGTCGCCAGCAGCACTTCCGAACCGTCGGAGAGTTTTCGCACGATGTCGTAGAGGAGATGGGCAGGGACAGTCGTCGCGCCGGCCTGTTCCACCTGCGCCGGCGTCGCCTCGGTGATCTCGAGGTCGAGGTCGGTCGCCTTCATGTCGAGGCTCGCGCCGTCGGCCCGCAGCAGCACGTTCGAGAGGATCGGGATCGTGTTGCGCCGTTCGACCACGCGATGGACGTGGTTCAGCGACTTCAGAAGATTGGACCGCTCGAGAGTAATGCGCATGGAACTGTACCGCTTTCGACCGCTAGCCTGCCGGAACCCGGCGCGGCATTGCCTTGAAGATCCGGCAGGCGCCGGAAGATGTGGACGGGCAAAATGGCAGAAGTTCCCGCCCGATTGCAAGTGCTAACGGCGCGGCACACACGATAGTCGACCGCCGGACCTTGCGGGGGCATCCGCGCTCGCCCATAAGGAAGAAAAAGTGCGGCCCTTCGCGGCCGGAAAGGGATTGCGAATGCGGGATGAAGGCGCGGCAGGTGGGGCAGGGGACGGCGCGAAAAACTTCCGCCTCCACAATGCCGTGATCCCCGCCCGGCCGCTGGAACCCGCGCTCTATCTCGTCGCAACCCCCATCGGCAATCTCTCCGACATCACGCTGCGCGCGCTGGAAACGCTGGCGGGGGCCGATGTGCTCGCCTGCGAGGACACCCGCGTCACCCGCGTGCTGCTCGACCGCTACGGCATCGTCAACCGGCCCTATGCCTATCATGAGTACAATGCGGACGAGGCAGGGCCCCGCCTCATCGCCGCGCTGGAGGCGGGAAAATCCGTCGCCCTCGTTTCCGATGCGGGCACGCCGCTGGTCTCCGATCCCGGTTATCGCCTTGCGTTACTTGCCATTGCGGCCGGCCATCGCGTCGTGCCGATCCCCGGCGCCTCCGCCCCGCTCGCAGCCCTTGTCGGCTCGGGCCTGCCGAACGACGCCTTTTTCTTCGCCGGCTTCCTGCCTTCCAAGGATAAGGCCCGCCGCGACCGCCTCGCGGAGCTTGCCGGTGTGCCGGCGACGCTGCTCTTCTTCGAGTCGCCGCACCGCATTGCCGCCACGGTCGTCGCTGCCGCCGACGTGCTCGGCGAGGCGCGCATGGCCTGCGTCTGCCGTGAACTGACGAAAACCTTCGAGGAGTTTCGTCGCGGTACGCTCGGCGAGCTTGCCGCCCACTACGGCGACGGCGCTTCGGTGAAAGGCGAGATCGTCTTCGTCATCGGTCCACCCGGAGAGGCGGCCGCACCCGAGGCCGAGGATGTCGACCGCCTGCTGACGATGCTCGCGAAGGACATGTCGACCGGCAAGGCGGCGACCGAGGCGGCCCGCCAGACCGGCCTTCCGCGCAAGGACCTCTACCAGCGCCTTCTCGACCTGAAGGATGCCGATGGGCAATAGTCCGGCGGACCCGAACCGGCTCAAGGCCTTCCGCCGGGGATATGTCTCCGAATATCTCGCCGCGCTCTATCTCCTCGCCAGGGGCTACCGTATCCACGCCATCCGCTACCGCACCAAGCTCGGCGAGATCGATATCGTCGCCCGGCGTGGCGATCTCGTCGCCTTCGTCGAGGTAAAGGCGCGCCGCGACGTGGACAGCGCCGTCTTCGCCGTCACCGGAACCGCTGAGCGGCGCATCCGCGCGGCAAGCGAGATCTGGCTCTCCTGCCAGCCGGACGCTCACCGCCTGTCGGCGCGCTACGATATCGTCGCCGTCCGGCCCTGGCGGCTTCCCACGCATATCGAGGATGCGTTTTGACCGGAACGGCGCCGCCATGGTCGTTGCCATGGCGCGCGGCGCATCCTACATGTGTCGGGCATTTCTCAGGGGATTTTTCATGGCAAAGATCAAGAACGTCGCGGTCCAGATGGACCATGTGTCGACCATCAGCATCGCGGGCGATTCCACCTTCGCCATGAGCATCGAGGCGCAGAGCCGCGGCTATCGGCTCTTCCACTATACGCCGGACCGCCTGAGCCTGCGCGACGGCACGGTCTACGCCACCGTCGAGCCGATGGAGCTGCGCGACGTGAAGGGCGATCACTACACGCTCGGCGCGCCCGAACGCGTCGATCTTTCCACCATGGACGTGGTGCTGCTGCGCCAGGACCCGCCCTTCGACATGTCCTACATCACCTCCACGCATCTGCTGGAGCGCATCCACCCGAAAACCCTCGTCGTCAACGACCCGGCCTGGGTGCGCAATTCGCCGGAGAAGATCTTCGTCACCGAATTCGCAGACCTGATGCCCGCGACCCTGATCACCCGCGACCCGGCCGAGATCCGCCGTTTCCGCGACGAGATGGGCGACATGATCCTGAAGCCGCTTTACGGCAACGGCGGCGCGGGCGTGTTCCATTCGACGAGGGACGACCGCAACCTCTCCTCCCTGCTGGAAATGTTCGGCCAGATGTTCCGCGAACCTTTCATCGCCCAGCAATACCTGCCGGACGTGCGCAAGGGCGACAAGCGCATCATCCTTATCGACGGCGAGCCGGTCGGCGCGATCAATCGCGTGCCCGCCGAGCACGACGCCCGCTCCAATATGCATGTCGGCGGCCGCGCCGAGGCGACGGAACTGACCGCGCGAGAGAAGGAGATCTGCGCCCGTATCGGCCCGGCCCTTCGCGAGCGCGGCTTCATCTTCGTCGGCATCGACGTCATCGGCGACTACATGACCGAGATCAACGTGACGTCCCCGACCGGCATTCGCGAAGTGAAGAAATTCGGCGGCGCCGATATCGCTGCGCTGCTTTGGGACGCAATCGAGAAGAAGCGCTGAACCGCTTCTCCAATCCGGCGATGCCTTGCGGGACGTCCGTTCGCGGACGTCCCTTTTTCGTTCCGCGTATACAACCTTATACAACCGTCGCGTGGAAAATTCCATCGATAGTTCTATAATTGTTCTTGTTTCATTCTGGGTTCCATGCCAGATTTCCAGATGCAACCCGCTGAGGGCTGCGGGGGCTTTCTGTCAGGGCGAGTGGGGCGGTCATGGTCGCGCGGGTCGGTACGATTGCGTTTCAGGGCATAGAGGGCGTGCCCGTCGATGTGCAGGTGATGGTGGCCCCCGGCAAGGTGGGCATGCAGATCGTCGGCCTGGCGGACAAGGCGGTCGCCGAAAGCCGGGAGCGGGTGCACGCCGCGCTGCACGCCTCCGGCCTGTCGCTGCCGCCCAAGCGCGTCACGATCAATCTCGCGCCCGCCGATCTTCCGAAGGAAGGCAGCCATTACGATCTCGCCATCGCGCTCGGCCTCATGACGGCGCTCGGCGCCGTACCGGGCGATGTGCTGGACGGTTATCTCGTCATCGGCGAACTCAATCTCGACGGCACCATCGCCTCCGTCGCGGGCGCGCTTCCCGCCGCCATGGGCGCCAACGCGCTGGGAAAAGGCCTGATCTGCCCGGCGGAGAACGGGGCGGAGGCCGCCTGGGCCGGCGGCGGGCTGGATATTCTCGCGCCGCGCAGCCTGATCGCGCTCGCCAACCATTTCAAGGGCACGCAGGTCCTCTCGCGTCCCGCGCCGGCCATCCGCGCGCCGGCGGGCGATCTGCCGGACCTTGCCGATATCAGGGGGCAGGAAAGCGCCAAGCGCGCGCTGGAGGTGGCCGCCGCCGGAAATCATAACCTGCTGATGGTCGGTCCGCCGGGATCGGGCAAGTCCATGCTCGCCGCGCGCCTTGCCGCCATCCTGCCGCCGCTCTCGCCGGTGGAGCTGCTCGAAGTCTCGATGATCCATTCCATCGCCGGTCAGCTTTCCGGCGGCCGCCTCTCCGATCGCCGGCCTTTCCGCACGCCGCATCATTCCGCCACGATGGCCGCGCTCGTCGGCGGCGGGGCGCGGGCAAAGCCCGGCGAGGCGTCGCTTGCCCATCACGGCGTTCTCTTCCTGGACGAATTGCCGGAATTCTCGCCGCAGGCGCTGGACGCGCTGCGCCAGCCGCTCGAAACCGGCGAGTGCATTATCGCCCGCGCCAACCACCGGGTCAGCTACCCCGCCGCCGTGCAGCTCGTCGCGGCGATGAATCCCTGCCGCTGCGGCATGGCGGGCGAGCCGGGCCGTGTCTGCGCCCGTGGCCCCCGCTGCGCGAGCGAGTACCAGGCCCGTGTCTCCGGTCCGCTGCTCGACCGTATCGATATCCGTATCGATGTGCCCGCCGTCGCCGCCACGGACCTCATCCGCCCCATGGCGGGCGAGGCCAGCGAGACCGTCGCCCGCCGCGTCGCCGGCGCGCGCAGCCTGCAGGTCGATCGCTTCGCCCGCCTCTGCATGGGCGCGGTGACGAGCAATGCCCGTGCCTCGACGGCCCTCATCGAGAAGATGGCGGAACCTGACCCCGGCGGCCTCCAGCTCCTGCGGGACGCGGCGGAGAAGATGCGCTTCTCCGCTCGCGGCTACCACCGCGTTCTCAAGGTCGCCCGCACGCTCGCCGATCTCGACGAGGCCCCGGTCGTCGGTCGCATTCATCTGGCGGAGGCGATTTCCTACCGCATGGCCGGCGAGCGGCTGGCGGCCATGGCCTGAAAGCCGGAGGGCAGGGCGGCGTTGTGCGAGGAGTGCGCGAGGGCGGGATGACCGCCGGGGGGCGGCCTGTGCCGTCGCGGCATGCTTTTCGGCCAGGCTGGCCCGGGGCGCTGCCGCGCTCCTCCAGCAAAGAACGTGCTCCATCGCCCTGTTGGCGTGCCTTTCCGCATGCAGGACCGATGCGGGCTTGCAAACGCTCCGGTCTCTTCAGGCCGCTCCCTTGAAAACGGCCTCCAGCCGATGCCCGTCCGGGTCGATGACGAAGGCGGCATAATAGGTCGGGCCGTAGTGGCGACGCAGGCCCGGTGCGCCGTTGTCGGTTCCGCCCGCCGAAAGCGCGGCCTTGTGGAAGGCGTCGACCGACTGCCGGTCCGGCGCAGCGAAGGCGATGTGGAAACCGGGGCCGGGGGCGCTTGCGGCATCGCCGAGATGCTTGAGGGCGAGCTTGTCGCCGCCGCCGGGCGGTCCGTAGCCGATGGCCTGATCCGGTTCACCGGGGCGGATATCCGACCAGACGCGGTGATAGCCGAGCGCCGCAAGGGCCGCGTCGTAGAAGGTGGCTGCGCGCGCGATGTCGGAAACGCCGAGGGAGAGATGATGGAGCATGGCTGTGCGATTGGTGGATGGGGTGGAATACCTCGTCGCGCGAATCCCCGCGCGGCGGGCCGGTTGGAGCACGTCCAGCGAGAGTGCGCGGCGGCCTTGCGCCCGCTATCGCGCAGAAACGAGGGGGGGGAGCGTTTCCGCGCTTCAAAGAAAGGCGGAAACGCTCGTGGTTCAGCCGCCGAGGCCCTCGAAGAGCGCGGTGGACAGATAGCGCTCGGCGAAGGAGGGGATGATGACGACGATGGTCTTGCCGGCGTTTTCCGGCCGGCTGCCGACCTTGGCGGCCGCGGCCAGCGCCGCGCCGGAGGAAATGCCGACCGGCACGCCTTCGAGGCGGGCGACGAGGCGGGCATTCTCGAAGGCTTCGTCATTGGAGACGGTGACGACCTCGTCATAGACCTTCGTGTCGAGGATTGCCGGCGCAAAGCCCGCGCCGATGCCCTGGATCTTGTGCGGGCCGGGATTGCCGCCGGACAGGACCGGACTGTCGACCGGCTCGACCGCGACGACCCGGAGGCCGGGCTTCCGCGCCTTCAGCACCTGGCCCGCGCCGGTGATGGTTCCGCCCGTGCCGATGCCGGAAACAAGGATATCGACCGCGCCGTCCGTATCGTTCCAGATCTCCTCGGCGGTCGTTTTGCGGTGGATTTCCGGGTTGGCCGGGTTTTCGAACTGCTGCGGAATGACCGCGCCGGGGATCGATGCCGCCAGTTCTTCCGCCCTGGCGATGGCGCCCTTCATGCCCTTCGGCCCTTCGGTGAGCACCAGTTCGGCGCCGAGCAGCGCCAGCATCTTGCGCCGCTCGATCGACATGGTCTCCGGCATGGTGAGGATCAGGCGATAGCCCTTGGCGGCGGCGGCGAAGGCGAGCGCGATGCCGGTATTGCCCGAAGTCGGCTCCACCAGCGTCGACTGGCCGGGCACGATCTTGCCCGCCGCCTCCAGCGCGTCGATCATCGCCACGCCGATACGATCCTTCACCGAGGCGATGGGATTGAAGAACTCGAGCTTGGCGAGAAGGTTGGCGACGACGCCCTTCTCCTTCGCGAACTTGTCGAGCCGCACGATCGGCGTGTCGCCGATGGTCTCGGTGATGGAGGCGTAGATACGGCCGCGGCCAGGCTTGCGGGTTTCGGTCATCGGGTGCTCCTCTGTTCTCCTTGCGGCAGACTTTAGGAGGGAAAGTAGCCTTAGACGAGTCCGGATTTCGCGGCGGAAGCCCCGAATGTGGAATATTCCCCCCGCCGCCCGGAAATGTCGCGCGAGGCGCGGTCGGTCAGAACGCCGACATTGGTGGCAAGGCGAAGGGCCGCGCGGGCCGCGAGATGCTTTTCGCGCGCAGCATCAGCACTAGGTCCTCCACGTCGGGAAGAGCCTCGCCCTCCCATGACAGGCGATCGGGCGCGAAGTGGACGAGGACGCGCGATGGCACGATCCGAAGGCTGGCGAGGATATCGGCAAGATCGGGGATGCGTGCCCCGACGATATCCAGCAGCTCGAAGCCGCCATCTTTTGCCGATTGCCATGCGATCACGGTGTCCCCGTCCATCAGGTCGAGCCGTAGACCCGGCATGAGATATGCATTGAAGAGGAACATTTCCATCTGCCGGCGCGGGGCGAAACGGTCGGATACCGGCCGGCGACCCTCGAGAAGCCGGCGCAGCAGGGCTATATCGGCCTCCAGGGCGATATCCAGCCGCCGCGTCGGCCTTGCGGTTCCGCCGGATGGCGCAGCTCCGGAAAAGCGGTGTTGCGCCAGTGCCTCGAAGCCGTGGCGGCGATAAAGGCCCGGCGTGTCGGTCAAAAGCGCGACGGCCGCAAAGCCTTCGGCATCGCAGTAATCCAGCGCTGCTTTCATGACGTCGCGATAGAGGCCCTGTCCGCGATGGTCCGGCCGCACCGCGCCCGATTGCAGGCCGGCCGCGCGGACCTCGGTCCCCTCGACGACGAGCGGCAGGGAGAAGGCGGTGACGTTGGCGATGCAGGCGCCCGCCGCATCGAACCAGCCAAAGGGAACACTCGTCGGATCCGGCCCGCCGAGCCGGTCCAGTAGCGTCACGTCGATGCCGAAGACCTCTTCCAATAGCCGGGCGAGCGCCCGCCATGCGGCCGGATCGTCGAAATAATGTGAGCGAAAGGAAATGTCCTCGCGGAGAGTCATCGCCTCAGCGCACGCCGGTGGAGCCGAAGCCGCCCGCGCCGCGTGTGGTTTCGCTGGTTTCCGCAGCTTCGCGCACGGCAACCTGCGTCACGGGAGCGATCACCATCTGCGCCATGCGCATGCCGCGCTCGATGACGAAGGGTTCCTCGCCGAGATTGACGAGAAGCACCTTCACTTCGCCGCGATAGTCGCTGTCGACGGTGCCCGGCGTGTTGAGGCAGGTGATGCCGTTCTTGAAGGCGAGGCCCGAGCGGGGGCGGATCTGGCCCTCGTAGCCGTGCGGAATCTCGAAGACGAGGCCGGTCGGCACCAGCGCGCGCTTGCCGGGTTCCAGCGTGAGCGGCGCGTCGGCCGCGACGGCGGCGCGCAGGTCCATGCCGGCGGCGCCGGAGGTCTCGTAGGCGGGAAGCTCGATCCCCTCGCCATGCGGCAGGCGGACGAGGGAGAGCAGGGGCTGGGAGGGGGCGTGTGCGTTCATGCGCCCATAAGCCGGCCCATGGCCCGCCCCGTCAATTGCATCTTCCGGGCGGAGCCTGTAAAGACGCCGGCAACTCACAGGATATTGCAGAAAATGGCCGAAACCCTTGCCGAGGCGGTCTCCCGCCGCCGCACCTTCGCGATCATCGCGCACCCGGACGCCGGTAAAACCACCCTCACCGAAAAACTCCTCCTCTTCGGCGGCGCCATCCAGCTCGCCGGCGAGGTGAAGGCGAAGAAGGACCGCATCCAGACCCGTTCGGACTGGATGAAGATCGAGCGCGAGCGCGGCATCTCGGTCGTCACCTCGGTCATGACCTTCGAATATGACGGCAACGTCTTCAACATCCTCGATACGCCCGGCCACGAAGATTTCGCTGATGACACCTATCGCACGCTGACGGCGGTGGACGCGGCCGTCATGGTCATCGACGCCGCCAAGGGTATCGAGCCGCGGACGCTGAAGCTCTTCGAGGTCTGCCGCCTGCGCGACATCCCGATCATCACCTTCGTCAACAAGATGGACCGCGAGAGCCGCGATCCGTTCGAAATCCTCGACGAAGTCGAAGAGAAGCTGGCGCTCGATACCGCTCCGGTCACCTGGCCGGTCGGCCGCTCGAAGACCTTCTGCGGCTCCTATCACCTCGCCGACCGCACCTTCCGCGGCTCGGACACGCAGGTCCAGCCGGTGAAGATGGACGAGGCCGCCGAGGTCGCCAAGCACCTGCCGGAAAACGAGCGTCAGGCCTTTATCGAGGAGATGGAGCTTGCCCGCGAGGCCTGCCGCCCGTTCGATCGCGAGGCCTTCCTCGAAGGGCACCTGACGCCGGTCTTCTTCGGCTCGGCGCTGCGCAATTTCGGTGTGCGCGACCTCATCAACGCGCTCGGCGCCTTCGCGCCGCCGCCGCGCGACCAGGTGGCGGATGTGCGCAAGGTCCATGCCGCGGAAGACAAGATGACGGCCTTCGTCTTCAAGATCCAGGCCAACATGGACCCCAACCATCGCGACCGCATCGCCTTTGCCCGCGTCTGCTCCGGCATGCTGGAGCGCGGCATGAAGGTACGCCTTGCCCGCACCGGCAAGACCATCGGCCTTTCGGCCCCGCAGTTCTTCTTCGCCTCGCAGCGCCAGCTTGCCGATACGGCCTATGCCGGCGACGTGGTGGGCATCCCCAACCACGGCACGCTGCGCATCGGCGATACGCTGACGGAAGGCGAGGCGCTGGTCTTCGAGGGCGTGCCGAACTTCGCGCCGGAAATCCTGCGCCGCGTGCGGCTGGAAGACGCCATGAAGGCCAAGAAGCTGAAGGAAGCGCTCCAGCAGATGGCGGAAGAGGGCGTCGTGCAGCTCTTCTCGCCGGAAGACGGCTCGCCCGCCATCGTCGGTGTCGTCGGCGCGCTGCAGCTCGACGTGTTGAAGGAGCGCCTTTCGGCCGAATACGGCCTGCCGGTTTCCTTCGAGATGTCGCGCTTCTCCGTCTGCCGCTGGATCTCCTCCGACAGCGCGGCCGAACTCGACAAGTTCGTCACCCAGCGCCGCGGCGATATCGCCCGCGACCTCGATGGCGACCCGGTGTTCCTCGCGCAGGACGCCTTCTCGCTGCGCTACGAGGCGGAGCGCTACCCGGCGATCAAGATGGTCGCCATCAAGGAGTATCACGTCACCAAGGCGTGACTTGCGCCTGTCACTTTCAGGGTGACAGGTGTCTCGACATTTGCGAAAACCGCTTGAGACAGGGGCGTCCGCCGGAAGGCGGGCTGAGAAGCACCCTTTGAACCTGAACCGGATCATGCCGGCGGAGGGAGTCGAACGGTCGCTGCATTCGCGCGGCCGGAAGACCGCCCCCTCGCCGAAGGAGGCGAGATGGCTGAAACGATCGCAAACATTCTCTCGATTGCGGGCTCCGACCCTTCGGGCGGCGCCGGCATTCAGGCCGATCTCAAGACATTTGCCGCGCGGGCTACCTACGGCATGGCTGTGCTGACGGCGCTGACGGCGCAGAACACGCAAGGCGTTTCCGGCGTGCATCTCGTCCCGCCCGCTTTCGTCGCGGCACAGATTGCGGATGTCTTCAGCGATATCAGGGTGGATGCGGTGAAGATCGGCATGATCGCCTCGGCGGAGATTGCCGAGGCCGTGGCGGGCGCGCTCTCACGCCATCGCGGTCCACCTATCGTGCTCGATCCCGTCATGGTCGCAAAGGGCGGAGCGTCGCTGCTGGCAGCGGAGGCCGTCGAGGCCTTGACCCGCCGCCTTCTGCCGCTTGCGGCAGTCCTCACGCCCAACCTGCCGGAAGCCGCCGCGCTGCTCGGCGAGGCCGAGGCCGCCGACCGGGCGGCCATGGAAGGGCAGGCGAAGCGGCTTCTGGCGCTCGGCCCGAGGGCTGTTCTGCTGAAGGGCGGGCACTTGCCCGGCGGCGAAAGCCCGGACGTGCTGGCGACCCCGGACGGGCTCCGCTGGTATGAAGGCGTGCGCGTGCTGACGCGCAATACCCACGGCACCGGCTGCTCGCTGTCGAGTGCCATTGCCGCCGAACTCGGCAAGGGCAGGCCGCTGCCTGACGCCGTGGCGGCCGCCAAGAGCTTCATCGCCGGTGCCGTGCGCAGTTCGGATGCGCTGGCGGTCGGCTCCGGCCATGGCCCGCTCCATCATTTCCACGCGCTCTGGGCCTGATCGTCAGCGATCCGCCAGCGCCAGCCGCAGCCCCATCACGCCAAGCGCGGCGGCGAAGCTGCGCTGCGTCCAGACCATGATCCTTGGCCGGCTCAGTACCTGCTGGCGAAGGCTTGCGGCCAACCCCGCATAGATGGCGAAGACGAGGAAGGTCAGGGCCATGAAGACGCCGCCGAGGACGAGCATCTGCGCGGTGGCGTCAGGTGCGTTCGCGGGAACGAACTGCGGCAGGAAGGCGAGGAAGAACAGCGAGAGCTTCGGGTTGAGGATATTCGTGAAGATGCCCTTGCGCACGATGCGCACGGCCTTTTCCGCCGGCGCCTGCTCGGGGCCGAGATCGAGCGCATTGCTGTCCTTCAGCAGGCTCCAGGCGATGAAGAGCAGGTAGGCGACGCCGATAGTGCGCAGCGCCTCGAAGGCAAGCGCGCTGGCATGCAGCACGGCGGCAAGGCCGGCGACGCTGGCGAGGATATGCGGCACGATGCCGAGCGTGCAGCCGAAGGCGGCGAGCAGGCCGGCGCGAAAGCCGCCGCTGATGCCGAGCGCCAGCGTATAGATCACCCCGGTGCCCGGAAGCAGGATGACGACGAGTGAGGTGATCAGGAATTCGGTGGTCATGACGGGCTCCATGCGGCTTGGGAGCAGCAGGAAACACCGGAAGGCCGGCCGGGTCTTGAACGAAATTGCGGAGATTATGCGCGGGCGGCGAGCCAGGCGCCCGGCGTATAGCCGTAGCGCCGCGTGAAATTGCGCGTCATGTGGCTCTGGTCGGCAAAGCCTGCTTCCATGGCGGCCTCGGCAAGCGGGGTGCCGCCCGCGATCAGCCGGCGGGCAAGCTCGGTGCGCCGCTGGAGCTGGTAGGCATGGGGCGTGAGGCCTGTGCTGCGGGCGAAGTCCCGCACCAGCCGGAAACGCCCGATCCCGCATTCGGCGGAAAGCGCCTCGAGGGTCAGGGCCGAAGCCGGGTCGCTGTCGAGGTGCTCACGCGCCCGGCTCACGGCCGGCGAGGCGAGGCCTTCGCGGCGGGGCGCCTCTTCCCGCAGAAGCGCGGCAAGGAGCAGGAGAAGTCGCTCCTCCCTGGCGAGGCGCGCGGCGTTGCGGTCCATGAGCGCGGCAAGCGTTGCCGAAACGAGCCCGGCGATGCGCCCGTCCTCCAGCACCGGCGCATGGAACTCCTCGCGCAGGCCCTCTTCGAAGATATCCCGTGCCGCGGCAGCGACGACGGCGGGCTGCAGGTAGAGCATGCGCCAGGCGCGCGGCGCATCGCCGATCGGCGCCCCGTCGTGCACTTCGCCGGGATTGACGGTAATCGTATGGCCGGCCCCCGCCTCGACCATGCCGCGCCCGCTCGCCGATTTCTGCGCCCCGCGCTCGATCACGCCGACGCCATAGGCGTCGTGGGTGTGGCGGGCGAAGGCATGCCGGCTGTCGGCGAAGACGGCTTCGATGCCGTCTATGCCCGTCCTGAAGATCTGGAAACGTCCGGCCGCCATGGCTCAATCCTTCGGCACGCCGGGAAGCGCTGCCGTCTCGCCGAACCAGTTCATGGCGGAGCTGCACCAGATCCGCCGCTTCGGCGTCAGGCTGGCGCGCTGGTTGATGCTGCCCCAGCGAATGCCCCAGGTCGCGGCGTCCTCTCCGGTGCCGGTCGTGAAGAGCGGCGAACCGCATTGCGGGCAGAAATATTGCAGCCGCAGGCGGCCGTTCTCGGCGGTCTTGGTATAGAGCCTGGGCGGGTTGCCGGTCAGCTGCACGGCGCTTTCCGGCACCATGGCGGTGACGCGATAGGGAGAGCCGGTCAACCTCTGGCAATCCGTGCAATGGCAGATGGAGACCGCCTCGGAGTCGATCTCTGCCTCATAGGTCACGAAGCCGCAATGGCATTGCCCGTCGATCCGCATGACACGTCCTTCCGCCGTAGGATACGGCGGAAGGATAGGAGCTTGTGGCCGTGCGTCAATGCGCCGGCTTGATGAAGGTGCCGTTGCGAAGCTCGCGCATCGCCTGCTGGAGCTCTTCCTGCGTGTTCATCACGATGGGGCCATGCCAGGCGACGGGCTCCTGGATCGGCTTGCCGGAGACGAGCAGGAAGCGGATGCCCTTCTCGCCGGCCTGCACCGTCACCTCGTCGCCCGTGTCGAAGACGACCAGCGTGCGGTTGCCGGAGAGATCGCGGATGTTCAGCTCCTCGCCCTGGTATTCCTTCTCCACCTTCACGCCGAAGGGCTTCGAGGCGTCGCGGAACGTGCCGGAGCCGGCGAAGATATAGGCGAAGGCCGAGCGGTAGGTATCGACCGGCAGGCGCTTCGTCTTGCCCGGCGGCACGGAGATGTCGAGATAGACGGGCTCGGCGGCGATGCCGTCGACCGGGCCGGTCTTGCCCCAGAAATTGCCGGCAATGATGCGCGCCGCCGTGCCGTCATCGTCGACGACGACGGGAATGTCGCCGGACTTGATGTCCTGGTAGCGCGGCGCGGTCATCTTCAGTGACGAGGGCAGGTTCGCCCAGAGCTGGAAGCCGTGCATCTTGCCGGCGAAATCGCCGCGCGGCATTTCCTGGTGCAGGATGCCGCTGCCGGCGGTCATCCATTGCACGTCTCCCGCGCCCATCACGCCGTGATTGCCGAGGCTGTCGCCGTGTTCGACGGAACCGGCCAGCACATAGGTGATGGTCTCGATGCCGCGATGGGGATGCTACGGGAAGCCGCGGATGTAATCCTCGGGTTCATCGTTGCGGAAATCGTCCATCATCAGGAAGGGATCGGTCATCGACGGATCGCCGAAACCGAAGACCCGGTGCAGCTTCACGCCGGCGCCTTCCATGGCGGGGCGGGCGATGCTTTCGTGTTTTACGGGGCGTATGGACATTTCAAAGGTCCTTTCGACTGGGTTGCTTGGGACCCTTATACGCCTCGGTCATTGTTCACGAAATCTGCCCGGACTGAAACGCAGTGTTCACAAAATCATGTTGCGCGGGGCGGCGTTTTTGCGGCCATTCACCGGAATGACACACATGGTTTCGCTCCGTTTATATTCGTTAACGCCTTGTTACCCATTTTCGTTGAAAATCCGGTGCGTGCCATGGTTAATGCGTCGGGTTCAGCGCCGGTTCGCGCCGGTCTCTTCAAAGCGGGAAAAGCATCATGTGCCGTTGGGCAGCCTATCGCGGGGAGCCGCTTTATCTCGAGGAACTCGTGTCCTCGCCCGCCCATTCGCTGATCGAGCAATCCCATTGCGCCACCCGCGCCAAGACGGCCACCAATGGCGACGGCTTCGGCATCGCCTGGTACGGTGACCGGCCGGAGCCGGGCCGCTACCGCGACATCCTGCCCGCCTGGTCGGACTGCAACCTGAGGAGCATCGCCCGGCAGGTCCGCTCGCCGCTGTTCCTCGCCCATGTGCGCGCCGCGACCGGCGGCGGCACGCGACGCGACAATTGCCATCCCTTCGTGCACGGCATCTGGTCCTTCATGCACAACGGCCAGATCGCCGATTTCGATCACCTGCGCCGCCCGCTCGAAACCATGCTGGACAACGACCTCTACACCGCCCGCACCGGTTCGACGGATTCGGAGTTGCTGTTCCTGCTGGCCCTGCAATTCGGTCTGGAGCGCGATCCGCTCGGCGCCATGGCCGAGGCCATCGCCTTCGTCGAACGGCTTGCCGCGCATCTGGAGCGCAAGGTTCTGGTGCGCATGACGGCCGCCTTCTCCGATGGCGACCAGCTTTACGCCGTGCGCTACGCGACCGACTTCAAGGCGCCGACGCTCTATGCCGCGCCGATGGGCGAGACCGGCGGCTACTGCCTCGTTTCCGAGCCGCTGAACGACGATACGGAAGCCTGGGTGGAAATCCCCGACGGCAGCGCCGTCGTGCTGGGGGAGAACGGCGTCGACATGCGCATCTTCTCGCCCGCCGGTCGTCCGGCGAGCGCCATGGAAGCGAAGATCGCCCTCGTCAAGTAAGCCGCGCGGCGACCCAGTCGGCAAGACGTCCGGCGACCTCGTCCTTGGAAAGATCGGGCCATTGCTCCACGCCGGCGGCGGTGATCAGCTTCACGCTGTTGCGCGTGCCGCCCATGATGCCGGTCTCGGGCGAGACATCGTTGGCGACGATGACATCAGCCCCCTTTTTCTGAAGCTTCACCCGACCATTGCTCTCGACATCCTGCGTCTCGGCGGCGAAGCCGACGACGACCTTGGGCCGCTGCGCATGGTGGCCGATGGTCTTCAGGATATCGGGGTTCTCCGCCAGCATCAGCGGCGGCGGGCCTTCGCCCGGCTTCTTCTTGATCTTTTCCGTGTTCTCCGTCGCCACGCGCCAGTCCGCGACGGCGGCGACCATGACGGCGATATCGGCCGGCAGCGCGCCGAGAACGGCCTCAAGCATTTCCTCCGCCCGCTCGACCCGGATGACCTTCACGCCGCGCGGATCGGGCAGCGTGACGGGGCCGGAGACCAGCGTTACGTCAGCGCCAAGCTTCGCAAGGGCGGCGGCGATGGCGTGGCCCTGCCGGCCGGAGGAGCGGTTGGCGATGTAGCGGACCGGGTCGATGGGCTCGTGGGTCGGGCCTGACGTGACGACGGCCTTGCGGCCGGCAAGCGGCTTCCTGCCGCCGTCGAGCAGGTCTTCCGCAGCCGCGACGATCTCCAGCGGCTCGGCCATGCGGCCGAGGCCGGCCTCGCCGCCCTCCGCCATCTCGCCGGCATTGGGGCCGATGAAGGCAAGGCCGTCGCGGCGCAGCGTCTCGACATTGCGGCGCGTGGCGGCATGCGACCACATCTTCGGGTTCATCGCGGGCGCGACGAGCACGGGCCGGTCGGTGGCGAGCAGCACGGTCGAGGCGAGGTCGTCGGCAAGGCCGTTCGCCATTTTCGCCATCAGGTCGGCCGTCGCGGGGGCGACGACGATAAGGTCGCAGTCCCGCGCAAGGCGGATATGGCCGACATCCTGCTCGTCCTCGCGGGAGAAGAGGTCGGTATAGACATGGCCGGAGGAGAGCGCGCCAACGGCGAGCGGCGTCACGAACTGCTGCGCTCCTGCCGTCATGACCGGCCGTACCTCCGCGCCGCGCTCGCGCAGGCGGCGGATGAGGTCGAGGCTCTTGTAGGCGGCGATGCCGCCCGAGATGACGAGAAGGATGCGTTTTCCTGCAAGCGACATGGCAAGTCCCGGGCTCTCATGGTGGCCGACGAATTGTCCTATCCCTTTGAAAGCGCTTTTCCAAGCGGCTTCGGCTCAGGCGCCCTCATCGGGAATGTTCAGCACATGGCCGCAGGCCTTGCAATGCACCGCGTCCGTCTCGTGGCGGGAAAGGCCGCATTGCGGGCAGGGGAAGGTCACCTTGTAGGGCCGCACGATCGCCTGCGCGAGCCGCACGAAGAGCGAGATGCCGATGATCATCGTGACGATGGCGGTGAGCTTGCCGAGCGTGCCGGGCAGCACGATGTCGCCGAAGCCCGTCGTGGTGACGGTCGCGACGGAAAAATAGAGCGCATCGACGAAGCCGGCAAAGCCCTCCGCACCGTAGAAGAAGTTGCTGTAGACGAAGCCGGTGACGAGGAAGAGGAAGACGAGGAAATTGGCGCAGGCCTGGATGACGTCTTCCTTGTCGCCATTGCCCGTCCGGCGCAGCATCAGCGTCAGGAGCTTGCTCTGGCTGATCGCCCAGATGCGCAGCACCCGCAAAAACGCGAAATTGTGCAGCTGGTTGGGAAAGAGCAGCGTGCCGAGGATGACGATATCCACCCACGTCATCGGCCGCAGCAGCCAGTAGCGCAGGTTCGGCGCGATCAGCGCCCGCGCGCAGAGTTCGAAGGCGATGACGGCCGCGATTAAATAATCGACGATCACATAGGCCGAGCCGGTGCGCAGATAGGGGCCTGTGACGAAGAAGACGAGGATGGCGATGTCGATGAGCAGCATCGCCACCTGGAAGCGGATCGCCTCCCGGTCACGCCCGAAATAGAGACCGCGCAACTGCCGGCGCAGCCTTTCGAGAAAGGGTTGCGGTTCGGCGGCGCTCAGCGGCTCTTCTGTCATGGAGGAGAGACTAGCGCCGGGCCGGCGCCGGTCAAGCAGGACCAGCTAACTGAGCTTCCAGGCGATGTAGACGAGCGTCGCGGCGATCACCCAGAGCGCAAGGCGGCCCGACCGGCTGTGCCTGGCCTCGGAGCGGCCGATGGCTTCCGCCGTCTCCGCGTCGAAGCGCAGGCCCTTTTCCGCCATGGCGGTGAGGTCGTGCGAGAACTTCTCCGCCTTGGCGGCGATTTCCGGCGCGGCCTCCGCCAGCCTCAGCGCGGCATGCGCGCCGTCGCGCAGGTCCGTCAAAAGGCGCTTGGGGCCGAGATTGTCGCGGATCCAGTCGCCGACGACGCCCTCGGAGGCCTTCCACATATTGAAACGCGGGTTCAGCGTGCGCGACACGCCCTCCACCACCACCATGGTCTTCTGCAGCATGACCAGCTCGGTGCGGGTCTCCATGTCGAAGAGTTCCGTCACCTCGAAGAGCAGCGTCAGGAGCTTGGCCATCGAGATGGTTTCGGCCGGCTGGCCGTGGATCGGCTCGCCGATGGCGCGGATCGCCTGCGCGAAGCTCGCCGTGTCGTGGTGCGAGGGCACGTAGCCGGCCTCGAAATGCACGTCGGCGACGCGCTGGTAGTCGCGCGTGATGAAGCCGTAGAGGATTTCGGCAAGGAAGCGGCGCTCCTTCTTGCCGAGCCGGCCGACGATGCCCATGTCGACCGCGACGATGACGCCCTCAGGATCGACGAAGAGATTGCCCTGGTGCATGTCGGCATGGAAGAAGCCGTCGCGCAGCGTGTGGCGCAGGAACGACTGGATCAGCGTGTCCGCCAGCTTGTCGAGGTCGTGGCCGGCGGCGCGCAGCCCCTCGACGTCGGACATCTTGATGCCGTCGATCCATTCCATGGTGACGACGTCGCGGCCGGTGCGCTCCCAGTCGACCGTCGGCACGCGGAAGCCGGGGTCGTCCTTGGTGTTCTCGCCGAGTTCGGAAAGGGCGGCCGCTTCAAGCCGCAAATCCATCTCCACCTTGGTCGTCTGCTCCAGCGTGCGCGTCACCTCGACGGGCTTCAGCCGTCGTGTGTTGGGCAGGATCTTTTCCTGCAGATGCGCGGCCGCATACATGGCTTCGAGATCATGGCCGAAACGCTGGCGCACGCCGGGGCGGATGACCTTCACCGCAACCTGCCGTTCGCCGCTGCCATCGCGCACCGTTGCGGGATGGACCTGCGCGATGGAGGCGGCTGCGATGGGATCGCCGAAGCTCACATAGAGATCGGTGAGCGAGCGGCCGAGCGAGCCTTCCACCGTCGCGACGGCCGCTTCCTTCGGGAAGGTCGCCATGCGGTCCTGCAGGGCCGAAAGCTCGACGGCGATCTCCGCGCCGACGACATCGGGGCGGGTCGCCAGGAACTGGCCCATCTTCACATAGGAGGGCCCGAGGCGCTCGATGGCGCGGGCAAGGTTGTCGCCACGAACGCCCTTGGCGGCCTTGCGCCGCTCGAAGAGGCCGGCAAAGGCATGGGCGGCGCGGGCAAGCGTCGGCATGCCCTCGGTCGGCAGCGCCGAGACCACGCCTTCGCGCACGAGGACCCAGCCCACGCGGGCAAGGCGGAAATAGGCGCCGACTACGCTCATGCGGAAAGGCCGTCCTTAGTGGGGAAGAGGGCCATGCTCAGAGCTTCCAGCCCGAATGCAGCGCCGCGATGCCGCCGGTATAGTTGGTATAGGTAACGCGCGAGAAGCCGGCCGTGCGGATCATCGCCGCGAAGTCTTCCTGGTTGGGGAACTTGCGGATCGATTCCACGAGATACTGGTAGGGTTCGGCGTCGCCCGTGATCATCTTGCCGAAGTGCGGGATCGCGTTGAACGACCAGGCGTCATAGACCTTGTCGAGCAGCGGCATCTCCACCTCGGAGAATTCCAGCACGAGCAGCCGCCCGCCGCGCTTCAGCACGCGGTAGGCTTCCGAAAGCGCGACGTCGATGCGCGGCACGTTGCGGATGCCGAAGGCGATCGTATAGGCGTCGAAGGTACCGGCCTCGAAGGGCAGCTCCTCGGCATTGGCCTCGACGAATTCGAGATTGGCCGAAAGCCCCTTCTTCGCCGCCCGGTCGGCGCCGACGCCGAGCATCGAGCCGTTGATGTCGAGCACGGTCGAATGGGCAAGACGGTCGGATGCTTCCACGATGCGGAAGGCGATGTCGCCGGTGCCGCCGGCAACGTCGAGCGACCTGTAGGAGGCGTCCTTGCGCGGGTTGAGGCTTGCGATCATCGCATCCTTCCAGGCCCGGTGGAGACCCGCGGACATGACGTCGTTCATGATGTCGTAGCGCTTGGCGACCTTGTGGAACACGTCGTTGACGAGCGCCTGCTTCTCGCCCTCCCGCACCTCGCGGAAGCCGTAGGAGGTTTCCATGCCGCCGTCTGCGGATGTGCGCTGTTCGGTCATCGTCGTCTCCATGGGCCGGTCTGTCGCAGCCTTAATGCTGGCAAGACCATAGCGAATTGGCTTTGGCCGCGCTATCTGAACGCTTCGCCGGGTATATAGGACATAGATGGCCGGGAGGGAAATGCCGGACCGCGGCAAATGCGCTCAAGGTTAAATCGTCTTCAAGGAGAACGGGATGCCGGAATTGCCGGAAGTGGAAACGGTCAAACGCGGCCTTGCGCCCGTCATGGAGGGATCGCGCATCCGCCGCGCGGAGCTGCGCCGCCCGGACCTGCGCTTTCCCTTCCCGCCTGCCTTCTCCGAGGCGCTGGAAGGCCGCCGCATCGTCTCGCTCGGCCGTCGCGCCAAATATCTGCTGATCGATATCGAGGGCGGCGACGTGGTGATCGCCCATCTCGGCATGTCCGGCTCGTTCCGGGTGGAGGGCGCGCCGGAGGCCGAAACGCCCGGCGACTTTCACATGCCGCGCAGCAAGGACACGCGCCACGACCATGTCGTCTTTCATCTGGAGACGGCGGAGGGCGAGCGCCGCGTCGTCTACAACGACCCGCGCCGCTTCGGCTTCATGGACCTCGCCCGCCGCGAGGATATCGCCGCCCACGCCTTCTTCCGTGATCTCGGCGAGGAGCCGACCGGCAACACGCTCGACGCTGATTATATCGCGGCCAAGTTCCGAGGGCGCCAGGCGCCGCTGAAGGCCGCGCTGCTCGACCAGAAGAACATCGCCGGCCTCGGCAATATCTATGTCTGCGAGGCGCTGTGGCGCGCCCACCTTTCGCCCGAGCGGCTGGCCGGAACGCTGGTGACGGCGGCGGGCAAGCCGAAGAAGGAGCTGGTGGCGCTGACCGAAGCGATCCGCCAGGTGATAGCCGACGCCATCGAGGCCGGCGGCTCGACCCTGCGCGACCATATCCGCGCCGACGGCTCGCTCGGCTATTTCCAGCACTCCTTTTCCGTCTATGACCGCGAGAAGGAGCCTTGCCGCACATCGGGCTGCACGGGCACTATCGGCCGCATCGTGCAGAGCGGCCGGTCGACCTTCCATTGCGCCGTCTGCCAGAAGTAATTCCTAAGGAGAGAACACATGGCCCATGAAACCCTGCTGGTGGAGACGCGCGGACGCGTCGGCCTCGTCACGCTCAACCGGCCGCAGGCGCTGAACGCGCTGAACCGCCAGCTCCTCGAGGAGCTGAAGGCCGTGCTCGCCGGCTTCGAGGCGGATGCCGGGATCGGCGCCGTCGTGATCACCGGCTCGGAAAAGGCCTTCGCCGCCGGCGCCGATATCAAGGAAATGCAGCCCTACGGCTTTGCCGACGCCATGGTGGAGGACCTTGCCGCCGGCTGGGACGACGTCGCCGCCTTCCGCAAGCCGATGATCGCGGCCGTCAGCGGCTTTGCGCTCGGCGGCGGCTGCGAGCTCGCCATGATGTGCGATTTCATCATCGCCTCCGAGACGGCGAAGTTCGGCCAGCCCGAGATCACGCTCGGCATCATTCCCGGCATGGGCGGCACGCAGCGCCTGACGCGCGCGCTCGGCAAGGCCAAGACGATGGACCTCGTGCTGACCGGCCGCATGATGGACGCGGCGGAGGCGGAGCGCTCCGGCCTCGTCGCCCGTGTCGTCGCGCCGGAAAAGCTGCTGGACGAGGCACTGGCGGCAGCGGAAAAGATCGCCGGCTTCTCCCTGCCGTCCACCATGATGGCGAAGGAAGCGGTGAACCGCGCCCATGAGACGGTGCTGTCGGAAGGCATGCGCGCCGAGCGCCGGCTGTTCCACGCGCTCTTCGCCACGGAAGACCAGAAGGAGGGCATGGCCGCCTTCGTCGAGAAGCGCAAGCCGGCCTTCCGGCATCGGTGAGCAGGTTCCCGGCGTTTGTTGCAGAATCCGCGTTGACGCCATCGTGGTTTCCCGCTATACGCCGCCCACAGTTTGGAAAGCCGAATTCCAAGGTTTTCCGATATTGCTCCCGAATTGCTTTGATGACAGGTCGCAGTGACCCGGCACGGCGAGGGTGGAGTTCGTGTCAGATTTCTGAAGAGAGGCATACATGGCCAATACAACCTCGGCTAAGAAGGCGACCCGCAAGATCGCCGCGCGCACCGCAGTCAACAAGTCGCGCCGCTCGCGCGTCCGCAACTTCATCCGCAAGGTCGAAGAGGCCATCGCCTCCGGCGACCAGGCTGTTGCAGCCGCCGCTCTGAAGGCAGCCCAGCCGGAACTGATGCGCGCCGCCACGAAGGGCGTGCTTCATTCCAACACGGCTTCCCGCAAGGTTTCGCGTCTGGCGAACCGCGTTAAGACGATGTCGGCCTGATTAAGCCGTTTCAAGCGTTGTAATATTAGAAAAGCCCGGTGCATCGCGCCGGGCTTTTTTGTCGTTCCCGGCCTCTGTATGATGAATCCGCAAGCTCTGATCGTGTCAAAAGAGTGACGAGGAAAATCGTTTAAATTCAGTTAGTTGCGTGAGGTTATCCCGCGCCTGTGACCCTTTCGTTGCGGGAGTTTGACAGCAATTTGAGTCAAGCGAATTTTTATTTTTTTCGTTTTCGAAGCCTTCCGAAAACAGCCCGAAAACAAAGCCATTGATTCCTAACGGATTCTCCTTGGACGGGGCGATTCCGAGTCAAAAACGGCCCTGCGAGTCAACGCCCGCCCCTTAATTTTGCGTAAAATTCGTGATTGATCTTGGGGGCTGATCCTGCCTAAATGCTTTCCACAGGGGGCGCGGACACAGCCTGAAAATGATCGCCGGCAAGACTGCCTGACAAGGCAGAGGTGGTCATCTGTCCTCTGTAACGGAGCGGCTCCGCTTCGTAAAATCATCCAATCGGCAAAGCTTGCCCCAGGTGCCCTGGCACTCTGGCAAAGGCTTTTTGCGACCTTCGGTTGCGTCGATTGCAAAGCCGCGAGGACGGCCCGATGATTGAGGGCATGCCCGCCGGGCGCTCGACGAGGGAGCGGACGGCGCGGCCACAAACGGGACCATCCGATCGGGCATGATGCCGGATCGTTCGGAACCGACTTGTGTTTGACAAACAGGAACTGCGTCGGAAGTAGGGGGCCGGCGTGGTTTGGGGCTCCAGATCCCGTTCCGGGCTATTGGCTCTGCGCGGACGGGTGACGGCAAACATGGAAGGCGCCGGCAGGAATGCCGACGTGGCGAATTGAGCATGAAAGGCGGCAAG